>DGFC01000133.1:0-1904 GCA_002391465.1 Firmicutes bacterium UBA3910 | reverse complement strand
GGAAGAGCTGAAACGGCTCTTCAGCCAGCGGGACTTTGAGGTGGCCAAGCAGAAAATAGATCACAACCGCAGCGAACTGCGGCGCCTGGCAGAGGCATATGCCCTGAACCGGACGGCCGAGTTCCTCCTCCAGGAGACGGAGCGTACTCTCCTTGATCAGATGAAGGACAGCCTGATGGCAGGTGCGGGTCGCATCTTCAGCCGCATTACCCAGGGGGAGTATGACGGGGTGGAACCTGGCAAAAACCTTTTGGAAGAGGATTTCCAGGCAGTGCTGTCCGGTACGGATGATCGGCAAGGGGCAGCCATTCTGAGTCGGGGAACACGGGAACAGCTGTATCTATCTGTGCGTTTAAGCCGGATTCTGGAGATTGAGCCTGCCCTGCCCATCATCATCGACGATTCCATGGCCAATTTCGATGGGCCCCATCTGGACGAAACGTTAGGGATTTTGAGCGAAGTTGCCAAACGGCACCAGATCTTTGTGCTAACTTGCCACGGCAGCCTGCTCGAACGCCTGAGTAAGCTCAACAGCCCAGTTCAGTATTGGAAACTGGAGCGGGGGCAGTTCGCCTTAAGTGAGCGCGACGATTTAATCAGCCATTTGGCTTAGTGTGGAAAACTAACCAGCTTGAGGAGAAAAGAATGGAAAGAGGTTGGAAAGTGGAGAAGAGGCAATCACCGCGTAAAGTCGTACTAATTTTGTTCCTTATGTTCAGCATCCTGTTCGCGCCAGCGGCGGCGGGGGCTGAGAGTTTGACCATCCTGTTCACCCACGATCTCCATGACCATCTGCTGCCCTATACAGTGCTGTTGGATGGGGAGATAACGGCTGTGGGTGGCTATGCCAGGCTGCTTGCAGCCATTAATGCCGAGAGAGAGCGGGATCCGGAGTTGCTCCTCCTGGACGGGGGAGATTTCTCCATGGGTACGCTTTTCCAAACCATTTTCGCGAGCCATGCGCCCCAACTCCGTCTGATGGGTAGGATGGGCTATGATGTGGTTACTTTTGGCAACCATGAATATGATTTTCGGGCCAAGGGTTTAGCGGAGAGTATAACGGCGGCTAAGGAGAGTGGGGAACGGTTACCCCAGATAGTGGCCTCGAACATCCTCTTTCCCCTGGATGAAGAGGGGAACCTAACGCCCACCCTAGAGCAGCTTCAGACTGCTATGCACAGATACCCGGTGAAAAGCTATGTGGTGCTGGAGAAAAAAGGCGTTAAGATTGGTGTCTTCGGCCTAATGGGCAGGGACGCCGCTTCTAACGCACCCATGTCCGAGGTTGCCTTTGAGGAGTACCTGGATGCCGCCCAGCGCATTGTCGACATTCTCAGAAACGAAGAGGGCGTAGACTTGGTAATCTGCCTCTCCCACGCAGGTACGGACGGGAAGAGCCCCAAAACGGAAGATGAGATGTTAGCCAAGGAAGTTCCTGGGATCGATGTGATTGTCTCTGGTCACAGCCACACGCTGCTGCCTGAACCGCTGCTTGTTGGCAATACTGTGATAGGATCCTGCGGTGAATACGGGATGAACTTAGGGGTTATCCGCCTGGCCAGACAGGGGGATGGCTGGGAGTTGGTGGAATACAGTCTTAAGCCTATTGACGAGAGTGTGGCGGAAGACGGTGAGCTATTGGGGGTTATTGCCGAGTACAAAGAGATAGTGGAAACGGAGTATCTAGCCCGTTTTGGCCTGGAGTTTGATCAGGTATTGGCCCACTCACCTTTCAGTTTCACACCTTCCTTTGAAATTGGTGCCCAACATAGGGAAGAGCCTTTGGGTAGTCTAATTAGCGACGCCTACATCTACGCGGTAGAACAGGCGGAAGGTGACGCTTACGAACCGGTAGCGGTGGCCATTGTCCCTGCCGGTACCATCCGCGGCTCCTTTGTGGAGGG
>DGFC01000074.1 GCA_002391465.1 Firmicutes bacterium UBA3910 | reverse complement strand
AGCGAACCGGTACGGATCTTCCCCTACTCCAAACCCTTCCCCGAGGCCGAACTTCCGCCCGGATTTGCCGCCATCTCATTGGTAGAGGAAAATGATCCCGCGAAAATACACGAGTGCCTGTGGCAGAGTTCTAACCACGGTGATAAACCCGACGATGACATTGACTGTCGTCTGCAAATGCAGAGCGGCCCAAACTTCCGCCCGGATTTGACTACCGTAATCAAGGCTCCGGACGGGGATTATGCCTGCTTTGCCGGAATGTGGTTTGATGAAAGGAACAACTATGCCTACCTCGAACCCTTGGCCACCGTGCCCGCCTATCGCCGTATGGGACTGGCCAAGGCCGCTTTGGTAGAGGCAATGGAAAAAACCAAGGAACTGGGAGCCACCTACTGTTTCGGAGGCGTCCCCGAGTTTTATGCCGCCCTTGGCTTTGAGACTATCTGCCAGCGGGAAATGTGGAAAAAGGAATGGTACCGCTGATGCGAAAAACTCCACGGTCCCCCGTGGAGTTTCGTTTTATCCCGCAGCTGCCTGAACCTTTGCCAGGATTTCCTCGATGGTAGCTATCTGAAATGGTTTGGCCACGTAGAGATCGAAACCGCTCTCCTTGGCCAGTTCTTTATCGTAATCGGAAGTGTAGCCGGTTAGGGCAACTAACAAGGTGTCGTTGAGGGCCGGATTGGCCCTTATTTTTCTCGCCACATCCAAGCCGTTCATACCTTCCAAGCCCAGATCACAAAAGATCACATCGGGAATGAGTTCCTCTGCCTTGACCAGCCCATCCCTACCGGAATAGGCGAGATGGGTTTCGTGTCCGTACAGGCTGAAGATATGCTGGAGCGTTTCAGCAAGGGCTTCATTGTCCTCAATGCAGAGAATGGTAAGCTGTTCTTTTTCCACGCTTCCTCTCTCCTCAGCAATGGAATAAAGGGGTAGAGTAAGGGTGAAAAGTGCTCCCCCATCGGGAACATTCTCCGCCTTAACCCATCCCGCATGGGCTGTAAATACACTGCGGACTACGGTCAGGCCAACCCCGATCCTGCCTGTCACCGCCCTCCGCCTGGGTTTGCTGCCTTTCGCAAAGGGGTCGAAAACGTTCTCCAGCAGTCCAGGGGCAATGCCCGGGCCTTCATCTTGGACTGTAATGGCTGCAGTATTGTCAGTGTATCTAAGGGTCACTTTCACAGTCCCGCCTTGGGGTGAAAACCTTAAGGCGTTGGTTGTCACACTAACCACGCACTGACCAATCCGCACCGGATCGATGTTCACCACAACGGGCTGTAGCGGCAGATCATACTCAAGCTTAACACCCTTTGCTTGGAAGTCCTGATCCAAATCCTGCAGCACGTGCAGCACTACCCGGCAGAGATCGGTAGCCTCTTTTCTGAGTTCTAACCCACCGTCTGATAGGAGAGTGACATCCCGTAGATCGTCCACAATCCCGGTCAGCGTATCAATCTGCTCGCGCATACGATCAAGGGTGTGCTGAATCTCGGTGTTCTTATGGGTAAGCTCCATTAGATCAAGGCAAGCGGATATCACAGCCATGGGATTACGGAGTTCGTGGGAGAGGATGGCAATCATGTCGTTCTTTCTCTCATCCACTGCCTTCAGTCTCTCCGCCAAGGCCACAGCCGTCTGCTCACTTTTCTGCAGAGCATCCATTAATCTCAGCCTGGAGACTACTGACCAGGTGCGCTGAGCGCTCAAGCTGACCAGCTTCACTTCCTCGTTTGTCCAAATCCGCCGTTCCTTGGGCGTTACAAGTAGATAGGCAACCGGCTTGTTCTCCTGGATGATGGGAACAACCAGATCGGCCTCGTTTTCGCTCACCAGCCTGTTCCCATCATATTCCACAAAACAGGCATAGCAGTCGCCCAAATGTTCACAGAGGAGCGTAACTGCCTGATGCTTCGCTTCTTCGGCACAGTCCACCGTACTCAAAACATCACCCAACTCAGTTAGGTAGGTCTGCCTTGCCTCGCTCTCCTCTCGCCACTGGGAATCATGGTGTGCTTGGGTAATATCAGATAAAATGATAGCGCATTTCGCCCCCGGCTCCAGCCAGGTAAACTTCACATCGTATCGGCGCTTCAACCTACCGCAGTAGATCTCTGACGCAACTTCTTCACCGGCGCAGATTTCCCATTCGTGTTCAGCAAGCCAGGCCTCCAGACAGTGGGGGAGATTTGTGGCGATGCTTTGACCTACCAAATCTTGGCACTTGCTGCCGAAGTACTCTTCTGAGGCAGCGTTGCAGGCAATGATCCTACCTTCGGTGCAGTCTACACCACTATCGGTAGGTAGTTCCAAGACAAGCAGTCCACTGGGCAAATTGTCCATAAGTTGATGAAATAATCCCCCTGTTAAAGGGGTTTGGTGTTCGTAATCCATGTTCAACCACTCCCTGCTGCGACATTATCACCAAGTGGCAGGCATTTCCTGTCACTTCTTTCCAAATTCTACCTTTTCCATATTAACCCATATCGGCAAACAATTCAACCTTCTTAAGAAAAAATAAAAAAGACGTGTAACGCGCCAGCAGAAAGGGTTAGCGAGGATATTACGAAAAGAGTACATTACACCCCTTGATTGTGATATAATTACCTTACAGCAATATTACACTAAACAAAAAGGGTTATTACCAACGGAGGTATTGGCATGAGAAGAGTATTGATTACTGGGGCTTTGGGCCAAATCGGATCGGAACTCACGGTAGCAATGCGGGAGATTTACGGTAAGCAAAACGTCATTGCCAGCAGCCGTTCGGCCAGCGAAGGCCAGCAGGACCTGATAGAATCGGGTCCCTTTGAGGTCATTGATGTAACAGATGGCGAGCGCATCGCGGAGGTAGTGAAGCAGTACAAGGTGGACACAATAGTACACTTAGCTGCCATTCTATCGGCAGTGGGAGAGCAAAATCCTGCTCTGGCCTGGGATGTTAACATCAACGGACTTTACAACGTGCTGGAGGTGGCCAAGGAAGAAGGCTGTGCCGTCTGTACGCCCAGCTCCATTGCGGTTTTCGGTGATTCAACGCCCAAGGACAATACGCCTCAGGACACAATACAAAGGCCCAGTACCATGTACGGCATAACCAAAGTTACCGGCGAGCTGTTGTGTGATTATTACTACCTCAAATACGGGGTGGATACTAGGGGCGTTCGCTTCCCCGGACTAATCTCCTACGCTACCCTACCCGGCGGAGGCACAACTGACTACGCTGTCCACATTTATTACGACGCCCTGAAACATAAACGCTACTCCAGTTTTATCGCCGAAGGCACCAAGATGGATATGATGTACATGCCCGATGCTTTGATGGCTATTTCTACCCTGTTGGAGGCCAATCCGGACAAACTGATCCACCGTAATGCATTTAACATTACCGCCATGAGCTTTGCTCCCGAGCACATTGCGGCCGAAATCAAGAAGCATATTCCTGAGTTCGAGATGACCTACGACGTGGATCCGGTGCGGCAAGCTATTGCCGATTCTTGGCCGAACTCCCTCGACGACAGTGCAGCACGGGAAGAGTGGGGTTGGAATCCGAAATATGACCTGGCCAGCATGACCACTG
Source organism: Firmicutes bacterium UBA3910 (assembly GCA_002391465.1). GTDB lineage: Bacteria > Bacillota > Limnochordia > Darwinibacteriales > Darwinibacteriaceae > UBA3910. The sequence continues at coordinate 414 of DGFC01000074.1, read as the reverse complement.
ATATGCTGGAAAAACTACGCGTCAAACTAGGTCTCTAGTACGATAAGAACCAAACGGTTGCTTGCGGAGGCAAGCAACCGTTTTTATATGGGCAGCATACTAATTTGGAGCAGGCGCTCCACTTGGGAGATGGGATTGCAGATGGTCAAACCATTGCCGCCAGCGAAGAGCAGACCTACGGCCCGTCTTTCATTGTCCACCACCAGGGAACCACTATCCCCAGGGGCGCTGGGCATATCGCTGATAATTTGGTCGGTAAATATGGTGGTTCCGACCGGCCCGTAGCTTACCCGTACTGCGGCATTGAGTAAGAGCACAATCCCTTGGGTAACACCTGTTGTTCGGCCACTCTTCAGCACAGGCAGGTCTAACTCTGCCTCCCGCGTACCAGTGATGGGGCCGATACCTAAGATG
>DGFC01000042.1 GCA_002391465.1 Firmicutes bacterium UBA3910 | reverse complement strand
CCAGTCCCAGCTGTGCCAACCACCGGGTCTCGCTCCAAGGCTTCCCTAGCTATGAACTCAACAGGCACACCCAGCGCGTCTGCAACTCCTATGCCCATGATCCCGCCCAGCACATGCTTACCCCACTCCCTTGGTTCCATACCGACGAGTCCCCTTTGTTTCCCTCTGACTAGCAGGAACTATCCTCTCCTTTTCTCCAAAGAGCTACAGCCGAACGAATAAACTCTTCCAGTCCAGTCTTGGGAATGTCAATAGACTTCCTGATCCGGATGCAGCCCTTCCCAATATTGAACGGTTCTAGCAATGCGCTAGCGTTCGGGATCTTGCTGATATCACCCACATACAGACTGACATACCCCTTTTGGGCGTTAAGGCCGAAAACATCCCCTTGTTCCGTACCGTAAGCGAGCATTTTATACTTGATACTCTCTTCCAACTCCGGGCCGTGCTCCAAGATAAGCCGGCGCACCTCCAGGAGTTTGTCCCTCCGCCAGTCGTCTTCAAGCATATCCAAATATTCTTCAGGATTCGTTACATCGTACTGCATCGTCCTCGTCCTCTCAGCACTTTTGTTCCGACTGCAAATTCGCAGCAAAATACTCTATCGTTCCTGCACTCTTCCAGCTGCTTCGGGATATACAAAAAAGAGGACAGGTTTGCCTGTCCTCCCTTGCTTGTTAACGGAGAATAATTGAGCCCAGACTGGCGCTGCCTGAACCGCGGAAAGTGAGGTACAGGGCTTGGGTCCCGTCCGGGATTCTAATGTCTGCAACACGTTCCGTCCAGATGTTAGCGAATCCCACCGGAATGGTTCCAAGCACTTCCCCATCCCAGGCGGTTCTCACTTCAAACACACCATTACAGTAGCCGCGCCACTTTACTCCCACTTGGGTGATGCCCTGGCAGTCGAAGTACTTAAAGCCTGCGGTGGCCGAGTCCTTCATATTCTGGATGTACCCGATTTCCATATCCCCGTCTTTACCGTCCTGGGTAATTTTTGGGAACTTGTTGTCCATCCAGGAAGCGGAAAAGTCGGTGTACAGGGACTCCTCATCGCAGAACAGGTTGCAGGCAAGATACGCCGGGTATTCGCCCTTGCCCACGAGGGGCGCTATCGAACCGCAGGAGGTCATCTCAGCCTGGATAATTCTGCCGTCCTCGGTCATTTCAATTTTCTCCAGGCAGGCCTGCCGGCTGAAGTTGGTGCCGTTGGTGTGGCGGTGATAGAACACGTACCACTGGCCGTTAATCTCGATAATGCTGCCGTGGTTGTTGCCGCCGTAGAACATGGGCTTGTTCACAGGTTTGTAGCTGTCGATACCTACATCAGCGTTGCTGATAATCACACCTTGGTATTCAAATCCCTTGGTGGGATGTTTGCTCGTGCCATAGCACAGTTCGTGCATATGGATGGAAGAGTAGACGAAGTAATAGGTGTCTCCCCGCTTGCGCATGGAGGGAGCCTCAAAGAATTCGTGCCCCTCCCAGCTTGTGCCGGCGGCATACGGTTCGCTGGGGGAGATAATTACCGGCTCTTCAATAATGGTGAGCATGTCGGGTCCTAAAACGGTTGCCATCGCTCCCAACCGGGATTTGTCCCCTCGGCTGCAAAAACCGGTGTACATGTAAGTCCGATCCCCCTCCGTGAGCAGACCCGGGTCAAACTGGGGTTGGTCCCCTTTCCGTTCACCTAGGCGTGTACCGTCAGGATACTGGACATAACCATAAAACTCATACTTCCCTGCGGGCGTATCACACACCGCCACCGAGACAACCGGGACCTTATCTAACACGTAGTAGAGGTAATAGCGGCCATCGGGCCCCTTGGTTACATCCGGTGCGTAGAGGCACATATGACCGTCTGGGTTGAGGGGATCGTCCGTCTTTCTGTAGATCACACCTTCGTAGCGCCAATCGGAAAGGTCATCCACCGGCGCGGACCAGCACACGTAGTCGTTCAGACAGTAAACCCAACCGTTAAAGCGATCGTGGGAACCATAGATATAAACCCGTCCATCGAAGATATGGGGTTCTGCATCGGGGATGTACTCCCACGAAGGCAGATACGGATTAAGGTGTTGTTTTTTGAGCAAGTCTGCATTCCTCCTCTAATTTGTTATTTATCTGCATCGTCAGTGACGTTAATCACTTCCGAGCCTTCGCCAACCATGTAGCGGGCCTGAACCTGAATTCCCTCAGCCAATTCCGCTTCAGGATACACGAAAATGGTTGCCCTGCCATCTATAACAGCAGCATCCGAGTTCAACGTGGCAAGCACATCATCTTTGTAGAAACCGCCTTTAAGGTGCATCTCCAAGTCCCCGGCTATGCCGCTTTCCTGACCGCTGCCGTAAATCCTGCCAAAGCCCCCGCCGTTCAGTTCCATATAGACAGACCCTGTTACCTGGGCTTGGTAACCACCGCCGTAGATATAACCATCAAAGAGGCCGCCATTGATTGCCATCTCCACGTTATTAACCACGGCAGTATCTAAACAGCCACCGCCAAGCACAGCCTTGGCGAACATTCCACCGTTAATAGTCAGTCTTGCCGTTCCCTCCACTGGGCTGCAGTAACCGCCGGCGAAGATGTTGCCGTTGAAGATGCCGTTGTTGATCACCAGATCAGCCTCAGCCACAGGGGCCGCCTCGTCCAAGCCAGCGCCTGATACAAGCTCATTAAAGGTACCACCGTTAATGATCAACAGCGTTCCACCTGTCACCGGACCAGAACTACCACCGCCGTAAACCCAGTTGAAGTTTCCATCTTCAATCACCACATACGTGCTATTCGTCACACCAGTGCTGCCCCCTCCGCCGAAAACAGTCTGGCTGAAAGTGCCTCCGAGGATGTACATCTGGGCGGTACCACCAACAACGCCTTGGGCACTGCCGCCGCAGACAAACTTTAACTCCCCGCCTTCAATCAGGACCATTGTGGTGTTCACGGATGACGTTGGGCCCAAACCGCCGCCGTACACGGACTCGGTCACTGTACCCCCTTTGATCATGGTGGTTGCATGGTTGGTTGCCGACTTCCAACCACCGCCATGGAGAAAAGCAACCGTGCCGCCGCTCACTGTTATCGCTGCGTTATTCACGTCAGCCCCTTCTTCTCGGCCCCCGCCGAAAATGGCGCCGAGGATCACGCCGTCTTCAAACACAATATTGGTATCGCCATTGAGGGGCGCTAAGGCGCCGCCACCAAAAAGGCTGGAGTTAAACGTACCGCCCTTGATCACAATGTTGGTATTACCGGTGACGGAACCCATGAGGCTGCCGCCGTAGATCATGTTATTGAACTGACCGCTCAAAAAGGTTAGGGAGGTGTCACCTTCCCGGTCTCCGTCTGGCCAACCTGCGTAGATTATGTAATCACTTACATCTGTGAAAACGGGAGAAACGAACTCGGTATCGCTGGCCAGGTACATGTTAGTCTTGCCGTCTTCCCCTTCTTTAAAGACAACTGGGATACCGTTGGCGAAAATATGTTCTTCATCCTTGGTGGGCATTGCCTGGGCCAACGCGGCTGGTACCAGCACGAACAAGAAACAGAACACCATGACAAGGCCTTTGCATAGCTGGGATCTGCTTTTCACTAAATAACCTCCCTGATCTATTTCGATAACAAACACTCTTTCTCTGCACCAAACAGTAATTCTCTGAGCCTTTCGCAAAAACCTCCCTCAGCCCATTGGAGTTTAGCGGTCGACAAAAAGTGGCTGAAACAATATATTGTTCCAGCCACTTTATCTTCTGCGAGACCAGAGTATCTATTTGCTACGCTTTTTTCACGTATTGGCAGATGTCTAAAATGATCTTGCCCTGTTCATCGGGAGTTGTGAAGCGGGGGCAGGCATACCTTTCAAAGAACCAATAGGCACCTTCCTCGTCAGGAATGATCTCAAAACCATCCTTTTTCAGACTGTCTGCACATTCCATTTCATACCCATAAACCTCCCACTCCCTGCCGTACACCCAACAAACACCTAAATCTGCTGCCGGAAAGTCAACGGAGAGAAAACCTTCCGGAACTTCCGTATCCGGCGGGCAGAACATCCCTATCCAGTATTGGAAAGGCTCTTCCCCTTTCCAGCGCATTAACCCGATGGTGGCATCGCTGTCTTCGTAAAGTCCTTTGCAGTTGCATACCCTTTCGATCTCCTCAAACCAACCATTGGCAAACCACTGCTGCCACAGCGCACCGAAATGGCCATCGACCCGATCCTCAAAGCCGTACTTTTTGCCGATAAACCGCATAGCTGGAACCGACTGCCTGTAAGTCTTAATTATCTGCGGCATTAGCCTCCCTCCCCCTCACTCTTAACCCTTAGTCACATCAACCCCACAGCAGACTGCCGCAGCCGATTACACATATTGGCAGGTGCTGTTTTGTTGAAAATTCTGCGCCATTTTGCCAACCCCTTGCGAGAACCGGAAAAAACTTATCACTTTACGCTTTTTAAGTAAACTAATGTATTTGGCACAAAAGAATCCCCGCATCTATTCCGAACAAGGGAAAGATACGGGGATCCCGTTTTTTCATTGATTCTGCTCGGCTTAAACCACGAGCGTATCGCCTAAGAGATAACTCTGGCCCCGGACGTGAATGAGCAGGGGTACCCCTTCTGTTAGGGTAAAGTGGCATCTGTCTTGGTTTACATCCACCAAGATTTTCCGCCCCCGGTAGCGGATTTGAAAGTGATAGCCTGTCCAACCCGGGGGCACTTGGGGGTTGAAGTCTATTCTATCTTCCCGGATGCGCAGGCCGCCAAAGCCAAAGACAACAGCCATGTAACTGCCGCCCAAGTTGGCGGTGTGCAGTCCGTCTTTTGTGTTACCGTGGGTATCCAGCAGATCGAGCTTAGCCGAGTCGCCGAAATAGTAGGCCGCTTTGTCGATCAAACCCAATTGGGCCGCCACAATGCTGTACACACAAGCGGAAAGGGACGAGTCGTGGGTGGTGATCTTTTCGTAATAGTCGTAAGAACGCCGCATCACTTCTTCCTCCAGCCTATCGCCGTAGAGGAAATAGGCGAGTACCGTTCTCTTATACACATCT
>DGFC01000041.1 GCA_002391465.1 Firmicutes bacterium UBA3910 | reverse complement strand
GTCCCTTTGCCTTTTCACCCGAGATCAAAGGCACGGCCTATTGGGAAGATGTCCAGACCCTTGTCTTTAAACCGGCTGAACCTTTGTACACAAGGGAGGATTACACAGGAACTCTAACACTTGAAGGGGGAGAAATGCTCAACCTTGCCTTTTCCACCCGGGGGCAGGGTTTGACTGAAGCCAGTGGACATTTTGTACCTGCGCCTCAGGGAGGTGAAGGACAGGTTTACTTCACAGGCACCCTCACTTTTTCCGAACGGGTAGATCAGGCTCTGCTCAGAGATAACCTCAGACTCAAACTTGGCGACCGCTTACTTCCCTACAATCTCCAAACAACTGATAAACTGTCCTACCAAATCAGATCAGAAGAGTTGGAACGCTACCCAGAGCATTACCGCGTTTTGGAGGTGGAGCTCAAGGGGGGTCCCTTAGGCTTAGCGAAAGACTTGAAGTTCGATCACGTTTTAACACCCCTGGCTTCTGTCTTGGAAGTGGTGCACATTGCCGAGGAGAAAGCGGGTGATTTTTCCCGCCTGCGCATCACCTTTTCGGACGAACTAGCCACAGGACGGGACTACAAAGGTTACCTAAACATTACCCCTGCCGTGGATTTTTCGGTGCAAGCGACAGGTAATCAACTGCTTTTAACCGGTGAGTTTAGACCCAGGGAAAAGTACAGTATTGAGTTTTTCCCAGGACTAGAAAGTGTGCACGGTAGGAAACTTGATGCTGCTTCCCAGTATCTCTGGGAAGTACAGATTTCTGATCTGAAACCGGCGGTGGAATTTATCGATGGGGGAATTATTCTCACGAGTACGGCCCCGAAGCGGATTGCCTTCCGCACTATGAATGTGAACAGGCTGAGGCTGCAGGTGAAAAAGGTAACTGAAGACAACCTTTTGGCCTTCTACGAGGAGAATGCCTATCGGCCCAGCACCTATGCATTTGATGAATACAACCGCTACCACTTCCTCCGCCATGGGGAAGTGATTGAAGACCGCATCATTGAAATCGGTAGTGAAACAAATAGGTGGATTCGCTCCGAGCTTGACTTGAGCAAAGTGCTGGAGGCGCACGGTAACGCCTTGTATGTGATTCAGCTCAATTTCGATGAAACCCAAGCGCTCTACTTCCCGCCTGAAATGGAGCGCTGGGAGATTTGGGATCAGGTGGCGCTGCGTGGTCAAACGGTGAAGCACGTGATCGTCAGCGACGTTGGCATCACGGCCAAAGAAATGCTCGGCGATCTGCATGTGTTTGTGACCAATCTGCTGACGGCAGAGCCCATACCCCAGGCCGTGGTCATTTTGAAGGATAACGACGGCGGAGTACTCTCCCTTGAGTTAAGCGATGAGCAGGGATTGGCCAGTCTAAAATCCCACCAAGACGGTCGTTATATAGAGGTGTGGGCAGGGGAGATGGGTGCCCTTATGAATCTGCCCGCTTCCAGGCTGAATACTGCCATCTTTGACACGGGCGGCGTGCAGAAACAGGATGGGATTGACGCCTTTATCTACTCTGAACGGGGGGTTTACCGCCCGGGTGATCTGATTAATCTATCAGCCATTATTCGCAATGAAGACCACACCTTCCCCGATCATCATCCGGTAACTTGGCGTATCTATAACTCCCGTGATCAGCTCATTTACGAAGAAACGTCAACAACGGGCCGAAACGGTTTTTACAGCTGCAGTTTTCCAACAGCAACCAATGCGCCCACCGGTAACTGGCAGGCCCAGCTCCAGGTGGGGGGGAGGATCTTCCGCCATGATTTGAAGATCGAAGAAATTGTACCTTACAGACTCAGGGTTGACGCGGATGTTACTGTACCTGAGGTAAAAAGTTCAGACGATGCGGTAGAATTCACTCTCCGCTCCCAATACCTTTTCGGTGCCCCAGCCGCGGGCCTAGAGAGTGAAAGCACCATTTACCTAGAACCTTACGCCAAAACGTTCCCCGCTTACACCAATTTCACCTTTGATAACCCCACCGTGGGCTTCATCACTCAGGAGAGGAGTTTTCGCCTAAAACTCGATGATGCTGGCCAAGCCAGGCTGGTTTGGGATCTGCCCCAGATAGGGACAGTGCCTTCCGCTTTGCGTCTGCGCGTAGAGAGTAAAGTGTTTGAAAGCGGTGGCAGGGCGGTACCCTACACCATGCTCGTTCCGGTTGAACACTATTCCAGCTACGTGGGGATTAGGCAGTTGGCTGATGCAGACTTAGGTATGGGCGATGCGGCCGATTTCACCATTGTCCATCTGACAAGTGAAGGGGAGCCCATTGCCGCAAGTGAGCTGGAATACACCATGTACCGCCTCAGGCGTTACTGGTGGTGGGAGTACAGCAGTGAAGCGGACTTTCGCCGCTACTTCAAACAAAACGAACAGTTGGTAGTCGCGGCGACAGGTCAACTTAAAACGGATGAAAAAGGTCTTGCCCAGTTGGCCTACCAACCGGAGGATTACGGTGAGATCATTTTGGAAGTGAAAGATCCGGTTGGGGGCCACAGCGCTGCTTACTTCTTCCGCGCCTATTGGTGGGGAGAAGGGGCAGAAAGCAGTACTCCAGCAGCCCTCACACTGAAGCTGGATAAGGAATACTACGTCCCAGGTGATACCGCCCGGGTTAAGCTTGCGGCACCAATTGGCAGCAAGGCCCTTGTGACGGTGGAGAAGGAAGGGAAGCTGCTTGAACACCGCTGGTACCAGGTGGATAGGGCAGAGATGGAATTTGCTGTACAGGTAACAGAGGAATACATGCCCAACGCCTACCTTTCGGTCATGGTTCTTCAGCCCCATGAGCGGGCCAATGACCTACCCGTGCGGCTGTATGGTATTGCCCCGCTTCACGTGAAAAGCGCAGAGACTGAAATCAAGATTGGGCTTGATCTGCCAGAGTTAATCCGCCCAGAGGAGAAATTCACTGTCAAGATCCAGACGGAAAACAAACAGCCAGTCCAGTTCACCTTGGCCGTAGTGGATGAAGGTCTGCTGAATATCACGGGCTTTAGGACGCCCGATCCCCATGGGCATTTCTTTGCCAAGCAGAGGCTGTTAACCAGAAATTACGATAACTTCGCCGATGTGATCGACTTTACTTTCGGTTACCTAGATAACGTGTTCACAGTGGGAGGCGGCGAAGAAGCTGATTACCAAGAGATGCAGGTGCCGAAGCAGGATGAGCTCCGCTTTAGGGCGGTAAGCCTCTTTGTGGGACCCATGGAGACTGACGAAAACGGCTACGCCGAAGTTGAGCTGGAGCTCCCCAACTACATGGGCAGCGTGAGGGTAATGGTGGTTGCGGCAGCAGGCGGCTGTTACGGCAGTGCGGAGCAGACTGTCCCAGTCAAAGCACCCCTGATGGTACTACCTACCCTGCCCAGGGTTCTCCGTCCCGGTGATCAGATTACCGTGCCAGTAACTGTGTTTGCCCTGGCAGAAGATATAGGTGTGGTTGAGGTTGCCTTGCTAGCAGATGGTCCGGTTGAGATCATTGGCCCCCGCAGACAACTCATCGGTTTTGGCGGCGAGGGTACGGCTGAGATCACTTTCCAGTTGGCCGCCCTGGCTGAGATGGGCACAGCAGACATAGTGGTTCAGGCTGTCTCAACCGGAAACGGTTACCTCAGCCAGGATCGGACTGCGCTGCCCATTAGGGCCGCCAGCCCATACATCTTCCTCAGCCAAGAGCAGTTGGCCGGCTCAGCCGAGACGGTGACCTTTACCGCACCACCGCCCGGCATACCAGGTACGGATCGGCTCCAGGTGTCCATTTCACCTTGGCGGGGCCTGAACATTGAACACCGGCTCCAGTGGTTGATTCGCTATCCCTATCTCTGCTTGGAGCAGACCACATCGGCCGCTTTTCCCCAGCTCTATCTGCCCTATTTGGTGCAGCTGGAAATGGAGAAGTTGGAGGAGATCGATGAGAATGTCAATGCGGCAATTGGCAGGATGCGGGAGTATCAGCTTATGAGCGGCGGTTTTGCCTATTGGCCGGGTGACGGGGTACCTGAGCTCTGGTCTACCAACTACGCCGGTCACTTCCTGCTGGAGGCAAAAAGCAGGGGATACCATGTGCCGGATGATATCCTGGCGGGCTGGGTCAAGTTCCAGCGAGAAGCGGCAAGAGCCAATGCGGGCACCAGGCATACGAGAGCTTATCGCCTCTACTTACTCGCCCTTGCGGACAGCCCCGAATTGAGCGCCATGAACTACATGCGGGAAAGCGAGCTTGATCGGCTCAGCAGCTTAGAGAAACATCTCCTAGCTGCCGCTTACTGGACAGCTGGATACCCCGAAACGGCAGATACAATCCTGGTCCAAGCTGAACTCGATGTGGCGGATCAGACGGAACGGGAAGCCACCTTTGGTTCAACCCTTAGGGATCTGGCCATGCTGCTGGACAGCTTGGTTGTGGTAGGTGATTACGAGCGTAGTGCGCCTCTTTATGAGCACATTGCTGGGGAGTTGGCTTCTAATCGGTGGTATTCTACTCAGACAACTGCCTATGGTTTGCTGGCGGTGAGCAGGTATATCTCTGACCTGAGTGAAGAACTGCCCAGCCTGAGAGGTGATCTCGTCGTAGACGGCGAGGTTATTCCGTTAACAGCGGAGGGGACGGCTGTAGTTGTTCCCCTGCCCCATGAAGCGGAACAGATCGCCTTTACGAACAAGACAGATGTACCACTCTTTGTGACTCTCACTTGGGAGGGGATCCCGGAGTCCAAGGATCTAAAACCGGAACAGAACAAGCTGAGGTTGAGCGTGAACTATTTTGATCGGGAAGGTCGCCAGATGGATGTATCCCAGCTTGGGCAGGGTACCGAGTTTTATGCCCTGTATCGGGTCAGCCAAGAAGGACATGAAGATCTGAGCGAAGTGGCTTTGGTGCAGGTCCTGCCTGCCGGATGGGAGATTGAAAATGTAAGGCTTCTAGGCGGCCGCCTGCCCGAATGGACGGAAGAGTACAACCTTGGTCAGGAGGAGTTTCTTGATCTGCGCGATGACCGGGTGATGTGGTTTTTCGACATGTACGGCTGGGTGGAAGAGTACTGCTTCCTGGTGAAACTCAATGCGGTCACTGTGGGTAAATTCACACTTCCCCCCACGCTGTTAGAAGCGATGTATGACAATGAGTACAAAGTGGTGACTGAAGGCAGCGTAGTAGAGGTGTTGGCCAGGTGAAACTGAACAAGGGACTCCTTGTCAGCTCAATAGTGCTCCTTGTACTGCTGACCGGATTTGTCCGGCTCAGCCGGATCCCAGAGCCCTTGTTTCCCAGTGACTACAGCAAAATGGTGCTGGCGGAGGACGGGCAGATTCTGCGCGTCTTCCTGAACGGACAGGAACAGTGGATTCTTCCTCCGGACGAAGGGGAGATCCCTGCAAAACTGCGGACAGCCGTACTTCACTACGAGGATAAGCGGTTTGAGAGCCACTGGGGTGTGGATCCATTGGCGCTAGTTCGTGCGTTGTGGCAGAACATGACCCGGGGTGGACGCATCAGCGGCGCCAGCACCATTACTATGCAGGTGGCTAGGCTGATGGAACCTAAAGAACGCACGCTTTGGAACAAGCTGCGGGAAATGTGCCAGGCGGTCCGGATCGAGCTGAACTATAGTAAGGATCAGATCCTTAAGCTCTATCTGACCCACGCCCCCTATGGTGGAAACATCCTGGGTTATCGGACCGCCAGCCTCCGCTACTTCGGCTGTGAGCCGGCCCAGCTCAGCTGGGCCCAAGCGGCTACCCTCGCGGTGCTCCCCAATAACCCGGCTAATGTGAACCCCATGCGCAATCCGGAGGAACTGAAAAAGAAGCGGGATTCACTTCTACAAAGCCTTTTTGAGGCGGACATTATTACTGCAGAGACCTATCGTTTAGCAGTGGCGGAGCCTGTACCCACTGGACAGCTGCCCTTTCCCCTGGCAGCACCCCATTTGGCGGAGAGGCTTGCCCTAAGCTCTGAGGAGAATGTACTCCTCACAACAATTGATCTGGATGTTCAGGTTAGGGCTGAGGGGTTGGTTAAGGCTTACATGGACGGCCTGAGTAAGGTTGGAGTGGATAACGCAGCTGCCTTGCTTGTCCATACGCCCAGCGGGGAGGTGAAGGCTTACGTCGCTTCCCAGGACTATTTTGCTGACGAAAAACTAGGCAAGATTGATGGGGTTCGGATGCGCAGATCCACTGGCTCCACCCTGAAGCCGTTCTTGTTTGCCCTGGCCATGGATGCAGGTTTGATTGTACGGGAAAGCGTGCTTTTGGATATTCCCACCAGCTACGGCGGCTATTCTCCCTACAACGCGGATCACAGCTTCAGCGGCATCGTCCGGGCAGACACTGCCCTGATCCGCTCCCTCAACGTGCCCGCAGTCCAACTCCTGCACGAACTGGGTGTAGAAGATTTTTACTCTTTTCTGCAGACGGCGGGTCTAAAGGGAATTAAGGGCACTCCGCAGCAGCATGGCCTATCCCTCGTTCTGGGCAGTGCTTCCGGAAGTCTGTGGGAGTTGGCGGGGTTGTACCGGGGTTTGGGCAACTACGGTCTTTTCAGTGACTTGACGGTATTGGCGGGGGAAGAGAGGGAGGAGGTTAGGCTTCTTTCCAGGGGCTCCAGCTACCTAGTTCTGGAGACACTTAAAGACGTGACTCGACCCAAGACCGAGTATTTCTGGCAGGAGTTCCAATCCAGCGCGCCGTTGGCATGGAAAACTGGAACGAGCTACGGTGGAAGTGATGCCTGGGCAGTGGGAGTTTCCCCTGAGTGGACCATTGCCGTTTGGACCGGGAATTTCAGCGGTGGGGAAATCAAGGATTTGAGCGGAATTGATGCCGCGGCACCTCTGCTCTTCCAGCTCTTTGCCATGCTGCCCAAAAGCCCCCAGTATTATTGGTTCAGTCCCCCCGGGGAGGATCTGACTGTGGTGGCGGTTTCTGCCCAGACGGGTTATAGGCTTAAGGAAGGCGGGGGAGAGCTGGTGGAAGTACTTGCCCCTGCCTCTGCTGAGCCCCTACGTTATTCGCCCTATGAGAGGACGCTGTATGTAAACGGCAGTGAAACGCTGCAGGTCTGCTCTCTGTGCTGGGACCGGAATGATCTAAAAAGGGCGGAAAGGGTCATCTATCCGCCCCTAGTTAATGCTTATCTGAGGGAAAAGGGCTTGCAGTATACTGTCCCGCCCCATAATCCCGCCTGTCCCGCTGCCCAGCAGGGGGAAAACCCCATCCATTTTGTCAGGCCCCAGGCCGGTACTAAACTGGTTGTACCCAGGGATGACATTGGGGACTACCAGAAGGTGCGCTTGGAGGCCGCCCATCAGCAGCCGGGCAGCAGGCTCTACTGGTATCTCAACAACTCCTATCTGGGGAGCACAAACGGAAGGCATGAAATGCTCATCACCCCAGAAACGGGCTGGCACAGCCTCTATGTGGTTGATGAAGTGGGCAACGAACGGGCCGTTACCTTCTACGCTGAACGCAGCTCCTAGCTAGAGGATGCGGGATATTTGGGTCAGTTTTTCCACCACTAACGTCACATCCTGCATGGTAGCTGAAATCTCCTCGGAAGCTGCAGCCTGGTCCGCACCGATCTGTTCGGTTTGACGGGTGTGGTCCGCAACCGCTTTGAACAGCTCCCGCAGCTCCTTGAGAATGCCTTCAATCTCCTTGGTTGAAGCGGAGGTGTTATCTGCCAGTTTACGGATTTCCTCTGCAACTACGCCGAATCCCCGCCCATGGTCACCAGCTCTAGCCGCTTCAATTGCCGCGTTTAAGCCTAAGAGGTTGGTCTCCGAGGCTACACCCCGGATCAGGGCCAGGATTTCATCTGTCTTTTTCAAATTTTCTTCTGCCCGGCCCATAACGTTAGTCAGCTCAACCTGGGCTTCGCTCAAGGCAGCTGCAGATGCGGCCAGCTCCTCCGAACTGGCGCTTGTCTCTTGGATACTGGCGGCAAGTTGATGGGCAATATCCAAAAGTTCGTTTTGGGCAGAAAGGTCAATGCCCACATTGAGGGTGCCTATAACGTTTTGGGTGTTGTCCCGAACAGGGACAATTACCGCCTTAAAGGGAAAGCCATAGGCCTGGTGGGGCACCTCGTCTATCAGGACCTGCCCCGTTTGAAAGGCAACGAGGGTGGGATCTGCTGCCGGGATGGGCATACCCTTGGCCACCCGTACGTCGATCTTTTGGCCTGGGTAGTAGGCAATGAACTCTTTCCCATCGGTCACTGCGGCCATGCAGTCCAGGGGAAAGAGGGTGTTAAAGAACTGGGCAGTATAAGCTAGTGCATTGAGAATTTCGTCTTTTGTTTCGTAGGTTATCATTAATAGCAACACACCCTTCGGTTTGCAATAGCAGTTAATTCCATTTTATAAAAGAAAACCCTGCTTACCGCAGGCTGTTTTTCTCAGGGAAAGGCGGCACAGCGGATTATTCCCAGCCAAAAGGCAGGGAAATAACGGCAAGTGCTGAACATTTAAGCGGAATAAGATTAGCGTTTACTGCTTAGTGTTACAATTTATTGGAGGAGGTCAATGCTTTGGGAAATGTACACGAGCTGGGTTTCCTGCGGGAAAAAATTGAAGAACTGAAAGAACAAGGGGTATACAGGCAGCTGCCGGTATTGGCAGGGGGCAATGACCCTGAAATTGTTCTGAACGGCAGAAAGGTGATAAACCTATCGTCCAACAACTATCTGGGCTTTGCCAACCATCCTCGCCTGAAGCGGGCGGCCATCGATGCCATTGAAAAATACGGGGCGGGGGCCGGTGCAGTGCGCACCATCGTGGGTAACATGACAATCCACGAAGAACTGGAAGAGATTTTAGCCGAATTCAAACGGGAAGAAGCGGTCTTCATCTACCAGTCCGGCTTCAACTGCAACATGGGCACCATTCAGGCGGTAACTGAAAGGGGCGACCTCATCCTCTCGGACGAGCTGAACCACGCTTCCATCATTGACGGTGTCCGCTTGAGCAGGGCTGACAAGGCCATTTTCCGCCATGGGGATATGAACCACCTAGAAGAGATCCTCAAAACAGAGCGGGATAAATACAAAAACATCTTGATTATTACGGACGGCGTTTTCAGTATGGACGGCGACATTGCCCCCCTGCCAGATATTGTGGAACTGGCGGAGAAATACGGGGCAATGACTTATGTGGACGATGCCCATGGCTCAGGTGTTTTAGGCGAATCGGGCCGTGGAACTGTTGACCACTTCTCGCTCCAGGGTCGGGTGGATTTCACCATGGGCACCCTCTCCAAAGCGATCGGTGTTGTGGGTGGCTACGTGGCCGGTTCCAAGGTGATGTACGAGTGGTTGAGCCACCGGGCTAGACCCGTACTCTTCAGCACAACGATGCCCCCGTCTGCAGCAGGTGCTATCATCGAGGCCATTAAAATGCTGATGGAGACCACCGAGTACACTGATCGCCTCTGGGATAACGCGAAACATTTCAAGGAGAAAATGAATGCCCTGGGCTTTAACACGGGCAACAGCCAGACGCCCATCACTCCCGTCATTATCGGCGATGAAGGTAAAACGATGGAGTTCAGCCGTAAACTATTGGAAAACGGTGTGTTTGTCTCTGGTATTGTGTTCCCCACAGTGCCCGTGGGTACTGGTCGAGTAAGGTGTATGGTTACCGCTGGCCACAGCAAGGAACAGCTCGATCAAGCTGTCAAGGTCTTTGCCAAAGTGGGCCGGGAAATGGGTATCATTTAGACGTAGAGATGAAAAAGCCAGGCGGTGAGCCTGGCTTTTTTGATCCGTTGATAATTGTTGCTGGCTAAAACGGCCTTCCCCTCAGCTTGCTGGCTGTGACGATTCGGTCTAACGCTAACATATAAGCGCCCATGCGCATAGACGAATTGTATTTCTGCGCCATATTCCAAACATCCTCAAAGGACTTGACCATGAGATTCTCCAAACGCCGGTTCACCTTATCCTCATCCCAGCTGAAATTCTGGAGATTCTGCTGCCATTCGAAGTAGGAAACGGCTACCCCTCCCGAGTTGGCCAGGATATCCGGCACCACCGGGATTCCCCTTTCTTCAAGGATTAGATCCCCTTCATAAGTAGTCGGTCCGTTTGCCCCTTCCACAATCAGGCGGGCCTGGGTTTTGCGGGCTATATCCTCCGTGATCTGATTCCCCAGTGCAGCCGGGATCAGAATATCCACGGGCATGGTGAGGAGCTCCTCGTTACCGATCCGCTTCAGACCTGGCGTGTCGTAGTCTTTCAGCAGACGTCCCCGTTCGGTTCGGAGGAAACCGATCACCTCTTCAATGTCAAGGCCATCTTCGTGATAGATTCCACCCGAAACGTCGCTGATAGCCACCACTTTACAGCCCTCTCGGTGCAGGAAGAGGGCGGCCGTTCCGCCTACGTTACCTGCGCCCTGTACTGCCACTGTTGCCCCTTTTAAACTACGGTTCAGTTTCTGGGACATTGCTTTGGCCATGAGGGTAATACCTTTACCGGTGGATTCCGTTCTGCCTAGCGAACCGCCTACCGCCACCGGTTTACCTGTGACTACAGCAGGTGTAAGCCGACCCCTGAGGATGCTGTAGGTGTCCATAAACCAAGCCATCACCTCTGGATTAGTGTTCAGATCCGGCGCAGGAACGTCGATGTGGGGTCCAACAATGGGGTAGAGGAGTGTGGCGTATTTCCTGGTTAATCTCTCCATTTCCCCCTTGGAAAGCTTGGTTGCATCAACTGCCACACCACCCTTGCCGCCGCCGTAGGGAATATCAGCTACCGCACACTTAAAGGTCATCATGGCCGCTAAGGCCTTAATTTCGTTCATATCAACCGCTTGATGGTAGCGGATGCCGCCTTTGTAAGGACCCCGCACGCCCGAGTGCTGTACCCGGTAACCTTGGAAGACCTTAGTTGAGCCGTCATCCATCGTTAAGGGGATGGAAACCTGCATTTCCCGCTCGGGATATTTCAGAGTTATATAATCATCTTCGTTAAGGCCCAAAAGCTGCGCTGCCCGCTCCATTGTCTGCAGCACTTCTTGATACGGGTTGAATTTTTTTGTCATCCTGTTCACCTCGCCTACTTCAATCGATATTCGTGAAAGCGTGCTTATTTATTAGCATATAGGTACTTTTCAGCTATGTCAAATGTGATAAACGGCACAAAACAGATTGGGACAATTAAAAAACGTAAACAGCGAGACCTGTGGCGTCGTTGAGTGTTACTTGCGCGGGAAAACAGGTATATGTTAAAAAATGTCGAAGGAGGAAAGGGGAATTTCCATAATACCTGTTTGGAAACTGAAGGAGGGAAAATTAAATGAATGAGATTGTTGCGGTTATTCTACCCTATTTGGGCCGTATAGTACTCGCCCTTGCTATTTTCCTGATAGGGAGAAAGGCAGTAAGCCTGCTACTGCAGTTGATTGAACGGCGGATGGAAAAGGTTGAGATGGATCAATCACTGCAGACATTCTTGATTCCCCTGCTGCGCGTCACGTTACAGGCACTCTTGTTTCTCACAATTGCGGCCACTGTGGGTATTGAGATCACGACCTTTGCAGCCATTATAGGTGCGGCCAGTTTGGCCTTAGGTCTTGCGTTTCAGGGTAGTTTAGCCAACCTCGCCGGGGGCGTGTTGATCCTGATCTTCAAACCCTTTAAGGTGGGGGATTTTATCCAAGCGGCAGGCTTTTCGGGTACCGTTATGGAGATCCAAATTTTCCACACTGTCCTGCGTACGCCTGACAACCAAAAGGTGATTATTCCCAACGCGGACCTATCCAATGCCAGTGCCATCAACTACTCGGCCTATGACAATCGGCGCGCCAATATTCAGCTCACTGTGAGCTATGACTCGGATCTGAAAAAGGTGAAGGAAGTCCTGTACGGGGTTATAGCCAAGCAGCCTCTCATTTTGGATGATCCCAAACCTATGGTAGTGATGGGTGGTTTCGGCGAAGATGGAGCCACCATCTCCGTGCGGGTATGGGCAGATAAGTCCGACTATTGGACAATGTACTTTGCGCTGCTGGAGGACATTAAAGTGGCCTTCGAAGAAGAGGGAGTGAGGATCCCCTATCGCCAGATGACTGTACATTTGGAGCAGAGCCGCGAGAACTAAGATGGCGAGGAGTAGTTCCTTCAATAACTTAGTTGCTCGTCTTGCACTGGCAGTGGCGACAGTGCTCCTAACTGCTGAGTTAATTCAGGCCGCCCCTTTTTTGACGGAGGAGGAAAGGTCGTATATCGCGGGGCGTGGGCCTGTTCAGGCTATCAACGTTGATGGGGCTGCTCCAATCCAATACATAGATAGCCATGGGCAGCCTCAGGGCATATCCAAACAGATTCTCCAGGTTATCAGTGAGATGACAGGTTTGACTTTTGCATACAGCCTGACCCAGACGCCGGACGCGGTGTGGGAGAGCGAGGCGGAGCTGATCGTTGGCATCCCGCCTTCCTACGCGCCCCCTGGTCTACAGCTGTCACCGCCCTTTCTCACTTCCGAGACCATTCTTTTTGTCAACTCAGCGATGGATCCAACTGATTTGGCAGACAAGAGGTATGCGGCGGTGGAGGGGGGAAGCCTGCCTGAGGGGGTTTTGCCAGAGAACACAATTTACTTCCAAACCCGGGAAGAGAGCATCACCGCGGTTGATCAGGGTAGGGCGGACTACGGCTATGGTAACGCCTATTCTCTCGCTTATTACCAGCTGCAGAACGGGTACAGGAATGTGGTCGCCATTCCCCAGGGTAAGGAAGCCCGGGAATACTGTATCGGTTATTACAACGCCGACCCCCTACTCATTTCCATCATTGACAAGGCTCTTATCCACGCCGATCCCCGCCGTATCGAAACCATGATTTTAGACATGGCCACCCAGATCGAAAGGCGCATCACCCCGGCTATGATAGTTGACAGCTACGGCACACAGATTGGACTTGTCATTGGAGCGGTTACCTGCGTACTAGGCTCGTCCACTGCGGTCACTCTTCGCTTAAACAAGAGGCTTAAGGAGCGCAATCTAATCCACGATATGCTCTCCCACATTTCCAACGAGTATCTCTATGAGTACGACGTGAAAAAGGAACGCTTAGTTCTTTCTGATAAGTTTCTAGCCTTGTTGGGGGATGGGAATGGGGCCGAAGTAACTTGGATGCTAAAGGAGAGGCTGGCCGAGGCAGGGGAAGGGGAGATATTTGAAGTGACTCTACCCCTTGCAGGGGGTGAAATGGGCGTTTTTCAGGTGGTACACGCCGAGATTGGCAGTAGCCGGGCCAAAACGAACTCCGTTGTGGGTAAGCTCGTTGATATTACGAGGGTGGCAGCGGAAAGGGAAGAGCTGATAGCCAAGGCTGAAACCGATGGGTTGACGGGACTATACAACCCCATAACAATGAAAAAGCTGATCACCCATCGCTTAAAGACCCGTGAAGCCGGTTCCCTTGACGCCCTGCTGCTCTTGGATTGTGATGACTTTAAGGGTGTCAATGATAACTACGGTCACCTCATGGGCGATCGCGTCCTCCAGCACGTGGCTGCGTCGTTAACCCAGGTGTTCCGCAGCACAGACTTCATCGGACGGATGGGTGGAGATGAGTTTGCTGTCTACATGCAAGACGTTCCTTCGACCGAGTTCGTGGCGAAAAAATGTGTTCAGCTGAAAAAGACGGTCGAGCAGCCAGTGGAGGGTATCGTTATTACCGTGGGCGTGGGTGTCGCCCTGGTGGAGGGTGAAGAAGACTACGACGAGGTCTTCAGCCGGGCTGATCGGGGTTTGTACCGGGATAAAAAAGAATGGTAGTAGACTGGCAGGAACGGCAGTCTTAGACGAGAAAACTGTCGTGTCCTGTTGTTGAATAATATGTTGGGGAGTGCTTATGGAACAGCAACCTTTGTTCTTCTCGTTTCTATTTTTTGTTGCCTTTGCCGCTTATTTCTTCTTCGGCATTTTTCTCTTGTTTCAAAACGCTAAAGCGAAACGAAACCGCGCCTTCTTCGCGGTATGTGTTTCCCTTTGCCTGTGGTCGCTGGGCTTTGCGGTGGCCAACGCGGCACCAACTCTGGAAGTATGCCTTTTTTGGAGGCGGATTTCGGCTGTGGGCTGGACGACCGCCTATGCTCTCTTGCTTAACTTTTTCCTGCTCCTTTCTGACACCAAGTGGCCCGGCCGGGACACCTGGGTGTACCGTGCCCTGTTGTACATACCGGCCGGGATCAACCTCTACGTATTTTCCCTGTCCGATTCTTTAACGAAGCAGCAGTACAATTTTGTGCGCAGACCATCAGGCTGGGTGAATGTGGCGCCAAACAACTTCTGGGACTTTTTCTTTTATGTCTATTTCGCCACCTATCTCTTGGCTGCCCTATTGGTGCTGCGCCGCTGGCGCAAGCAGGCGGTAAATGAACGGATCGGCCGTCAAGCGCGTCTAATGTATTACTCCCTTCTAGCCAGCGGGCTTTTGGGTGCCCTGACCGATCTAGTTCTGCGCTTTGTGCTGACCAATCCCCTGCCGCAGATGGGGCCCCTGGTTACACTGATCCCCATGGGCACCGCCTGGTTTTTGATCAAGAGGCACAGGATGTTGGGCAAGGGGCAGGCTGACGACAGCGACGGCATTCTAGATGAGGTGAGTGAAAGTAGACTCTACCACTACGTATCCTTGACCTTTGTGGCCAGCGGCTTACTGGGCCTATTACCCTATTTTGTCCCCGTTACTGCCCACGCGGGCATAAAGTCCGCTTCCATTCAGGCCGGGCTCGCCGCCTTGGTTTTGGGGTCCATTATCTTTCTCCTGAGCCTGCTCAGGCCCACACGGCTGAAGGTGGTGCTTATTTTCGCCGTCACCCTCTTAAGCCTGTCGCTAGTTGCCGTCCATTTTGCGGACTATGGCGGTTTAAGTGTGTGGGTGATTCCCCTTCCTGTCTCTCATACTCATCT
>DGFC01000080.1:956-18968 GCA_002391465.1 Firmicutes bacterium UBA3910 | reverse complement strand
TCCGGGCTGATGAAATGCTTGGACCCATCCAGATGGGAGCGGAACTCCACGCCTTCTTCCGAGATCTTGCGCAGCGGACCCAAGCTGAAAACCTGAAAACCACCGCTATCAGTGAGGATTGGCCGCTGCCAAGCCATAAATGAATGGAGGCCGCCTGCCTCCTCTACTATGTCATGTCCGGGCCGTAGATAGAGATGGTACGTGTTGCTCAGGATGATCTCTACGCCCAGCTCTTCCAGTTCAAAAGGAGCCATCGTTTTCACAGTGGCCTGTGTACCCACCGGCATAAACACCGGGGTTTCGATTACACCGTGTTTTGTCTCCAGCCTGCCAAGGCGTGCTCTTGATTGTGTAGATTCCTGTAATACCGAAAATTTAACTGGCACCCATTAACCCCTTTCACACAAGCAACATAGCATCGCCGAAACTGAAGAAGCGGTAGCGCTCCTTGACGGCGTGCTCATAAGCTGAAAAAATAAGTTCCCGCCCGGCAAAAGCTGAAACGAGCATCAACAAGCTTGACTTGGGCAGATGAAAGTTGGTGAGCAAAGCATTAACGGTTTTGAACTTGTAGCCGGGATAGATGAAAATATCAGTCCAGCCGCTACCTGCCACGATAGAACCGTCAGAGCCAGACACAGTCTCCAAAACCCTGACACTGGTCGTGCCAACTGCAATGACCCGCCCGCCGGCCTGCCTGCGGGCATTAATGGCCTGGGCAGTTTCTGCACTGATGTGGAAATACTCCTCGTGCATCACGTGCTCTTCTACCCTTTCAGCCCGCACAGGCCGAAATGTACCTAGGCCAACGTGGAGCGTTACAAATTCCACGCCCGTGCCCAGTGCCCTGATCTCGCCCAAAAGATCTTCGGTGAAATGGAGCCCAGCTGTGGGAGCAGCCACAGAACCGGAATGCTCCGCATACACCGTTTGATAGCGTTCCGGGTCGGAAATTTTCGTCTGGATGTAAGGCGGTAGGGGTGTCTCCCCGATCTTCTCCAGAACAGCTTCAAAGTCCCCTTGACAATCAAACTGAACGAGCCTGCCTCCACTCGGCATGTTTTCCAGCACGAGACAGGATAGTTCAGGGGAAAACTCTATTTCCGCGTCTACCCTGGCCCTTTTCCCCGGCTTGACCAAAACCTCCCAGCGATCTTCGCCATGGGGCCGCAGAAGCAGGATCTCAACGGGACGACCGTTTGCCCTATTTACCCCGAAAAGGCGAGCAGGAATTACCCTTGTGTCGTTAAAAACAAGCACGTCCTCCGGACGAAGATAGGACAAGATGTCGCGAAAGCGTTTGTCCCAAAAAGAGTTACTCCCCCTGTCCACGACGAGCAGTCTAGACTCATCGCGGTGCACAAGGGGGACTTGGGCAATCAGTTCATTTGGAAGTTGAAAATCAAAATCGTCTACTCTCATCTACCCAACCTAAAATCATCTTTGATCTCTGCCACGATGGGAAAACTCACCATACTCTGCTTAGTCCACTGGACAGGTGTTAATACTCCCCGGGGAAGCTGCGCTTGAACCACATGATCTTGCCGTGCACTGCCATAGGGAATGCTGGCGTAGTCTGGAACATCAACCATCGTCAGGCGAACTTCGGTACGGGGAGGAATGGCAAACTGGGCCGGCAGGTGAATAGCCAAATACCTGCTGGGTGTTATCCCCGCTAATCTAGCCTCGTTAATCACCGAGTAGGGTACCTGTAAGATGCGCACGTCCGCCAAACGAACTGCACCAAAAACCTCTTCCACCATTCTCTGTAGTTCAGAATAGGTGCCTCCCCCTTGCAGCTCCCTGACCTGCCTCTCCCAGCCGTCACTAACAATACTACCTGGGGTGGCGATGGTGACCAAGACCTGTTTCTCGCCCAGCCCGAGATAGCCATTGGCCTGGAGGTAAGAGGTGATCTCCTGTAAGGCCTGCCTGATGTCGTTGCCTAACACATCCAGCTGGGAAGCCAGCTCCTTACCCTGCTGGTTGAGTCCATCGAGGGCGAGGACGGTATGCTCTGCGCTGATCTGCAGTTCGAGGCTGGGATTAACGTCAACCGTCATAATATACGCGGCAGTGGCTGAAGGAGCCTGCCGATTGGAGAGCATGGGCAGGCCACCTAGTACAGCAAGAAAGAGGGTAGCAACTAGTCCTGCCTGTAAGACGTTTACATAAGGTTTCCTTGGTGTATACCGGATCTCTTGGCCCACATGCATATGCTTTCTATAAGGGACCTTAAGGAATTCCCCGTCAGGAGTCATGACAATAACTTTATTCTTGGGAGCAATCTCCACAACAACCCCTCTATGCTTCACAGTGAATCCCTCCTTTTCACACCGGTCTATTTAAATATTCCTGCAGATGGGTAAAATCCCCGATCAAGACTAACGCAAGAGTGATTATGTACTTCCTCTGCCGTTCAAGTGTCTTGCGGCTTACGTTCACCCGCTGCTCCAGATCCTTTAGGGGAAGCGATTTCTTCCGAGTTAGGTAAGCCAAAAGTTCGGGATCGCTAACTAGTGTCTTCGCCACTACTAACGCCCGATCCCGGGCATCCCGATGTTTCGGTGATATTTTAACCAGCTCAGAAAACCTAATCCCATAGTTGCTTAAGAGTTGATCCAGGCGGAAAATTTCCTCCCGGCGCTCCTCAGCTTCCTCCTGCAGCTGCATCACCGCATGGGCTTCCTTTGCTTCTAGCCTCTGAATTACTCCCTCTTCATTATCCTCGTCTTCAAAACTGGAGAGGGGTATTTCATCCGTCCGCCGGGCCTGACGCCGGAAATAGTCTACTAGGCGGCGCTTAATAACAAGCTCGGCGAAACTGAGAAAGGAGGCACCCCCATCGCTGTTGTAAGAGTCGATCGCTTCGTTAAAGGCAATCATGGCTATACTTGCTTCATCATCCCTGCCCAACACTAAATACTTGCGGCAGGAGTTAGAAGCGACCCGCAGGAAAAAGGGACGGTAATCGTACAAAATCTGTTCTCTGGCCCTGGCGTCTCCTGCCTGGGCAGCAGCAACCAAATCGGGTAATTGGACTTCTTCTTGTTGTACTTGATAGGCGGCATCTGTTGTCATTGCTCAACCTCCCCCCCGTTGACATGTTTCGCTGCAGGTAATCCAGAGATGGCGGTTACTCGTAACCAAACTCGCGCAGTGCTCCGGGCTTATTTCTCCAATCCTTTTTAACCTTAACCCAAAGGTCGAGATAGACCTGGGTATTTAAGAGGCGCTCGATCTGCTCCCGGGCGCTGATACCCACTTCTTTTAACATACGGCCGCCCTTACCGATCACAATTCCCTTTTGGGAATCCCGTTCCACGTAAATGGTGGCCCGGATGCGGATCAAGTTCCTTTCCTCATCTTCTTCGATCTGATCCACATCCACCGCAATGGAATGGGGTATTTCCTCTTCGGTGCGTACCAGCAGTTCTTCCCGGATAAACTCGGCAACTAGGATTCTTTCAGGTTGATCAGTCACCCAATCCTCAGGGTAATACTGGGGCCCATCCTCTAAACATTCAATTATGGCCTCTTCCAGTTGATCCAGGTTAGTTCCCTCCTGGGCTGATATGGGGATTACCGCTGCAAAGTCGCGCTTGGCAGCAACTTCCCGTAAAAAAGCATCGTATTCGGCGGGATCGATTCTATCCATTTTGTTCACCGCAAGAATAACGGGCTGTTCAACCGGAGCAAGTTCTCGCAGAATGTGTTCATCTGCCGCAGTCCAACTGCCCATTTCCACCAGCCATATCACTACATCAATGTCTTCCAAAGCTCTAAACGCGCTTTTCACCATGTATTCCCCCAGCTTGTGCAGGGGTTTATGCAGTCCAGGCGTATCCAAAAAGACTACCTGGGCGTGGGGTCTTGTCAGCACGCACTGCACCGTATTGCGTGTAGTCTGGGGTTTGTTTGATACTATGGAAACTTTGAAGCCTAGCAAAGCATTGAGCAGGGTAGACTTGCCTACGTTAGGGCGTCCCACTACCGCCGCAAAACCTGATTTATATCCGGTCTCCATCATTTTCCCCTTTCACATTCATATCCCGTCTTGTAAAGGCACCGGGTAGAAGCTCGCCTAACGTGGTCTTTCTAATCTCACCCCTCAAGTTGCCAAGGTAGACTGGAGTTTCAGGAGCAAAAAACTCCGCCATCACCTGACGACACACGCCGCAGGGAGTAACCGGCTGGACAGTATCTGCCACGACCGCTAGAGCGGTGAAGTCCAGTACCCCTTCCGATACAGCTTTGAAAATCGCAGTCCGTTCTGCGCAGTTAGAAGGGCCGTAAGCAGCGTTTTCAATGTTGCAGCCCAAAAAGGTACGTCCATCCTTGGCCAGCAGCGCCGCCCCAACTTTAAACCCAGAATAGGGTGTATAGGCGCGCTCCCGTGCCTGTATAGCTAGTGCCATTAACTGTCGTCCTTGCGTCATTTCTCAGCCTCCCGTCAGGCTCTAATTTGGAAAAACAAAAGGGTAATCAAGGTGCCAACAAGGGCACCTGTGACAACCTCCAACCAGCTGTGGATTTTTCCTTCGATTCTGCTCTGGGCTACTAAAGCCGCCAGGGCATAACCTGCGAAAACGGGCAGTCCTCTGCTCGTCTCCCAGATGGCAGCGGCCAAAGCAAACGCAACTGCGGCATGGCCCGAAGGCATTCCACCCCGCAGGAGCTGCTCTCGGCCAAGACCAGCTTTCCAAGCAATGATCACTAGAACAACGGTAACAAGTGTCAACACGATAAGATAATGCAGGGGAATAGTCTGCCGAAAAATAAGTGCATCTAGGCGGAGAAGATAATCGATGAAGACCAGATATCCCACGGCCACAGAGGTCATGGCAGCGATGAGAACTGCCCCGGCGGAGATGTTTTTGATCAGCCCAGCCCAGGGATGGAAATCGGGTGAAACGAAATCGACCACTTCTTCCACCGCAGTATTGATCATCTCACACATGAGCATCACACCAATGGTCAATACCAAGGCAAGCATTTCCAAACGGGAGACGCCGAGAACAGTGGCAAAGATAACTACCAGTAGGCCGATGGCAATATGGATCCGCATATTCCGCTCACTCCGCGCCACATGGACAATGCCCTGCACGGCGTCGTTGAAACTGAATAAAATAGGCCGCTTTTTCACATCCTCATCTCCCTAAACCGAGCTTGGCCAAAACCTCCTCTTCTCTAGCGCGCATGGCGCTCTTGTCTTCTTCCGTTTGATGGTCGTAGCCTATTAGATGAAGAAGCCCATGGACGGCCAGGTACAGCACCTCTCGCTCCAGCCCATGTCCATATTCTTGTGCTTGCTCAGCTGCCCTCTCCAATGAAATGACAATATCACCCAAGATATACGGCAGCTCCAGCGGAAGATCATCATCCTGCGGAAAAGACAGGACATCAGTAGGCTCATCTATTCCTCGGTACTGATCATTCAGGCCGCGGATCGTTTCATTGTCGACAAAGGAAAGACTGACTTCCGCCTCAGGATCTAGACTTTCCAGCTCCGCTGTTGCCTCAAAAGTCCGTTCGATCAGGGCAGCAAACTCAGCACTCTCAGGGGCACCATACTCATCATTTATCAGTATTCGCATCCTTGGCTCGCTTCCCTTCAATGTCCTCTTTGGTGATCTGCTCAGGGTATTCCACCCTGGCATGGAACATGCTCACAATGACTTTCACAAAGGCGTTGGCAATTCTATCCATATCCTGGAAGGTGAGATCACTTTCATCAAGCTCGCCCGAATTCAAGCGGTCTTTGATAATCTTCCGCACAATAGCTTCGATCTTCCCTGGATTTGGTCTGGAAATGGAGCGGACTGCAGCCTCGGTAGCATCGGCCAAGGAGACAATGGCCACTTCCTTGCCATGGGGTTTGGGCCCCGGATAACGGAAATCCCTCTCCTCCACAGTGCCCTCATCATTGGCCTCAGACGCACGGTGATAGAAATACCGAACAAGGTCGGTACCGTGGTGCTGGGCAATGAATTGGGTGACCGCAGGCGGCAGTTTGAACTCATTGGCAAGCTCAAGCCCATCTTTCACATGGGATGTAATAATCAACGTAGACAAGGAAGGTGCCATCTTGTCATGGGGGTTGTCTATACCCACCTGATTCTCAACGAAGAAATAGGGCCGTTTCAACTTACCAATATCATGGTAGTGGGCACCCACCCTAGCCAGAAGGCCATCTGCCCCAACCGCTTCCGCCGCTGCCTCTGCCAGGTTGCCCACTAGAATACTGTGATGGTATGTGCCGGGTGCCTCCAGCATCAAACGCCGCATCAAAGGATGATTGGGGTTGGATAGTTCCAACAACCGCAGTGAGGATGTAACCTTAAAGATACTCTCCAAATAGGGCAAAATACCAATGGCCATAATGGAGGCCAGAACACCGCTCAAGAGCCCAAGATAGCTGTTGTAAATCAGGTTAGTGTCCTTACTCAAAAGACCAAGGGTTAACATGAGCACAAGGTTAACCCCACCAACAATGAAACCTGCCCGCATCAGATCCCCCCGCTGGCTCACTTTCGAAACGCTGAAAATGGCCGTCAATCCGCCAATCAGGGCCAGGAGACCGATTATCCAGCTCAAGTCATTGATCACCGTCAGAAAAATCGCCATGATGATAGTGGCGATGGTGGCAACCTGGGAATCGATGAGCAGGGTCAAAAGTAGGCCTGTCAAGGCCGAAGGGTTTAAAAAGCGTGCGCCGCTCCAGGAGATAACGCTAAAAAGCTCGCCCAGGAGCAGCATTGTGATAAGGACAGAGCCTACCAGGGCAAGCAGTGGTTCGTTCTGAAGCACATCAGAACGGTTTTGATATAGATAAGTTCCACCCAAAACAAGCAGAATCGCTGTCAGGAGAATGACTCCCAGCACAGCACCGTAATCCCGACCAGTCTTAAGGAGGCCAACATCACGGAGCAGCTCTATATGCTCGGGCCTAACAACGTCCCCCTTGCGAACAATGACTTCCCCTTTCATGATCAACACCGGTTCAACTGAATCCACCGCAGCCTGCCGGGCCCGATTTACCTTTTCCGTATCAAGGACCAAATTAGGTTGAATAAGCTGCCTACCGATGATGGTGCCCGCTTCCTGTAGGGCTGGTGCTAGCCGTACATCCTCCACACTAGCCTCGAAGTCGTCCCTTGCATCACGCAGGTCGTCTTCATGGATAGGCTCTTCCATCGTGGCCAGAACTAGGGTTGTGAGTGTCTGGGCAAACTGGTCAAACTCGGGCAGGGTTAAGTTCACAACTGCTTCGATGGTGGACAAGGGAAGCTCCATTTTCCAATCGCGAATGAGCCGCCGGTCGATTTCTGAAACGGTCAAGGGCTCCTTCGCCCCTTCCTCCTCGCCCATTTCTTCTGCTACACCGAGGCGCAGCAGATTGAGTACACCCGTGATGTTTTCTTCCACTCGCAGGACGATGGTGGGGTTGAGCACGTAGTATTCAGGATCCTCGCTCACCTCCAAAAGCGTTTGGCGGGCCGCCTCTTCCTTCCGTTCCTCCGTTTTCCTTTGATTAACGGCTGTAATGGGGGCGGCCAAATCCTTCCGTGCCACCTGGCCCACTTCCACCATTACTCCCATGGGCAGGGCATCAAAAACCAAAATGGCGGCTAGGGCAACAAAAACAATGCCCCCCAGCAGCCACTGCTTAAAGGTGCTCTGTTCCTGAATTCGCTTCCTGAACTGCAGGAAACTGTCTTTACTTTTCCGTTTCACCTTGCTCCCCCTCATGCCACGATTCGTACAACTCGTAGGCTTCAATAATTCGCTGCACTAAAGGATGGCGAACAACATCGTTCTCATTCAGGTAGCAAAAACCGATACCTTCCACATCTCTCAAGATCTTCTGGATCAAAATCAGGCCCGATACTTTGCCCGGAGGCAAGTCTACCTGCGTGATGTCCCCGGTTATAACCGCTTGGGAGCCAAAACCAAGGCGGGTTAGGAACATCTTAATCTGCTCCGGAGTACAGTTTTGGGCCTCGTCCAATATAACAAAGCAATCATCTAAAGTCCTACCGCGCATGTAGGCCAAGGGGGCAACTTCAATGATTCCCCGCTCCCTATACTTCATATAAAGCTCTTGGCCCATAATGTCATACAGGGCATCATAAAGGGGTCTGAGATAGGGATCCACCTTATCCTGAAGGTCGCCTGGCAGAAAACCTAGGTGTTCCCCTGCTTCCACCGCTGGGCGCGTCAGAATGATCCTGTCCACATCCTTACGCCGCAGAGCTGCCACTGCAGCGGCCATGGCCAGGTATGTTTTGCCCGTACCGGCAGGTCCAATGCCAAACACTATGTCACTTTCAGAAATGGACTTGACGTAACGCTTCTGCCCTGCGGTTTTGGGCCTAATTTGCCTTCCCCTATGGGTTGTGACTATAACTTCTGAACTCAATTCGCGCAGCAAGGAGAAATCACCATTCTTACTCAACCTTATGGCATAATAAACATCGTGACTGGTTAGATTCGGACCAAGAGACGCTATGTTCTCCAAAATCAAATGGGCCTGCTCTACCCGTTGAGCCGACCCGCTGATCTGGAGTTCTAGACCCCGCGGAACAATTCTTACCTCACAGGCGGTCTCAATCAAACGCAGATGCTCGTCCCTTTTGCCGCTTACAACCTGAGCCTGCTCATTACTGCCAAGGCGAAATATTGTACTAACCAGATTAACATCCTCCCATAACGTCTTATGCCCTTATTATAAGCAAAACAACAGTGAAGTGCAAATTATTGGTTCAAAAACAGACCGATCTCCTGCTCTGCCTCGACCTTAAGCGTAACCCTGATTCCATCTTGGTCTCCCATGGGTTCCACAATCCCATTCTCGCTACGAACCTCATCTGGGTCTAACCCCTGCTGCAGCAGACTATCCCAGGCAAGGGCACGGGCTTGGACCTTTGCCGTTTCCAGTGGAACGGGAACAGGTTGATGCTCGACCGCCCAATAATCAACCCGACTGAAGCCCAAGGGAACCATGGCTCTGCCAAGGGATAGCCACCAGTCTTTCCTGTCGGCCAGGTGAGTCTCAGGGGAATAGCTCTTGCCGAAGGGAATGGTCCAGGGTCCGATTGTAACAAGGAACTGCAGGCGGCGTTCACCCGTTTTGACGGGCTGCCAAACGACTAAGGGAGCTTCCCCTACCGCCTGGTACCAGACTCTAGCCCTCACAATACCTTCCGCCGAACCAAACTGTTTCTGTCCCCTTCCGTCGTAATAAACCCCAGAAATGAGAAGATCGCCTGCCTGTACCGTATCCCCTTCCCTTACCTGAGCGGTGCCGCGCAGAACTAGAACCTGTGTGATCACCCCATCCCTTTCGGCAAAGATATGGCCCGCCGGTTTAGCCGCTCCCTTCGCCTCGCTCCTCTCCGCCACGGTTAATAGCGCCTTTACGCCCCTCAATTCAAGCTGGGCCCAAACTAGGTTAGGAAACTTAAGCAAGAGCGCTTTTTCGATTTGGCGGGGCGCTAGAGACGCACGTCGTACCCCGGGCTTTACGCCCAGCTCCTGAACGGCCAGTTTAAGTTCGCTGAAGGACAGCATTTCCTCGCCGGCAATTTCAATCAGCCAGACGTAACTGCTGAGTTGAAGGATAAATACCAGGCACATGATCAAGCCAGCAATCAGCATCAACCTTCCCCGTATCTGGCGCAGTAAAAAAGGCAACCCGTGCCTATCCAAGATGCAGATATTAATCCTGCTTCCCCACAAAAGGGGCCTCAGGCGGCGGAAATCCTTCACACCAACGCGGGCAAGCATCACCTCCGGCGTCCTGCGCTCCACCTCCCAGAGCACAATGCCCGCTTGAGCTATTTTACTGAGCAGCCGTTCTAAGCCGGGACCCCGCAGGCGCACCGTTACAAACCCCTGCCACCACTGCCAAAAGTACGCTGTCATTTCAGCATCACCTGCTGGATCTCGCCCGTAATCCTAATCTCAGAAGAGGAAAATGACTTTATCTGTAGGCCCGTACCCACCACTTCAATGACGCCTTGGAGGGAGTTAGCCTTAACACATGCCGTGTTATACTGCAACAGACCCTTGTGATTGGTGATCCTCGCTTCCATATTTCCCACTAGACTGACTATGGCATAGTCCATTAACGGCGCTGCGGGCAGTTCGAAAGTACGGGCGAATTTCTGCCTGAGACGATTCGTGGAGTTGGGCCCCATCCTCTTCCCCCCTTTTCTCCTAAATTTATGCAGCAAAAAAAAGGTTAGACCCTCACGGGATCTAACCTCGATCATTACATATATTCGCTTTAGCGATTGGGCCAAGGCCGTTTGGCCCTGGGGCTGCTCAGGATTTCGGACATGATCACTGCCTGGGCAAGATTCGGCCTCCATTTTACCGAGGGAATCTTTCTCCCAGCCTGGGATACGGGTTCCAGCTCCTCCAGAACCTTCGTTTCAAACTCCAGCTCATCGAAAATGCTCGGCATTCGCTCCGGCGATTGGGGTTTCGTGTCCCTCTCTGCCATCTCCTCGAACTGAGCCCGGTCTTCTTCGAAAAATACCGGTTCTTGTTCCGCTGCTTTCCTGGCCTCCTCTTTTTGAGCCAGCAGCTTAATGATCCCGCTGATGGCAGAAACCACAACATAAATCAATAACGCGAAGGTTGATGCATTCACTTAGTCCACCTACCGCGGTTCGTCTTTGCCTGTGGGGGAATCATCGTCAGGCCGGATGTCACCGATTTTGCGTCTCATTTCAGTATCTGCCATTAAATTCTGGAGCGAATAAAAATCCATTGCCCCTAAGTTTCCCTGACGGAGAGCTTCGGCCAAGGCTTTTGGCACTTCTGCTTCCGCTTCCACAACGCGAGCCCGCATTTCTTGAGTGGCTGCTCGCATTTCCTGTTCGCGGGCCTGGGCAGCAAAGCGCCGTTCAGCCGCCTTTGCCTGAGCGATGTTTTTATCTGCTTCCGCTTGGTCCATCTGGAGACGGGCACCGATGTTCCTGCCCACATCCACGTCGGCAATGTCAATGGACAGAATCTCAAAGGCCGTACCTGAATCGAGACCCTTCTGCAACACCACTTTTGAGATCGTGTCAGGATTTTCCAGAACCTCAGCATGGCTCTTGCTCGAACCAACGGTTGTAACAATACCTTCGCCTACACGGGCGATGATGGTGGCTTCACCTGCACCGCCAACCAACCTTTCAATGTTGGCACGCACAGTGACCCGGGCCTTAGCCTTTAGTTCAATACCGTCCTTAGCCACAGCTGAGATGAGGGGCGTTTCGATCACCTTCGGGTTTACACTCATCTGGACTGCCTCTAATACATTTCTCCCAGCCAAGTCAATGGCGGCTGCCCGTTCGAACGGTAGGGGTATATCAGCGCGATGAGCCGCGATCAGGGCGTCTACAACATTGTCAACGTTACCACCGGCCAGATAGTGGGCTTCCAGCTTGTCAATAGTCGTTTCCACACCGCCCTTCTGCGCCTTAATAAATGGCAGAATGATCCTGCTCGGCGCAACTCTGCGGAGCCGCATACCAATCAAGGTAACAATTCCCACGTCTACGCCAGCGGCTAGTGCCGAAATCCAAAGTCCAACCGGAACGAAGGTGAAAAACACAACCAGAAAGACAACGATCAGAATCAGCAAGAAAAGCCAAGTCACATAAAAAACCTCCTTTTAGCCTTTTTCCTAGTTGATTTCCCTCACAACTATCTTTGAGCCTTCCACTTCTATAACTTCCACCAACCTGTCAACCTCAATAAAGCTGCCTTCTGAAATGACGTCATAGCGTTCTTCCCCTATGACCAGCGTGCCTGCTGGCCGCAGGGGCGTCAGCGTCCTGCCCCGCCGTCCCACTAAGTCGGATTTACCCTCACTGGCTCGATAGCCTTTCTCCTTAGACTCCGTGTGGGACAGAACCAAACCCTTCCATAACCGGGTCTTGCCTAAGCGACGCCAAAGCAGTATCAAGGCCACGATACTGGCGGACAGAGCGATAACCAGGCTCATTAATGCCAATTTCAAATCGCCGAAAACGAGCAGGATACTCCCTATCACGGCGACGATACCCAAAACACCTGTGACTCCAAAACCAGGGACAACAAAGATCTCAAGCAGCAGAAGAAGGATTCCCACTACAAAGAGCGCTATCTCCTCAAATCCTGCCAAACCCACGATGTACCGCCCCCCAAAAAACAGTGCAAGTGACACAACCCCTGCCGTTCCCGGCACTCCCCAACCAGGGGTGGTTATCTCTACAACCAAACCTAAAAAACCCAAGGTGAGCAGGAGGGAACTCATGGTCGAGTTAGTCACAAAGCGGGCAATGCTTTCAGCCCAGTGGGGTTCTAAGTGAATGAGTTCAAATTCATCGTAACCATAGTGGCCGAGGGCCTCATACCTATTCCTTGCCGTCACATCACTGAATCCCCATGATAGGGCATCAGCGGCAGAGAGAGTGAGAATTTTACCCTTTTCAACTAGGCCATCGATGGCCACATCTGCATCAACCATTGCCGCCGCCACCCGGGGATCTCGCCCACTTCTTCCTGCCGTTGCCTCAAACTCTGCCCTGAGGGCTGAAACGCTCTTTTCTTCCAGTGGGCGCGGTTCGGCTGCCCCAATACTGCTGCCTGGTGCCATGGCGATCTGGGGTGCAGCCAGTGTAATTAGGGCGCCTGCCGACCATGCACGCTCACTGACATAGGCAATAACCGGAACCTCTGCTCTGACGATGATGTCCTTGATCTCCGTCGCGGCATCCACGCGCCCGCCGAAAGTGTTGATTTCCAGCAGTACAATACCATCGTTCCGCTCTGCCAGCGTAATGCCTCTAGCCACAAAGGCCGCCAAACCGGGCTCGATCTCCCCGTGAATGGGCAAGACATAGACGCGCACAGGTCCTGTTCTGGCTCCCAGAACAGGTTGGGGAATTGTCAATACGATGACTGCTAACACCAAAAGAACAACACTGCGTTTAATCCGGTTCACGTGATCACCCGCTTTCTTGAAAAAAAGCCCGATATCTTGCGACATCGAGCTAAACTACCTAACGGTACTTTCTCTTGCGAGCCGCCTCAGACTTCTTCTTCCTCCGAACGCTAGGCTTTTCGTAATGCTCGCGTTTTCTTGCCTCTGATAAAACTCCTGACATGCGAATCTGCCTCTTGAAACGGCGCAGAGCATTGTCGAGGGACTCATTTTTGCCTACTTTTACTTCTGCCACATATATCCCTCCTTCCAATGCTAATTGCCTTGAGAACATTTGCATCTCATTATTCTGTGGGGATATAATACATTACCTATTATAATCTATTCTTTATGCACGGTCAATATTTAACCTGGAGGCCACTGCAGCGATCTTCCCCCTAAGAGGTGGAAATGGAGATGGGGAACAGTCTGACCCCCGTGGGTACCGATGTTGAGTACCACCCGATAACCCATCTCGAGATTTTCCCTCTGCGCCATCTCCTGTACTGCCAAAAGCAGGTCTCCTAACAGATCCCGGTCTTCGGCCTCGGC
This sequence comes from Firmicutes bacterium UBA3910, assembly GCA_002391465.1. Classification (GTDB taxonomy): domain Bacteria; phylum Bacillota; class Limnochordia; order Darwinibacteriales; family Darwinibacteriaceae; genus UBA3910. The sequence goes on along the minus strand of DGFC01000080.1, from coordinate 5,449 downwards.
CTGATCTAAGCTGACGATATGCTTTTTAGGTATCACAAGTATATGCGTTGGTGCTTGGGGATTGAGATCCCTGAAGGCAACTAGGTTTTCCTTTTCCAACAGCAGCTCTGAAGGCACTTCACCCTTGGCGATTTTACAGAATATGCAATCGCTCATTCTACCATTTCAGCCCCTTCCTGTCTGATCAGCTGAGCGCGAACTTCTTCAGAGTCGGCAGCGATAACTGAAACGGTGACAAAAGTATCTACCAAGTCTTCTGCGTCCGCTGGGAACCTCACCCGCACGTAATTGTCAGTGTGTCCCACACACTCACCCGCTTCCACCTGTTCCACCAGAACAAGCACTTCCTGCCCTACCAGTGACTGATGGAAAGCTTCTGCCGCCTCTTCACCTATCTTGATTAGACATTTACTGCGTTCTTCCTTCACTTCGGCCGGAATCTGCTCTGGAAATCTGGCAGCTGCTGTACCTGCCCGGCGGGAATATTTGAAAACGTGCATTTTGCTGAAGGAAGCCCTTTCAACCAAGTCCCTTGTGTCCTGGAAATCTACCGCCGTCTCGCCGGGAAAACCCACCATAACATCGGTGGTGATGGCCACCTCTGGAATCCTGCTCCGCACCTTTTCCACCACCGTGAGATACTCTCTGCGGGAGTACTTGCGGCGCATGCGCTTCAGCACTGCATCGCTGCCGCTCTGGAGGGGAAGATGGAAATGGCGGCACAAAACGGGGTGTTCTGCCACCAGTTCAATGAGCTCATCGGTCACCTCCGATGGGTCGATGGAACTGAGTCTCAGTCTAACCAGCCCCGGTAGATCGGCGATCCTTTTGGCGATTTCAGCTAAGTCAGGGGCACCGTCCCCCAAATCCCGCCCATACAGACCGAGATGAATTCCGGTGAGTACTATCTCCCTGTAACCGTGGTCTACCAGCTGCCGCGCCTGTTCCAAGACACTTTCAGGTTCTCTGCTACGGGATGGGCCCCGGGCAAAGGGGACCCGGCAATAGGTACAGAACTGATCGCAGCCGTCCTGGATTTTCAATACCGCCCGTGTGCGCCCGGAAAAATCTAGGGCAGGCAGATCTTCAAACTCGGTTACATCCCTGATTTCCGCCACCAAACTGGCTGCGCCAACCGCTGCCTCAACCTTTTCCACAATGTTATCCCGGGACGATGTACCCACCAAGAGGGAAACCCCTTCTAAGGCCGAAATCTTCTCCGGTGCAACTTGAGCCAGGCAGCCCATGACAACTACTTTGGCGTCAGGGTTCTGCTTATGCGCCCGGCGGATCATCTGCCGGGATTTCCGATCGCCAAAATTGGTCACGGTACACGTGTTGATCAGGTAGACATCCGCTTCCTCGTGGAAATCAACAAGCTCGTAGCCCGCCTCGGTGAACTGTGTTACAACGCTGTTTGTATCATACTGGTTGACCTTACAACCTAAGGTGATCACACCCAGCCGTTTCTGCTTATTCTTCATCCCAAATCTCCCCATCTATACCCGATCAGGCTCAGGGCTACCACCCCAGCCGTTTCTGTTCTTAGAATCCTGGGCCCGAGCGAAATGGGCTCCACTCCTGCTTCAGCCAACAGTTCAGCCTCATCGGGAGCAAAACCGCCTTCCGGTCCGATCACAATGGAAACAGCAGACGGTTCCGCTGTAATACGGCTTAATGTCCTCTTCTCTTCTCCTTCGTAAGCAAGTAGGACAAGTTCACCTTCACCGATCCGCCTTTTGACCCCGCTCACAAGCTCTTGCCAGCCAAGAACTGGGCTCACTTGGGGCAGACGAGTACGGCCGCACTGCTTGGCAGCCTCTACTGCTATTCGCTCCCACCGTTGGCGGCGCGTCTCCCTCTGTTTATCAGCTAGTTTCACCACAGTAAAGCGAGATGAAAACGGGACTACCTCAGCTGCGCCAAGTTCAACCGCCTTCTGCACAACCCAGTCCATCTTATCCCCTTTGGCTAAACCCTGGAATAAAGTTATGGACAAGGGCGGCTCATAGTGAGCGCTCTCAGTCTCTCTAACAAGGCCGCGCACCGGATCCCCTGTTTCAGTAATCTCCACCTTATGCAAGAGCCCCTCTGTATCTATGCATTCAATCTCATCGCCAGGCCGCAGACGCAGCACCCGTGTAATGTGGTGCGCATCGTCTCCCCAGATTTCGCAATCATTTCCCCGGGGTTGACCTGGACCTAGAAAAAACCTAGCCAGCTCAGTCACTCCTCTGGAAAAGGTAAGCTATCCATTCTTTCCGCTGAAAACGACGGAGCAGACGCAGGTCAGTTTCCCCACTCCGCTGTAGGACATCAGCATCCCTTGAGTCAATTACGCCAGAGGCTATAAAAAACCCTCCCGGTTTCAAAACACTGCTTACCTGGGGCAGCATGTCCATGATCACATCTGCCACAATATTGGCCACAATAATGTCCGGTTCGCCCGTGAGGTCCCCAATGGATCCTTGGGAAACGGAAAAATCAAGGCCATTCATATCCCGGTTTTCACAGGCAACCCTCACCGCTACCGGATCGATGTCTACCGCCTCCACCTGAGCTCCCAGTTTGGCGGCTGTGACTGCCAGTATACCCGAACCTGTGCCCACGTCCCAAACCAGCTTATCTGTCAAATTGAGCTGCTGCAATATCTCAACGCAGAGGGCAGTGGTGGGATGGGTACCGGCACCAAAGGCCATACCCGGATCCAGGAGAACAACAGCTTCATCTCCTGCCCGGCGTTCAACTTCCAACCAGGAAGGTTGAATCAAAACGCGGCCAATGCGTAGGGGTTTGTAATGCTCCTTCCAAGCCTGAGACCAGTCCTTTTCATCCACGTAAGCAACTGAAAGGCTGACTGAGCCCGGGTCAAATCCGTATTCAACCAGGTTCAGCAGATCCTGCTTCAGATCTGCCAACCGCTTGCCGCTCAGTTCTTGGGCCAAATAACAAGAAATTGTTACTTCATCGGATACTTCCGCCTCGGGAACATAATCCCCCCAGCCCAAATCTCGAGCCCGATCATACAGGGCCGAATCCTCCACTGCATAGTTGGTAACACCCCACCGTTCCAGCACCGCATTGGCGCCTTCAAGGGCGGTCCTATTTAGGACTATTTTCACTTCCTGCCAGCGACTCATCGCTCAAGCCCCTTTCTCTAAACAAGCAAAGGCCGCCCTGAAAGGGCAGCCTATCAGCGCCATGCATCTTTAACCCTCTTGAAAAAACTCTTGTTCTCATCTGGAACCTCTGCGCCTCCCGCTTTGGCGAATTCACGCAACAGGTCCTTCTGTTGTTTGGTCAGTTTCTGGGGCGTAACTACTCTGACTTCTACCAACTGATCGCCCCTACCGCCGCCCCGCAAACTCTGAATACCCTTGTTCCGCAGCCGGAAAATCCTACCGGACTGGGTCCCTTCGGGGATACGCATCTTAACCGCACCATCCAGTGTTTGGACCTCGATCTCATCGCCTAAAGCGGCCTGGACAAAGGAAATCGGTACTTCGCAGAAAATGTCCCTGCCTTCCCGCCGGAAGAACTCGTGGGGTTTAACCCGTACACTCACCAGAAGATCACCCGGAGGTCCTCCGCGGTAACCTACATCGCCGCGTCCGGTTATGCGCAGAACCTGGCCGTTGTCTATACCTGCAGGGATCTGGACGTTGATCTGACTTGTCTTGCGAACAGTTCCACTGCCGTGACAGACGGTACAGGCTGTTTCAACCGTCTTCCCTTCACCCCCACAGCGGCCGCACGTGCGGGTACTGGTCATCCTGCCAAAGGGAGTCTGTTGTACAGTACGCACCTGGCCCGAACCATTGCAGTCCGGACAGGTCACAATAGGTGTTCCAGGTTCAGCCCGATTGCCGTGGCAGTGGTGACAGGTTTCAGTCCGGGTGACGGACAGATCCTTTTCGGTACCAAAGGCAGCTTCTTCAAACTCAATTGTCACTTCAACGCGAAGGTCCGCACCCCTTTGGGGCCGGGTGGCCTGGCGACCGCCAAAGCCGCCAAAAAACACCTCACTAAAGAGATCGCCTAGATCATCAAAACCAAAACCGCCAAAGTCTTCAAAACCGCCGAACCCGCCTTTTCCCATCTGATCAAAGGCCGCGTGGCCGAACTGATCGTACTGCTGACGGCGTTCAGGGTCCCCTAACACGGCGTAAGCCTCGTTGATCTCTTTGAACTTTTCTTCTGCGTCGGGCTCTTTGTTAACGTCAGGATGCAGCCTCCGGGCCAATTTCCTGTACGCCTTTTTTATCTCTTCATCGGATGCATTCCTGGGAACGCCCAACACATCGTAATAATCTCGTTTGGCCAAGCATTACACCGCCTATTCCTGCTGACTATGACTCCTCCGTAAAGTCAGCATCCACTATGTCTTCATCCTGCCCTCCACCTGTGGGCCCAGCTGCTTCCGGACCGGCCTGGCCAGAAGCCTGCTGCGTTTGCTGATAAAGTTCACTGGAGATCTTGTGCCTGTCTCTTAT
>DGFC01000080.1:490-863 GCA_002391465.1 Firmicutes bacterium UBA3910 | reverse complement strand
AAAGTTCACTGGAGATCTTGTGCAGCACTGCATCCAAAGCCTTCATTTTGGCCTTGATTTCCTCCGTGTCATCCTTCTCAACGGCAGCCTGCAGCTCACTTTTGGCCTTTTCCACTTCTGCCTTCTGTTCGGCAGTTACCTTATCACCCAGTTCATTTAGGGTGCGGTCAACGGCCCAGAGGGAGTTGTCTGCCTGGTTGCGCAGCTCGATTTTTTCCCGCTTTTGTTTGTCTTCTTCCGCGTGTTTTTCTGCCTCTTCAACCATGCGGTCAATGTCATCCTTAGTCAAACCAGTGGAAGAGGTAACAGTAATGGTCTGTTCACGGCCTGTGCCCAAGTCTTTAGCCGTCACGTTGACAATACCGTTGCGGTC
>DGFC01000080.1:0-266 GCA_002391465.1 Firmicutes bacterium UBA3910 | reverse complement strand
GCCATAGGCCGCTCACCCTGAAGTACATGAATGTCAACCGCGGGCTGATTATCTGCCGCGGTGGTAAAAATCTGCGTTTCTCTGCAGGGGATGGACGTATTACGCTTAATCAGAGTGGTCATAACTCCACCCAGTGTCTCAATACCCAGCGACAGGGGGGTTACGTCCACCAATACGAGACCTTGGCCCGCATCGAACTCGCCTGCTAATACACCGGCCTGAACCGCTGCGCCGAGGGCAACGCACTCGTCCGGGTTGATGCCCTT
>DGFC01000014.1:7007-16167 GCA_002391465.1 Firmicutes bacterium UBA3910 | reverse complement strand
AGATGTGTATAAGAGACAGCACCGGAAAACGGCATCAGCGCCATTGTGGTGGCAGCACAGGCTATAGCCAAAATGAACCTGGGCCGCATCGATCAAGAAACAACTGCCAACATCGGTCTGATCCGGGGCGGCGAAGCGACCAATATCATCCCGGACCGGGTTGAGTTGATCGGTGAAGCACGCTCCCGCTCCAGCGCTAAGCTGGAAAAACAGGTGGAGCACATGGAAGAAGTGATCCGCCGTACCTGCAGCGACTACGGAGTCAGCGCCGATATTAAGGTGTCTGACAGTTATGGCGCATTCAGTTTAAACCAAAACGATTTCGTAGTCAAATTGGCCTGCCAAGCGGCTGAAGCCATGGGCTTGGAGCCGCGTTTGGAAAGCACAGGGGGCGGTAGCGATGCCAATATCATTAACGGTTACGGCATCTCTTCGGTTGTGCTGGGTATGGGCTACGACCATGTCCACACCACGTCAGAGGTAATGCCCATTGACCAGCTGGTGGCAGCAGCCGCCTACGTAGTGAGTATCATTGAGAACAGTTAACCGGGGCCGTAAAGGCCCCTTTTTTATACCATAATACTAGCCTTGAGGATTTCTGCCACATCGTCCGCAGACAGTCCGCCAAGCGTATTGGCACAGTTTCCTGTCTGGGCGGCTTTAGCCGCATAGGCTTGGATCTGCTCCTCACTAAGGGAAAGGTGTCCCTTGTACCCGCCAAAGAATTCCTCCATCAAATCTGAGAACTCGTCCAGCGAAGCCAGGCCCAGAATATCCAGGACGTTGTCTACCTTATCTGGGGCAAACTTAGCCATAAACTGCAGATAGGCACCCATCAAAACGCCGTTAGCCCGGCCATGGGGAAAGCCATGGAAGTAAGTGAGGGGATAGCCCAAGGCGTGAACGATAGTCGTGCCGGACTGGGCGATTGTAACTCCTGCTAGGCAGGAAGCTAACAGCAGTGCCCCTCTCACTTCTTGGTCCAGTTCACCTCTGCGCAGTTTCTCCAGGGCCGTACTCCAGGTGGCCATGCCCTGCAGCGCCGTTAAGTCGCTAGCTGGTGTGGCCCGCTTGGAAAGGTAACCTTCCACCAAGTGGGAAAGGGCATCTACCGCCGTATCCACCGTTATGCTCACAGGAAGCGAAGCAGTGTACTTCGGATCAAGGTAGGCAACCCGGGGAAACAGGTCTTTTCCTCCCAGCCCTTTTTTGGTCTGCTCGTCCTCCAACGTCAAAACCGCGTATTGGGTCACTTCACTGCCTGTACCTGCGGTAGTGGGAATAGCCACAACGGGCAGAGCCTCGTTTTCCCAGCCCATTTCATACAGTTCAGCCGGTTCAGCGTCGTTCACCGCCAAAATACCCATCACCTTAGCGGCATCCAGGGGTGAACCGCCGCCTATCGCTATAATGTAATCACATTTTTCCTTGCGGGCAAGTTGACCGCCTTTCTTTACCGTTTCCTCCGAAGGGTTGTTTTCCACCTCGGAAAAAAGTACGTAATCCGTAGGCAGCACAGCCAATACATCAGCGAGGGCCCCACTGGCCTTGGCCGATGTTTTCCCGGTAACAATCAACGCCTTTTTACCCAGGGCAAACTTGGGCCCAGCTTCCTTAATTACATCTGTACCGAAGACTATCTCGGTTGGGAGATGAAACTTAAAGCTGCCGTTCATGTTGTTCCTCCTTAACCTAGACTTTAACTTCTTTCCATTCACCGCGGCTGAATCGCCTTTGAATCAAAGTCCCCCGCAGGAACAGGTCCACGATCATAGCAATCCAGGCCCCAACCAGGCCCAGACCCAGCTGAATGGCGAGGATATAAGCCAGGCCTACCCTAACGCCCAAAAAGCTGATGGTAACGATGCGCATGATCGAACGGGTATCCCCCGCACCACGCAGCCCGCCGGCAAGTACCATCCAGACAGCCAAAGCAGGCTGTGATACTGCCACTAAGCGCAAGCAGACGGTTGCCAGTTCAATCACTTCCGGATCACTGGAAAAGATCCGCACAAAGAAGCGGGGAGCTACAAAGAACACCACGCCCATTGTGGACATGACCAGCACCGCCAGATTACGGGAAATCTTACCCGCCTCTTCCGCTTGCTCGGGCAGCTCAGCGCCGAGACTCTGTCCCACCAAAGCAGTGGATGCCACCGCAAACCCTGCCCCTGGCATAAAGGAGAATGATTCCGCATTTAGGGCAACCTGGTGAGCAGCGTAGGAAACGGTACCTAAAGACGAAACGATCATGGTGTAAATTAACTGGCCAACCCGCATAATCCCCTGTTCAAACCCTGCGGGAACACCGATGTTGGTAATCCGCTTGATGACTACGGGGTTGGGCTTGAAAGAATCGCCCAGCCGGACCTGAAGTGTCGGGTTACGCATTAGGTTAACCAGGGCTATAACCCCGCCGATGGCTTGAGCGATTGCTGTACTTAAAGCTGCACCGGCCACACCCAAGGCCGGGAAGGGCCCCAGACCATAGATTAAGAGTGCGTTTCCTATGACGTTAATCACGTTTACGATTGCGGTGGTGCGCATGGGTGTTTTAGTATCACCTGCGCCCCTTAAGATAGCATTGATAACAATCAAGAAATAATTCAAAATGAGGGCACTGGCCACAATCCGCACGTAAGTAGAACTCAGATCCAAAACTGCCGTTTCTGAACGCCAGAACAAAAGACCCAACAGTTTCCTTGCTCCAAGCAGGAGCAGAACCATAACACTGCTGGAGACAAAAAAGCCAAGGGTAAGGGATTGGCGCGCAACTTCCCCCGCCTTGTCCGGTTCTTTCGAACCGACATAACGGGCCACAATGGCAGTACTGCCTGTGGCCAAAGCTGCAAACACAGTCAAACCGATGTTGAAGATCTGGTTTGCCAGGCCAACTGAGGCCAACGCGGCCGAACCGAGATGGCCCACCATGGCGGTGTCCACAATGCCGACCATTGTGTGGAGCAGGTTTTCCACGATGGCGGGCCAAGCAAGGCGCATCACTCCGGCCCGCAGTTCACGGCGTCCCTTCACCTGCTGCATGTCAAGCCCCATGGGCATCACACCTTTCCAAACAGTGCAGGATAATCCTTGCTGTACTGAGAACTATTATACCATTATCCAGGGAAGGGGAGTAGAATTATGCTGCACTCAATCTATCAGTCGCCCATAGGAACCCTTTATTTCTGGTTTGAGGATGAGAAATTGGTTTATGCGAGTTTTGACGAGGAACACGGGAAAGGTTGGGTAAGTAAACGGATCCCAGACAAAACAGCTCGAATGGGCACCCTCCCTGCTGAGCTCGAGGGCGCTTTGGCTGCCTATTTTTCCGGTAGGAAAGTTGACTGGACCTTCCCACTTAAGCTGTACGGTACTCCCTTTCAAGTGAGCGTCTGGCGGGAAATACAGAACATCAAACACGGCGAAGTGAGCACATACAAACAGATCGGTGCTGCCATCAACTCCAAGGCGTACCGAGCCATCGGCCAGGCGGTGGGTGCCAATCCCATCAGCGTGATTATCCCCTGCCACCGCGTGTTAGGCACTAACTGGCTTGGGGGCTACGGCGGCGGGATCAATCGCAAAAGGCTCCTTTTGGAACTGGAGAACGTTTCGCTGGCACCGAACTTCTTCGCCTAGGCTACGACACGCTTTCAGCCAGTTCTTCCTGGCACAACTCGTAGAAACTGCACCACGGACACTGCTGGCGAAATTCGGTGAGGGGAAATTCTTCCTTAGGCTTAGCGATGTTCTGCACAGGGTCCCTAAGATAACTGCGCAGATCGGCCATACTGTCCAGTGCGTATGCTTTCACCTGCTCCAACTCGTCCTGGGTGAAGGTGAGCTCGCGGGTTTCCCCTAAGTTCAGATATTCCAGGCGGCCTAAAATAGATTCTGCAGGCACCCCATGTTTTTTCTGCACATACAGGGCATACAAGGCAACCTGTTCTTTATTGTCCTCCACCTCTTCCCCCGTCTTCCAATCCACAATTATCCATTGCTCATGAGCTGTCCTAAACAGCAAGTCTGGTATGGCGTAAACTGGAGTGTCTCCGATGGGGAATGTATCAAACTGCTCATAGCTCACAATCTCCGCCCCTTCTTCAGCCAGCATCGACCAGATGGGTGAGGCCACCAGGCCTTTTGCGGAAGCGGAAGCTCGAGCGTTTATTTTCTCAATCACTTCGTCGCGGATTTCCATGCCGTAGTAAAACTCGTGGAGCATGGCCACCCGATTCGGCCGTTGGAGAAACAGAGCCTGGTTGTCCCGGGACGATTTCCACACCTGCCGCAGCACCCGCCTAATTTCTCCTTCCACCGTTTCGGCCGTGGGCAAGGCGTAACCCATCTGCACCGCCTCCACCATCTGCTCCGCACACTTGTGTACCGCTTCACCCAGCACAAGGTACAGATTGGTCAGCTTCTTTAAACGGTAGGCGAGGGCCGCCTCTCGCGGTGCTTGGAACTCCCAACCGTTGTGGGAACCGTAGTAATGGTAATAATAGCGCCTGGGGCAGGCCATAAACGTCTGCTGCCTGGAAAAGGACCAGGACCACTCTGGATACTCCCGCCGTACATAACCACTCATTTCAGCTTGCTCCTTTCCTACTCCACTTGTTCAAAATCACATGCCGCCTTCGATCTGCCTCCACTGTTTGCGGCCAAAGCGCTGCAGTACGTAGTAGTTGACCGCTGCCAGCGCCAGGCCCACTAAACCCAAAAGCACCGGAACAAGCCAGGCTGAGGAGCCCTGGGAGAGACGGAAACTGATAACACCCAACGCCCCAACCAAGACCATGCTGGCCGCTAAGCCCACAACCGCGTTCAGATTGGACTTAACCGCCCGAATGGGATTGACCCAATCGAGCATGGGACGCCTCAAATCCCACAGGATCAAGGAGACAGCCCAGACCAGGCTGAGCAGAGCCCCGAGCAGGACACCGAGAAGCACACTGCCCCACTGCCAGCGGGCCAAATAGGCCATGGGCAGCACACCCACCAGGCAGCCTACCAGATTCACACCTGCGGCCGCCAAAGCCCTAGACAGAATCACTTCTTCCAGCTTGAGGGGGAGACTGCGCACAAACCACAGGTACTTCCCCTCCCGGGAAAACGTGGTGGAGGGAATCATGGACATGGCAACCATAGCCGTGACATATAGAACGATCACACCGAAAATGAACATGGATGGCAGTTCAAGGGTGGCCAAGAGCTCTAACGGACTGCCGGTGAACTCCTGGGTAAACAGGGACACGGCAAACAGAATGGGAAACATCACATACCCCACCAGACCGTTCAGGGCGTAGTTGGGGTCCCGCAAAAAGAGGCGAACTTCCAACAGGCTGAGCGTTCCTAAGACTGGACGGCTTTTCACAGTGCCCTTTGCCCGTCTTTTCCCGGCAGAACCCTTACTGGCCTCAAACCCCTGCAGGATGCTTGCCAAAAAGACACGCTTGCCGATGAACATGAGAGCACCTAAACCCAGCAGACTAGCCCCCGCTAGTAGACCAAAGTTCAGCCAACCCTGCAGCGTATGGGCCTGGGCCATGGCCCGGGCTGCCCAAATTGCCGTTGGAAACACACGTCCTACCGCTCGCACCAGGCCTTCCGTCTGGCTGAGGAGCAGCTCCAGCATTTGCTGCGGATCCCCCTCACCCACATTGGTGCTCAACCACACTTGAAAACCGATGGAAAGGCCAACAACTAAAAGGCCACCGATCAAGGTCAACTTGTCCCGGTGACGGCTCAGGTTCACCACCCGCATCAAAAGGACCATGATTACACTGGCAATTAGGAGCGGGATAACTGGCAGCAGCAAAAAGACAAGGACCGCACTTATAACGTAACCCACGCCTGCCTTGGCCAAAATGCCGTAGCGCAGCCAGAATGGGAGCAGAATTAGCAGGTTGATGGCGTATTTCCCCGTCAAAACCACCGCGAATTTAACTAGAAGTATTTCGGTTGAGCTCAAGGGCAGCGTGACCAAGAGCTCCAGATCGGTACTGAAGTAAAAGGCGGAAAGGACAGAGAGAAAACCAAAGAACAGGGTGATTAATGACGCCATAACAGCACCGTACACCAAAGCCACATGGGGCTGTCCCAGCCCAAGGCCCCCAACAAACAGCATTTCCGCCATGCTCCAGAAGAACCTGAACATAATCACACCAAAGGGTATGAGCGTCACGGTGAGGAGCAGCAGTTCCCAGAGGCGTCTGCGTTCCTTGAGGTAGCGGTGCCGCAACACCGATACTCCGTACTGCATGTTGAGCAGGGACAGATAGACGCTCCAGAGCCTGTTTCTCATGGCCGCTCACCTTCCTCGGTGAGCTGCAGGAAGATCTTCTCTAAGCTGGAGTCCTCCTGCTGTGATTGCTCCCGCAGCTCTTCCAGGGTGCCACAAGCGATCAGTTTTCCGTTATGAATGATCCCCACCCGATCGCAGAATTTCTCCGCCACTTCCAGTACGTGCGTGGAGAAAAAGACAGTGTTCCCCTCCCGCACATGCTCCCGCATTACCTCCTTGAAAAGGTGGGATGATTTCGGATCCAAACCCACCATGGGCTCATCGAGGATAAATAGAGGCGGGTTATGGAGCAGGGCACCAGTTAAAGCAAGTTTCTGCCTCATTCCCCGGGAATAGCTTTGAATCAAGTCACCCACCGCTCCGGTAAGTTCAAACATGTTCAGATAGTAATCAATGCGCTTTTTCCGCAGGTCACCCGGTACCTGATACACATCGCCCATCAGATTTAGATACTCAATTCCGGTCAAACGGGGATACAGTTCCGGGTTGTCGGGCACAAAACCACAGGAGCGTTTAGCTCCCACCGGATCCTCAGTCACATCAAAACCGTTGACCTGGATTTTCCCCTGGTCCGGTTCTAAAAGGCCTACTATCATCTTGATGGTAGTGGTTTTACCAGCACCGTTAGGGCCCAAAAACCCAAAAATTTCGCCCCGCGGTATGTCCAAATCGAGATAGTGGACGGCATACCTGCCTGCCCCTTTGTACTTCTTCGCCACTCTTTCCAGCTTGAGCACCGGACCACCCCTTTAGCAGATTTCTCTTTACTTCTCTATTCTAGCCCGAACAGGTGTTACCTGCCGTTCGTCCAGCCAGAACCCAAAAGATTGAAGCCAATCACAGTCAAGCCAATTGCCAAGCCGGGCACAACAACGAGCCAGGGTGCCATGGAGGCGTAAGCTTGAGCTTCCCGCAGCATCCCGCCCCAACTGGGATGGGGCGGCTGAATACCTACGCCCAAATAGCTTAAGGAAGATTCGGCAAGAATAGCCCCAGCCAGACTCACCGAAAACTGCACGATCAAAGCATCTTTAATGTTGGGCAGGATATGGCGCCAGATAATCCCCCCACTGCCGTTCCCCAACGCCTGCGCCGCTTCTACGTAAGGCCTTTTCTTGATGCTCAGTACTTGATTTCGTGTTAGGCGCAGGAAGATGGGGATGTTTCCCACCGCAATCGCCCAGAGAATGACAACCGGACCCGGCTGCCAGACGGTGGCAAAGAGCAAAGCTAACAGGATCGATGGCAGGCTCTGCATCCCATCACTCACCCGCATTACCAGCTCATCAACGAAATTCCCCACAAATCCTGCCGCCATTCCCAACACAATCCCCCCCACTGCCCCAAGGAGTACCGCTCCCACCCCTATCAGAAGGGAGACGCGGCCTCCCACCAGAAGACGGCTGAAAATGTCCCGACCCAGATGATCGGTGCCAAAGAAATGCAGCCGAGAGGGGGGCTGCAGGCGGCGGGAGATCTGAATCTGCTCCGGTCGATAAGGAGTATAAAAGAAACTAAGAACAGTCAAAAGAAAAACGAGGCCTAAAATAACAGTACCCCATCGCCGCATAACCATGCTCCAACCTCCCTTCACTCGTAGCGCAGTCTGGGATCTAAAAGTCCCAAAGCTAGATCAAACAGCAGATTGAACAGTAAAATCATCAAAACAACCAGCATAATCAAGGCCTGCACCAAGGGCACATCTCTGGCTAGAACGCCCGTGAGCAAAAGTCTCCCAAGACCGGGCAGGCCGAAGACATGCTCCACCACGATTGTACCGGCGAAAAGCTGGGAAAACTGGAGCCCGGCAATGGTGGCCAGGGCCAGGGAGCCGTTACGAAGGCTGTGTTTGAAATACACAACCCGAGCTGGTAGGCCTTTGGCAAAGGCAGTTCGAATGTAATCCTGCTGTAGGGTTTGGGCCATGCCGGTCTTCACCATCCGGCTGAAAATGGACGTCCTGGGCAGGGCCAAGGTGGCGACGGGCAAAATGAAGCTCACCCACCCCATGTTCCCACCCGCCGGCAGCAGGCCTAACTGCACCGCGAATACCTGAATCAGAAGTAAGCCAACCCAAAACTGGGGCAGGGCCATCCCAACCTGGGTAAACCAGGAGAACAAACGGCCAAGTGGGCTTCTGGGGCGCACTGCCATGAACATGCCGGTGGGAACAGCTATAACAACAGCTGTCCCCACCGCAAGCACTGCTAAAGTTAAGGATAAGGGAAAGGCACTGGCCACCAACTCCCTGACCGGCATGGAATAACGGACAGAAACACCCCACTGGCCTCGGAAGAACTGAAAAAGCCAGGTGAAGTAGCGCACGAGCGGGGGTTGATCCAAATTCAACTCACTGCGCAAGCGGGCGTATGCTTCAGCACTGCCCTCGGTACCCAGCATCAACAGGGCAGGATCACCGGGCAAAACGTTGAGGATGAGAAAGGCTGCCAAATTGGCGATTACAATCGTTAACACGAAGCTAATCAGTTTCTGTCCCAAGTACCGTTTCATTTACTGCACCATACTCCCTACTGATACAATCTAGCCAAATCCACAACATAGGTGGGATAGGCCTCCCATCCTTCAATGTCTGCTGCCATAACCGCAAGCTGGGGGGGATCCATCACAAACACGCCCGGCAGCTGCTGGGCCAAAATCTCCTGGGCAGCTAAATAAATCTGCCGCCTCTCCTCTCCGGTTGCCAAGAGGCCTGCTGAAATTAAGGCATCGTAGCGTTCATCTGAGAAGTTGAAAAAGTTGCGGCTGTTTCCACTGGTGTAGCGCACTAAAATGGCATGGGGATCGAGCCGGCCTGCCAGGCCAATGATGGATGCGTCGTAATCGCTGTCTCTTATA
>DGFC01000014.1:0-6834 GCA_002391465.1 Firmicutes bacterium UBA3910 | reverse complement strand
GGTGTAAACCCGCTCCAGCCAGGTCCCCCACTCCACAATCTGCAGATCCACGTCCACCCCAACTGCCCGCCACTGTTCGGCGGCCAAGAGACCGGTCTGCACGTGGATGGCGTAATCCCCCGGTAAAACCAGTGTGAAGCGTAGGTTTTCCTGTCCCGCCTCCCGCAGGAGCTGTTTGGCCAGTTCCGGATCATAGGGATTCACTTCTGCCAGACCGCTGTGAAAGAAGGCATCCATGGCCGGGCTGATGCCGCTGTAAAGGGGTATCCCGTGGCCCCAAGCTGCGCCCTCAATGATCTCTTCCCGGTTCACGGCCAACGCCAACGCCCGGCGTACCCGCCAATCGGTAAAGGGCTCTCGAGCACTATTAAACGCCAAGACCTGCACCACGTTCATGGGTGTGGAAAAAACCTTGATGTTTCGGTCGTTGGCCACCTGATGCAGCATGGATGCTTCCATGCGGGGAATCAAGTCCACTCTCCCCGCCTTAAGGTTAAGCACCATACTGTTCTCATCGGGAATGATCAAAAAGTTAGCCTCATCGTAGTAGGGCGTTTTCCCTGACCAGTGGCGGTCGAAGCGCCTCAGTTTCAACTCTTGATTGGGGATCCAGTTTACAAGGTAATAGGGCCCGGTACCGATGGGCCGGCGGGCCAAATCGTGCACGTCCTTGGGGTAAACAACAGCGAATATCTCCGCCAGGGTGTACAAAAACGCTCCGTGGGGTTCGTGCAGTTCAATGCGGACCGCTCCGTCCACTTCGCTCACTTCCTTGATCACTGCCAGTTCTCCCGCCCGGACTGCAAGCTCAGGATCCCTGGCCCTGTTCAGGGCGTTAACCACGTCGGCCGCAGTCACCGGTGAACCATTGTGGAAGTAAGCTTCCCGCAGGTAAAAGGTGTAGATCGTATTTCCCTCATCAATAGTCCAAGCCTCTGCCAGGGCCGGGATAACCTCCCCTGACGGACTGGCCTTGACTAAACCCTCGTAAATGTTAAAGGCGATTTCACTCGTCGCAGCAGCCACCGTCCGGGTTGGATCGAAAGAATCGGGATCGGTGGGCACTGCCACATTAATGACACGGGCTGCAGAAACACCACTGGACAGCAGAATTAAACTTATGGCAACAACCAAGTACAGGTTGATTTTTTTCATTTTCCTTCTCCTCTCCGCTGCAGGCCAAAGCGCAGTACATCCAAGACCTGCTTCACAAAATCATCGTCTATGTCCTTGTCGAAGTAGTCGATAAGGGTCCTACCCACGGCGTGGTAGGTGAAGAATACTGCCTCCGAATTCAGATCGGCGTTCACTTCACCCGACTCCATCGCTTCAGACAGAAAACGGCCGAACTCCTCGGCCCGGTTCAGGCGTCCCTCTTCCAATGCACCACTGAGAACTTGAGCTCGGCTGTTCCAGTAGTTGTTCGTCACCTGATTCAAGCTGGGATAATCCCGGGAGAACTGGAACGACTGGCGGTAGTACTCCTCTAAAACGGAGAAAATGTCCGCCTGAAGGGCGAACGCCCGCCCCACATAGTCGCGCTTGCGTTCATAGGCAAGCTCCACAATATACAGGTACAAATCAAGTTTATCGGCAAAATACTGATACATACTGCCCTTGGCAATACCGCAATTTTCCACGATGCGGGTTAAAGATGCCTGTTCGAAGGGGTGGCGAGCAAATTCATCTACAGCTGCGGCAATGATCTTCTCCCGCCGCTCGGGCTCTAGATTAAAGAAGGTCTGCTTCGGCATCTTGTTCACCCTTTCCAAACGATGTGACCACCCAGTCATATGCTACGAAAATAGTATACCATACCTGCCCTGCGCTGGCTAGGCAGATATGGTAAATTTTTCAGGCGCTAGAAAAGGAGTAGGCCCAAAAGACCGGCCCCAAGCAAGACCTTAATCGGATCCCATTTGAGATAGTAAACAGCTCCAAAGGAACCAGCCGCAATGAGAAGGGTACCCACCTTTACGCCCAGGCCTGTCAGGGTTTCCAAGCTCGTCGTGGCCACAAGCACGGCTGCGGCCCCCACTAACCCCACTACCACAGGCCTAATGCCTCCAAACATGCCCTGCACGGCCTGGGATGATTTGTACCGCTCCCACGCCTTGGCCACAACCATTACGCTGATGAGAGAGGGCAAAACGACAGCCGTTGTGGCTGCAAGCGCTCCTGCCAGCCCCGCAGAGCGGTAACCCACAAAGGTGGCAGCATTGACCGCAATGGGTCCAGGCGTCATTTCAGCGATGCTCACTATATCCACAAACTCAGCCCTAGTGAGCCAGCCGTAGCGAACAATCTCCTGCTGAATAATGGCGAGCATGGCGTAACCGCCGCCGATGGTAAACAACCCGATTTTGAAAAAGGAATAGAATAACTGCAAGAGGATCATAGAGTCTTCTCCTGTTTCTTTCTGGTATAGTACAGATACCCGGCCAGTCCGCCCAAGACCATCAACCACACTGCCGGAATAATGCCGTTAACACTTAAGAAAAAGGCAGTGACAGCCACAGCCAGACCAAAGCGATCAAAAATAGCAGTGCGGGCTACCCGCACCGCAGCACAGGCAATCAAACCGATGATGGCTCCCCGTAAGCCTGCAAAGGCACTGGCCACATAGGGATTATCCTTAAACTGGGCAAAGAAATGGGCAATTACTAAGATAATCAAGAAAGATGGAGTAATTACACCAACCAGGGCAACGATGGCCCCCGCTATACCATACAGCCGCCCCCCAACAAAAACCGCCGTATTCACACCAATAGCACCGGGCACCGATTGGGCTAAGGCGAAAATGTCCAGGATCTCGTCTCGCTCTGCCCAGCCATTACGATCCACAACTTCCTTCTCAATTAAGGGCAGCATAGCAAATCCCCCGCCAAAGGTGAAGGCACCTATCCGAAAAAAGGCTGTAAACAGCCGCCAAAAGTCCTTTAGTTTGGATGACAACAAGATTCCCCCTTCCTTCCACCCACCCCTGCGACCAAAGAATGCTATCCTTGCTCGCTGGTTGGGATCCTTAGTGGGATGTTAAAGCCCCGTAGCCAAAGCTTCTCGTACAATTTGATCAAAAGCCTGCTGCAGGGCGGCAAGCCTTGTCTCTCCCACTCGTTTATCTCCTGCCCGCACCTCCAGGTAGAGCTTCATTTTCGGTTCGGTACCGGATGGACGCAGCGTCACTTTACTACCTCCTTGGGTGATCCACTGCAGCACCCGCTCCTGGGGAAGGTCAATCAGACCCTCCTCACCGGTCTTTAGATCAAGGGACTTCCCGGTGCTATAGTCCAGCATACGGACCACCTGTTCCGAACCTATAACCGGGATGGGTGTTTCCTGGAGACGGGAAATGAGTTTTGCCCCCCGCTCCGCTTCTAAACTGGATGCAAACTCGTAAGCGCAGCTCCCTTGCAGGTAGTAACCGTGGGTTTGGAACAACGCTTGTAAACGCTGGAGGAGTGTCAATCCTTGTTGCTTGTAAAAAGCGGCGGCCTTGGCAATTAAAAGGCTGGCCAGGACCGCGTCCTTGTCCCGCACCGCATCGCCCGCTAAGTAGCCGTACGATTCCTCAAAACCAAAAATGAAAACCCTGCCCTCTTCAGGCAGCAGATCGATCAACTCCCCAATATACTTGAAGCCGGTGAGTGTACTGCGCACTTCCACGCCGTAGTGTTCCGCCACCGCGTCCACCATTTCCGTCGTGACTATCGTCTTTACTACCACACCTTTGTTCCGCTTATCTGCGGGGAGATGGCTCAAGATGAAATCCAGCAGCAGTACACCGATTTGGTTTCCGTTCAGCAGCACCCAATCGTCTCCGTCCAGAACAGCCACACCCATGCGGTCCGCATCGGGGTCGGTGGCGATGATCAAATCAAACGGGTCCTTCTCAGCATATGCAAAGGCTAGTTCGTATGCATCCCTCGCTTCCGGATTGGGGGAACGGACTGTGGAAAAATCTCCGTCGGGCACCATCTGTTCAGTCACGGTAGAGACTGCGTGGAAACTTGCCTTACGTAGAATTTCGGGGACGAATCGGGCACCTGTGCCGTGGAGCGGTGTATAGAGAATCCTTAGATCATGACCGCCTTCCACGTCAGGCGTAATTGCCAGAAGACGCTCGTAATACGCATCGAGAAGTTCCTCTCCACACTCCCGCCAAAGCTCACTGCCCTTTGGGTTTTTGTCAATGAACACATCTTCCAGGCTGAGGGCAGCCATGTGGGAGCTGATTACATCCGCTTCCTCCGCCAAGACCTGGTTACCCCGTTCATTATACACCTTAAGACCGTTGTAAGCGGGAGGATTGTGGCTGGCGGTAATGACGATCCCTGCTGAGGCTTGGCAGTACCTTACGGCATAGGATAAAAGAGGAGTGGGTGCAATGGCGGGGAAAACATACACAGGAATTAAATTGCCCACCAAAACGGCGGCGGCCTCCTCAGCAAACTCCCTAGATTTATGGCGAGAATCGTAGGCGATCACTACTCCCCCTGCTGTTCTGCCTGTCTTTTTCAAGGTATGGGCCAAAGCCTGAACAGCCAAACGAACAGTATATATGTTCATGCGGTTAGAACCGGCCCCCATTTGGCCCCGCATACCGCCTGTACCAAATTCCAACGTGCGGAAAAAGCGGTCCTCAATTTCCGCTGGATCAGAGTCCAAGGCCCTAAGCTCTGCCTTTGTGTCGTTATCGATTAACAGATGGTCTAACCAAGCCTGGTATCGCTCTCTAGCGTCCATGTAATCGCCCCCATAATGTTATCATTGGAAAAAACGGGCCCACCTTGGTAATACACTTGGAAAGGAATGGCACTATGTTTAGTCAAGCCCTGAAATATACAGCCCAATTCGTTGCAGACGAACACGCCTCTGCTGCAGTTGCCTTCATAGGTTATCAAGGGAAAATAGCGGCAGCTGAGGCCTTTGGCCGCCTCTGCTATCTTGACGGTGCAGCAGGGACCCAAATCGATTCCATCTTCGATCTGGCCTCCCTCACCAAAGTGATCAGTACAACCACTGTCACCCTCCAGCTGGCAGAACAGGGGCTCTTGCGACTGGATACCACCATCGGTGAGATCCTACCCTGGGCTCCCTTGGATAAGCAGCCAATCACAATTGAGCAGTTGCTCACCCACAGCGCGGGCATGCCCTCTGCTTACCGGCTGGAGTACCATCCTCGTTTTGGCCAAAGAGAAACCGCCCTGGAGGCAGTTTTTGACAGGCCCCTGCGCAGCCCCATTGGGACCAGCGTGTTCTACGCCTGCACCGGATTTATTGCCCTCGCCCTTATTTTAGAGAAGATAACGGGAACAAGGCTGGACAAGCTTTTTCAGGAACTGGTAGCCCTACCACTTAAGTTCAAGGATACGGGCTACAATCCTCCTGCCGAAAAGAGAAACAGGACAGCTTGTACCGAATGGGATGAAAAGAATCAGTCCTTTTTGCGGGGTGTAGTTCACGATGAGCGGGCGCGGGCCTTGGACGGTGTGAGCGGCAATGCGGGCTTGTTCGGTACAGCAGTAGAACTGGCCGTCTTCTGCCAGATGCTGCTCGATGAAGGCAGTTACAAGGGTAAGCAAATTCTGCAGCCCAGTACTGTCAAACTGCTTCACAACAACTACAGCCCAGATCCCAAGCAGCCGCGCACCCTAGGTTGGGTCCTCCCTGGCCATGACTGTTTCGGAGGCCCCCTCCTTTCTCCCAAGTCAATCGGCCACACCGGTTTTACCGGCACGTCGCTCTGGATCGACTTTTCGAGGGGTTTCTACGCTATTCTGCTCACCAATCGAGTCCATCCCACCCGGCACAACGATGCCATTTTCCCGCTGCGGCCCCGTTTTTATCAGGCGGTCTGTGAGGCAATTGATAATCCCTAAGCTCACCTCTGTCCCCGGTGTTTCACTTCCGCCACGACCCACAAAATTAGGGGAATGACCAGTTGTATGGACAAGTCATAGGGATGGAGCATTTTTGTGGCCGTAAAATAAATTTCCATCAGGTCTTTAGTGAACCATTGGGAGCCCGCAACGGTGCCCAGCGCTAAGGGTGTAACTAAGAACCTGTAATCGGTAAAACCTAGACCCCAGGCCAGCCCTTTGCTGGCCACCAAGAGGCATACGCTGAGTTTCAGGAAGCTGCCCACCACAAATAAGATGCCTACACTTGTTTCTAAACGGCTTAGGAAACGGGCTATGTCAATGCGGGAAATAGCTACAAAGGTGGGAAAGTAGGAAGCTGAATATTTGTGCGCTCCAATCACCGCCAGGACGGAGGAAGAAATGAAAAGGAGCATCACCGCGGCAATGAGAAAGCCGGGTAAAAAGATCCGTTTGGGTGATTCCTTTTCTTCGAAGGAGTCAAACACCCAAAAAACCAAGCCTGTGGTGAGGAAGGGAAAATCGAGCAGTTCCAAAGCGCCCATTACAACAGGCAGAAAACCGTGGTAAAGCACGGGAAGGAAATGCCGCAGATTGACTTCGGTCAAGATGAGAAGGAACATGAGAAGACTGAGGGGGATGATGAATCTTACCGTAACGATACTCCAACGGCCCAGTGCTTCTACGCCGGCCTTCACACCCCATAGGGCGAGCAGCGCCAGCATCAAGCCCATGAGCGATGTGGGCGTGCTTTCCAGTGAGACTGCCGCAATGAACCTGGTCAAATCGGTGACCACTAAACTGGCCAGGCGCCAGGCATAAAAACTGTAATACAAAACTACAAAACGGGCAGGCCATTTGCCGATAAGGTTGCCCAAACCCTCCCAGAGATTTCTACCTGGCATCAGCATACGCCAGCGCATCTGCATCAAGATGAAAGGCAGGGCAATTG
>DGFC01000164.1:7659-22575 GCA_002391465.1 Firmicutes bacterium UBA3910 | reverse complement strand
AGATGTGTATAAGAGACAGGCCCTGCCCCCCATTGTCAGCCTCAATATTCAACGCAGTGTACAGGACTTCTTGGTTGTACTGGAAACGGGGACAAGGGACCTGATCAATAAGGTGCTGGCGGCATTCACCAGCCTTCCCGTTTTCGTTGTTGTAAGCTTAATCAGTTTAGTCTCCACCTTTTTTATAGCCAGGGACAAGGATTTGATCCTGGATACGCTGATGAATTTCGTTCCTCCCCGTTTTAGGGGCCAGGTGGGACACACCAGGAAGTTAGTTGCCACTGACCTTTTGGGATTTGTCAAAGGGCGCTTGCTGATGCTGATTATATCCACAGTGATTGCAGGTGTTGGTCTGTTCTTAATCGGCACCCGTTATTGGCTCCTCATAGCCATTTTAATCGGGATTCTGGACAATATTCCGGTTGTGGGCCCGGGAATCATGTTTACCCCATGGGTCGCTGTAAACGTAATTATGGGTTCCACCGATCGGGCGGTTTATCTGACAATTCTGTACTTGGTAATTTTTGCAGTAAGACAACTCTCCGAACCTAAGATCATGGGCGACTCGGTGGGTATCCATCCCCTCCTAATGCTCATGGCTATCTATGGCGGCATCGTCTTCTTCGGTGTTTGGGGCATCTTTGTGGGACCCCTCATCGCCATTTTAATCAGAGCAGCCACCCTATCGGGCCTGTTCAAATTCCCACCGTTCCAGGAGTAGACCTCCCATGTCCTCCCACCCCCGTGTATATTACGGGGGTTTTTTTGTAAACTAAAACTAGTCTAGAGACAAGAAGGTGAATCAGATCCAGCCTTTCACCAGTGTTTTTCTCCTTGCACTAGTAAGTATCCTCATCTTCCTCGGACTGGGACAAAGGGTCTTGGACCGCATGCGATTAACCGATACGGCCGCCCTACTCATCCTGGCAGCCATGATCGCCGGACACTTCTTCCCTACCATCAACCTCGGTCTTCACCTCAGGGTGAATTTGGGTTCGGTGGCGCTGCTTGGTATCGCGGCCTATCTCCTCCTAACCACATCTCCAAGGGAAAGTGCTAGTGCCCTGGGCATCAGCTTGGCGACAGCGCTATTAGTGGTCATAACAGACAAGGTGCTGCCCCCCGATCCGGGGCTTTTGGACCCGGTCTTCAGCGCCGGTATATTCGCCGGGCTCCTCGCCTACCTCTGGAACCGCTCCCGCCGGGGTGCTTTTATCGCGGGCATTTTAGGTGTTTTCCTGGCCGATTTGGTCGCCTTTATCCAACTTCTCGTGCAGGGCATCAACCAACCCATTGTCCTGGGCAGCGGAGGTATGTTCTCAAGCGCGGTAATCTGCCCCTTCCTGGCGGTATTTATCGCTGAGGTGATTGGTGAGGTGCGGGAGTTTCTGCACAAAGGCACCTTAACCGAACAGGGAGGCGATGATTCTGAATAGGTATGAGTTAATCCCCTTCCTTATCCTCTTGTTTGTAATCAATCTATTTGGGACTGCCTTGGCAGACTCGGACGATGACTGGGGGGGCTTCCTTCCCAGTGGCCAGTACTACACTATCCTAGATCCGGACGGGGAGGTACTACTGGAGACGGGCCGCATGGTCTATGTGGAAGATCAGTACCTAGACAGTCAGAATCGACTCTATGAGGTAATTGAGGTAGACGCTGAAGCGGGGATTGCCAGAACGGAATTTGTGGGAGAGGTAGAACTGGAGGTCGTTCCCCTTACCGAACTGCGTAAAGCGCTGGGCTTACGCGCTGCCAAGGCGGAGAAGGGGACTATGGCGATTTACCATACCCATAACGCGGAAAGTTACGTTCCCACCGATGGCACAGACAGCATCAACGGTAAAGGTGGCATCCATCAAGTGGGTAAAGCTTTCGCCAAAGCATTGCAGGAGCGAGGCATCAAAATTGAGTACTCTGAGCAGCTCCATCTCCCCCACGATCGGGGGGCCTACCGGCGCTCCAGGGAAACGGTGCTGGAACTGCTGTCTAAGGAGCCGGACGCCATTTTCGATGTGCATCGAGATGCGGCTCCCCAACACTATTACGCCGTCCAGCTCAACGACGAATGGGTGACCAGCGTCCAGTTCGTGGTGGGCAGGCAAAACCAGAATTTGAGTTTGAACCGGCAGTACGCCCAATCCCTCAAGAAGATCGGCGATGAGCTCTACCCCGGACTTATTAAGGGTATTTATTTCGGCCGGGGCAATTACAACCAAGACCTCTCCCCCTTAAGCCTGCTCTTAGAGGCAGGTGCCCACACCAACAATCGCTCCGCTGCGGAGCGGGGGATCAGCCTCTTTGCAGAAGTGGTCGATTTGTACTTTTACGGACCCACTGCTGAGGCGGCGGGTTCGGAGCAAAACAAAACTGCCCGCCGCAGCATCTATGGGCTCGTGGCCTTTGTCAGTGCGGGGGCAGTTGTTTTCTTCGTGATCAATTCAGGCGGCTTTTCAGCCGCCTGGAAACGTATGGCGGGCCGGTTCGGCCGGCGCCGCTTGAAATAGCCGTGTGGGTTAAATGTCCTGACGGGGACGCATATGGGGAAAGAGCAGGACGTCGCGGATGGATACGGAGTTGGTAAAGAGCATAACCATCCTGTCGATGCCAAAACCAAGCCCACCTGCGGGCGGCATGCCATATTCCAGTGCCCGGATGTAGTCCTCGTCCATCATGTGGGCTTCATCGTCCCCCTGTTCCCGCTGTTCCATCTGCTGGCGGAAGCGCTGTTCCTGATCAATGGGATCGTTTAGCTCAGTAAAGCCATTGGCCACTTCCCAGGTAACGATAAAAGGCTCGAAACGATCCGTGATTCTGGGATTGTCCTTTTTCCGCTTAGCCAAAGGACTTACCTCCACAGGATGCTCCGTTATGAAGATGGGCTGAATGAGCTTGGGCTCCACAAATGCATCAAAGAACTCTTCCACAATCTGACCATAGCCTGCCTTGGGATCCAGTTCCAAACCTTTCTCCTTGGCAGCCAGACGGGCTTCCTCTAAGCTGAGGACGGCTAGATCCACACCTGAATACTCCTTAATAGCTTCCAGCATGGGCTTTCTCGGCCAAGGCGGAGTCAGATCGATCTCCTGATCCTGGTACACAATTTTGGTGCTGCCGGTGAGCTCCACTGCTATCCGGGCGAAGACTTCCTCAGTCAGCTTCATCATATCTTCTGCATCGCCGTAAGCTTTGTAAATCTCACAGGATGTGTATTCCGGGTTATGCTTGGTGGACAGGCCTTCGTTGCGGAAGTTCTTACCCAGTTCAAAGACCTTTTCAAAACCGCCCACCAAGAGGCGTTTTAAGTACAACTCAGGGGCAATACGCAGGTATAGATCCATGTCCAGTGCATTGTGGTGGGTTATGAAGGGCCTGGCGTTGGCTCCCCCCGCGATCACGTTGAGCATGGGAGTCTCCACTTCCATATACCCCTGCTCGGTTAGCACTTGACGGATAATTTGAATGATGCGGCTGCGGGTTTCGAATACCCTGCGCACCTCAGGGTTGACGATAAGGTCAACATAGCGCTGGCGATATCGCAGATCAACGTCCTTGAGACCATGCCATTTCTCTGGCAAAGGCCGCAGTGATTTGGACAGGAATTTGAAATCCTGAACCTCAATACTGATCTCGCCCCGCCGAGTTCTAAAGATGGTACCCTTAACACCAAGGATGTCGCCAATATCCATCTTATCCAACAGGGCGTATTTCTCCTCACCCAGCGTATTCACTCTGAAATAGAGCTGGATGCGGCCGCTTGGATCCATTAGGTCGGCAAAACTGGCCTTACCGTGGCCGCGCATGGACATAATCCTGCCTGCCAGAACCGCTTCCTGCCCCTCCAGCGAGTCAAAATTGGCAATAATATCATCCGCCATATGAGTTCGGTCAAATTTATCGCCGTAGGGATCAAGGCCCTGTTCGATCAGGAACTGCAGCTTTTCGCGGCGTATTCTCAACAATTCATTAAGTTCGTCCCTATCGCCTCGATAGTCGATCTGCTGCTCACTCACACTATTACCCCCTGTTTATCTGGCAACTTTCACAATCTCGTAGCGAAGTGTACCGTCCAGTACCTCCACTTCCACAATGGCCCCGGGCATCTTACCGATAATAGCCCGACCCACTGGGGATTCGTTGCTGATTTTAGCTTCAGCCGGGTTGGCCTCAGCCGACCCCACCAGCTGGTATTCAAAGACTTCAGATGTTTCCAGATCCCGTAGTGTAATCATTTTGCCTAAGGAGACGACAGCCTCGTCCTCATCCTCGTTGGGTTCAATAAGCTTGGCGTTACGCAGTAACTTTTCCAGTGTTAAGATTCTACCTTCAATGAATGCTTGTTCTTCTTTGGCGTTATCGTACTCAGCGTTCTCACTGATGTCGCCAAACTCCAGCGAGACCCTAATCCGTTCCGCTACCTCACGCCTTTTTACTGTCTTTAAAAACTCCAGTTCTGCTTCTAGCTTTTTCAAACCCTCCGGGGTTAGATACACTTCTTTATCGGTCATCCGCTTCAGTCCCTTTCAATTACAGTTCAAAAGATTTGTGAACTAGATAATACCCTCCCAGGTAGAAAACAACTTCGGTATCTACAAATCTTCCGCAATGCTCCATCTATTATAAGTAACAAGAAAAGGGATGTCAAGAATGCTCATCCCCTTCCCAAGCCCACTAACAGAGGCTTATCTCCAGCTAAATTAAGCGCCCAACAATTCCCTCCGTGGAACTAAACCCAGTTCGTCTAGAATCTGGTTGTAATCTGCAGCAGTAATTTCGGCGGGAGGCTTGTCAATCAACGTGACAAGCAGGCCTTCCATTACATTCGTGCCAAAGGAACGACCGTCAATATTGGGCGTAGTTGTGATCAACTCCCGCACGCTGCGTTCCCGCAGAAACTCAACGTCACCGGGGGTGATGGTATTGGTTATCAGTGTTTTGCCGGCCAAATTCTCCGGCATGTATTTGCGGATCTGATGGTAATCGCCGGCAATAATGTCCGCCCACTCATAGTACTTAGCGAATTTAACCGCTTTAGGCTTATCTTCCTGTTTCTTACCGATGGGATAGAGCCATTTAAAGGGCAGCTGTACCGCTAAAGGTGCTAATACCCTTACCACCCGTTCCATAGCCTTGAGACTGTAGATGGGCACATCTAGATCTAGGGCAAAGAGGAAATCACCGTAGAGTACTTCGCAGCCGATCTCGGCCAGGGCCTGGGCCATACCGAAACGATCCAGAGCGCAGGTGAGCAGCACCCGTTTGCCCTCGAACATTTCCGGGGCTTCCCTGACCAAGGTCTCGATCGCCCTGCGCTCAAGGGTGTTCTTGAGGCCTGAGCCGTCCACAATGGGCGTAACCTTGGCTGCCCGGGCGATTCGTTTCGCCTCGCGCAAAATGTAACGGCGGTTACCGGCGCTTAAGTAAAGGTCAATGCCACCCATGCCGAAGGCTGCCACTTGGCCATCGAGCTCCTCAATCATCTTAATCGCTCTGTCAATGTCACCATCTGTGCCGATTCTTTCAATGGAAAAATCTTCACCGCGGACGTTTACAACCGCTTTACTGTCCCTGAGGGAAGAGCCGATGCTCACACTTACGATGCGCCTCATGAGCTAATCTCCTTTAATTGAAATTATCAGTTCCTTCAGTTTCTCGGGACTCATATAAAAATCTTCTGTGATGGGAGAACGGCCAATCATAACACCAAAGAGTCTTTCCCCCAGGATGGCCTCGGCCAGGCGGATGCGCATATCAGAGCCGATCATAACCACATGATCATATTCACTCATCTCCGCAATAATGCCCATCACCCAATTCAACAGGCTTTGACCGTCAAAGGACTGGATCACATCCCAGCGTTCCGAATCCGTCATGAGCAGTGTGTATTCCACCCCAAGGCTGCCGCATACTTCCAAGAGTTCAGCCTTGTTTGCCACGGGAAACCCGATAACTGCCACACTTCCCCCTTTGCGCACTTCTGCCAGACTCTCTAGGCGGGAAATGAACGTCCTATCGCAGCCAACCCGTTGGGCAGTATCCTGCTGGGACAGACCGGACATACGCAGCTCGAAGATGCGGTCGACTATCCTGTCCAGCTTGTCACGGTTCAACAACTTATCGCCAACTCGGAAAAACTCAGCCATTTTTCCACCCCAAATTCTTGTGCACATTGTGTACACAGGATTATTATACCAGACTTGAATTCAGTCTACAAGCGAATTCAAGATCCTCTCCATCTCCGCCAAACTGCCCGCAGTGTTGATCCGCTGTCGCAGCTGAGCCGAGCCCGGCACGCCCTTCAAGTACCACATTAAATGGGGCCGCATTTCCCGTACTGCTCGAGACTCACCGGCGTATTCCACCTTAAGACGAAGGTGCCTTAAGGCGAGGGCGACCCGTTCCTCCACAGTTGGGTCAGGCAGCTTAGTGCCCTTTTCCAGCCAGCTCTTGATCTGCTGAAAGAGCCAGGGGTTGCCCCTGACACCCCGCGCCACCGCTATATGGTCACAGTTGGTTTCCTTTAAAAGCCGCTCGGCATCCTCAGGCGAAAAGACATCGCCGTTACCCACAACTGGAATGCCCACCGCTTGCTTGACCTTTGCCAACCAACCCCAGTCGGCTGTACCTGAGTAGAACTGCTCCCGGGTACGGGCGTGGACAGTAAGCCAATGGACCCCCGCCTCCTCCACCCGCTGCGCCACTTCGACGCAGTTGATACTCTCCCCACCCCAGCCCAAGCGGATCTTGGCTGTAACCGGAATGGGAACGGCCCTAGCTACCGCTGCTGCTATTTCCGCCAGCAATTTGGGGTTTTTGAGTAGGGCGGCCCCATCGCCGTTTTTCACTATTTTCGGTGTGGGGCAGCCGAAATTGAGATCGATCATCTCCGGCTTGGCCTTCTCATAAACAAGGCGGGCCGCTTCCGCCATAACTTGTGGATCCCTGCCAAAGAGCTGGACCGCCACGGGCCGCTCTGCCTGTTCTATGGCGAGCATATCCATCGTTTTTCTGTTTTCATACAGAAGAGCCTGGGCTGAAACCATTTCGGTCACAACCAAATCGGCCCCGTATTCCCTGGCAATAAGGCGGAACGGCAGATCCGTCACGCCTGCCATGGGAGCCAGGAACACTCCCATCTATCATCCCTCCAACAAAAAAAGCAGGGTTACCCCTGCTTTTTGGCCAAATCAAGCCTATTCTTGTGCTTCTACAGTCGATCCACTTTCGGTTTCTTTCATATTGTACCTGGTGAGGAAACGTTCAACCCGTCCACCCGTACTTGTTAGTGTCTGTCTTTGACCGGTATAGAAGGGGTGACATTTGGAACACACTTCCACCCGAATCTCGCTTCGCGTAGACCTGGTTTCAAAAGTTTCACCACAGGCGCAATTTACTATGCATTTTCCATATTCCGGATGTATTCCAGCTTTCATGTCCGCGTTCACCTCACTATCTTTGCTAGCTAAGCCAAAAACGATTATAACACAATCCCGTCTTTCTGGCAATATTACTGCTGTAGTTATTTCAAATAAGTCTGGGGATTAACCGGATTTCCCTTGTACCTGATCTCAAAGTGCAGGTGGGGCCCGGTGGAAACTCCTGTGTTACCGCTGTATGAAATCACATCACCGCGGGATACTTTCTGGCCTACCTTCACATTCAAACGGGAGTTGTGGGCGTAACGCGTCTCCACATTATTGCCGTGGTCAATGATGACCAGGATGCCATAACCACCGTTCCAGCCAGCGAAGGTAACTCGCCCATCGGCCGCTGCCTTAATGGGTGTACCCGTGACCACCGCAATGTCCAAACCGTTGTGCATCCTACCCCAGCGAGGTCCAAAGGGCGAAGAGATTCTGCCCCGGGTGGGCCAGTCAAATGCCTTCTGGAGTTGGCCGTTCACAACCAATACGTCCCTCGGCCGCAGGCGGGTGGCACCGGGTATGACAACTTCCGTATTGGGCGAAATTTTATTGGGGTCTTGGATGGAGTTAGCCTTCACAATCTCATCTATGGACACTTCATAGCGCTCAGCTATTTCCCATAGACTCTCTCCGGTAGCTATCTTGTGGAGCACACCCTGCACCGATAAAATGCGGAGCTCCTGCCCTACCGCGATCCGGTTCGGATCCTTAAGGGAGTTAGCTGACAAGATGGCATCCACCGTAATCCCGTACGCCTTAGCAATGTCCCACAGGGTCTCGCCTGCGTGGACCTTATGTATAAAAATGGTAGGCTTTTCTTCTTTCTTCTCCTCAACCTGTGGAAGCTCAGCTGTGGGAGGGGTAAGTGCTTCTTTGCCGTTAACAGGCGGGGGAATTTCCTCTTCCAACATCAAAGCAAGGGTTTCACCTGGAACTACAAACTCAGGTTCATCCGCGGCCAAAGTTTCCAAAGCCGTGTCAGAAACCTCCTCCTTGTCTCCCGTTCCCAGCTGCGGCTGTACCAGACCGGCCTGCTGCTGAATGGCAGGCTCTCCCGCTTTGTCAACGAGGTACTCGTCTATATTTATGTAGATCAAATTGTCCAGGTCCCAATCGCTGCCGCCGATATGCATGCGCGTATCGACCTGGCCCAGGATACCCAGACTAAAGACCACCATAATGGCGATCAGGACAAACAACTTATTATTCAGCAGCCGCTTCCACATACCCGGTCCTCCCAAATGACAATAGCTCAATCTACGTAATTCGATGTTAATTCAAAAAACCCTTTTACCTATTCCTAACGTTATCGGCAAAAGCAGAGGTAGTGATCAACTCCAACAGTTCTGCATTGTCCTTAGTGTTGGTAACACGCTCTAAAAGGAGATCCAGCGTCTCTGCCGGCCCCAGCGTGCTCATTAAGCGGCGCAGCAGCCAAGTAGCATCCAGCTCCTTTGGCGTAAGGAGCAGTTCTTCGCGGCGCGTGCCGGAGCGGTAAATATCGACGGCAGGGAAAACACGGCGCTCCGCCAGTTTTCTGTCCAAATGGAGCTCCATATTACCCGTACCTTTAAACTCTTCGTAAATGACATCGTCCATCCGACTGCCCGTTTCCACTAAACAGGTGGCAATTATTGTTAAACTGCCCTGTTCCTCCAACTTCCGGGCGGCTCCAAAGAACCTCTTGGGCCGATGCAGTGCCGCCGGGTCCACACCACCGGATAGCGTACGGCCGCTGGGTGGGACAACTAAGTTATGGGCTCGGGCAAGGCGCGTAATACTGTCCAACAGAATGACTACGTCTTTACCCGACTCAACCAGGCTTTTTGCCCTAGCAAGGACAATGTCGGCAACCTGCACATGGTTTTCGGGGGGCTGGTCAAAGGTAGAACTGATCACCTCTCCCGCCACGGAACGCCGCATATCCGTTACTTCCTCCGGTCGTTCGTCAATGAGAAGCACAATTACTTCCACATCGGGGTGATTCTCCTCGATGGCGTTGGCAATCATCTTTAAAATAGTCGTCTTCCCCGCCTTAGGCGGCGACACAATCAAGCCGCGCTGACCGAAGCCTAACGGCGACAGCAGGTCCATAAGGCGCATGGAGTAGCCCTGGGGCGAAGTTTCCAAATGAATGCGCTGGTTGGGGTAGATGGGCGTAAGATCATCAAAGGAAGGACGCCGGGCGGCCAACTCCGGATCGGATAAGTTGATGGCCAGTACTCTTAAAAGGGCCTTGTAGCGTTCCCCTTCCTTAGGAGGACGGACCTGGCCTAAGATTTCATCCCCTGTGCGCATGGAAAAGCGCCGAATCTGGGAAGGGGAGACATACACATCATCCGAACTCGGTGTGTAGTTGGAAACGCGCAGAAAACCATAACCCTCACTGGTTATTTCCAGGATTCCGCTGATGAACAATAAGTTCTCCTTGGTCGTCTCATGCTTCAGAATTTCGATAATTAAGTCCTTCTTGCGGAGCCTTGTGAAGCCCGAAATGCCAGAATTACGAGCGATCTCCTGTAATTCTGAGGCCGTCTTCAATTCCAGTTCTGCGATATTCAAACATTCACCACCTTTAGGAAAACGGGGGGACGTATCCCCCCTTGTCTCGATCAAGCTTTGCCGGACGATCCGAACAAGCGCATTTTGTACTTAACAACTTCCTTCATGGCATCACGAGCAGGCCCCAACATCTTACGGGCATCGATCTCGTCCGGGTTTTCAGCCAGAACCTTTTTGATTGCGCTGGCAAAAGCTATTCTAAGCTCAGTATCAATGTTGATCTTGCAGATACCGCGTTCAACCGCTTTACGGACATCCTCATCGCCCACGCCGGAAGCGCCGTGCAGAACGAGGGGAATGTCGGTGGCAGCAGCAATTTGCTCTAAGCGTTCAAAGTCAAGTTTTGGCTTGCCTTTGTACACGCCATGGGCGGTGCCGATGGCGATTGCCAATGCATCTACGCCGGTCCGCTCCACAAATTCAGCTGCTTCCTGGGGATCGGTGAAGGTTGCGTCTGCAGCGGAAACTTTGATATCGTCTTCAACCCCACCGATTTTGCCCAGTTCCCCTTCGGTGGACACGCCGCATGGTTCCGCAATTTCCACTACTTTGCGGGTTAAAGCGATGTTCTCTTCAAAGGGATACCGGGAAGCGTCGATCATAACAGCAGAAAAACCGTGGCGGATACACTGTACAACCTGGCTGAAGTCTGTACCGTGGTCAAGGTTCAATGCCACGGGCACTTTTGCCTTTTCAGCAGCCACTTTGGCCATACCGGCTATGTATTCCACACCGGCGTACTTAATTCCACCCTGGCTGGCTTGGAGAAATACAGGGGAGTTTTCTTCTTCAGCAGCCTCAATGATAGCCTGCAGAATCTCCATGTTGTTGAGGTTGAAAGCCCCCACCGCATAGCCGCCTTTTTTTGCAGCAGTAAATAATTCTTTGCCTGATACTAACACTGAAAATTACCTCCTCATCGTTTCGAATCAATTCAATGGTTTAAGTGCTTCGAGGTGCCTGGCGTAGCTCGGCTCCATAACTATCTCCCCTACCCGAGCCAGGCTGTGCACATGCTCGCTTGTTGTGGCACTAATCCGCACCGTACTGGCGCAGTGGGAACAGACGAGTTCCACCCTGTCCGCATAGACATCGAGGCCCACCATGGGCCGGTCACACACGCATCTAATTTTACTTTCTATGGCCAAATCCTGCAGGATATCCAAAATTTGGCGCATCACGGGCGGATTGGAGAAATCCGTGGGAACCTCCGGGAAACTGTGGGCATCGGTCTCAATCGTTTCCCTCACCACTTGTGGGCTGCCCAAATAGCCCAGCTTCTGACCGCTGCTGGGCGAACGGACATTTATTAGATCTGTATGGAAAAGCTCGCGTTTTGAGAACAGCATTCGGACGCGATTGCCGTTCACATCGAGAACATCCAGTTCATAGCCTTTTCTGCGCTTGCGAAAATGGCCCTGTGAAAAACCGCAGCTGCAGATAAGCTGCAGCGGTTCAAAAAGCCTGAAAAGGGAAAACTCATGCCCCTGTACCAACTGACACGCAGGACAGGTTAAGGCTATGGCCCTCTCGCTGTGGACAACCACGTTAATTCCTCCTATCGCGAGTTAATATTCGCCAACGAGAGGGTTTTTCCTTTGAAGTTATTGGACATTACCAAAGATATCGCGTTTAACCAAGCGTCCCCCTTCTTCGCAAACAGAGTAGTTTGCCAAAATACAGCTGATCTGGTTCTGGGGATTGATCCAGCAGAGGGCATCCTGTAGATCGTATTCGGTGATGGGGCGTAAAGAGGCGAGTGAGGTGGGGCTGCCCTGGCGCAGGATGGTACAGTCCGGCTCAATTAGGTAAATATGGGGCCTACCATCCACTTCCAACATGATTTTGTTTTCCTCAGGCTGTACGTGCAGAACATAACCGTGGACGAGTCGCCACTGCTTTGCATTCCCATGGGCCATGGCAGGAAAAAGAAGTAAGAGACCAATCACAATCAACAAGCAGAATTTCCGATAAAACACAGCGCATACCTCCCTTAGGGAGAGTATGCGCCGGGTTATTCACATCTATACAAATTCTTCCGCTTGCCCTATTTCACAAAGTCATCAGGCGAGAGATCCTTTAAGAAAAGACGGAACTCTTCCAGCTCCGGGTCTTCTTCCTGAGGCACCGCAATCGCCTGTTCCAATACCTTTTGCTCCACAAAGATCGGCGCCCCTGCCCTGAGGGCAAGTGCAATGGCGTCGCTGGGCCTGCAGTCTATCCGCAGCTCCTTTTCTCCCTGCAGGAGACGGAGCTCGGCGTAATAGACGTTATCAGCTATGTCCGTAATCACAATACAGTCCACTTTAGCGCCAAGGGCAAGAATGGTGTTCAGGAGAAGATCGTGGGTTAAGGGCCGCGTAATTTCCACATTTTCCATCACAATGGCGATGGCGTTAGCTTCGGCCGGGCCGATTGACAGGGGGACGAAGGACTGCTCATCGTTGTCTGCCAAGACAACCACGGGCAGCAGCGTTTCCCGATCGATGCCGACCACTTTCACTTTCATGCGCACCATTTACTAACACCTCCACGAAGGTTATCTCTCTCTCTGGCTGATTGCCGCTTTGACAAAGCTGACAAACAAGGGGTGCGGTCTGGTTGGCCTCGACTTGAACTCGGGATGAAACTGGGTACCCACAAACCAGGGGTGATTTGGCAGTTCCACAACCTCAACCAGTTCACCGTCTGGGGACAGACCGCTCAACTGTAAGCCAGATTCAACCAACAGTTCGCGGTAGCCGTTGTTAAGTTCATAACGGTGTCGATGTCTTTCGTGGATAACGGACTGCTGGTATGCTTCAAAGCTGCGGGACCCTTCCGTCAACACACAGGGGAAAGTCCCCAGCCGCATGGATCCGCCCAGACCGATTATCTCCGGCTGGCCAGGCATAAAGCTGATTACAGGGCTGCTGTCATGTCCAAACTCAATGCTCCCTGCATCAGGCAGTCCAGCCACATTGCGGGCGAATTCCATCACGGCGCACTGCATGCCCAGGGCGATTCCAAAAAACGGAATGTTGTTCTCCCTCGCATACTGCACCGCCTTAATCTTCCCTTCCACACCACGTACCCCAAATCCTCCCGGTACCACAATCCCATCTAACTGGGCTAAAGGGTCGAGGTTCCCTGTCTCCAACTGCTCCGCATCAATCCAGTGCATCTCGATATCTTTTCCGAGGGCGAATCCGGCGTGACGCAGGGCTTCAACCACACTTAAATAAGAGTCGGGTAGGGAAACATACTTGCCCACAATACCTATGTCCACCTGGCCGGACACTTTTTGAATGGATTCTATAAGCTCAATCCAATCACTCAAATCCGCCGGTCCAGCTTGAAGGTTCAGTCTTTCCAAGACGATCT
Source organism: Firmicutes bacterium UBA3910 (assembly GCA_002391465.1). Taxonomy (GTDB): domain Bacteria; phylum Bacillota; class Limnochordia; order Darwinibacteriales; family Darwinibacteriaceae; genus UBA3910. The sequence continues at coordinate 9,225 of DGFC01000164.1, read as the reverse complement.
CATCAAGGCCAAAACGAGCCAGGGAGAGGGGTACCTCGTAGATACTTTTTGCATCCACATTGGGTATAACCGCTCTTTCTTCAATATCACAGAAGAGGGCTATCTTGGCTCGAAGGTCGTCCGTCAGTTCCCGTTCACTACGACAGACAATAACATCGGGCTGAATACCGATACTGCGGAGTTCCTTCACGCTGTGTTGGGTTGGCTTAGTCTTCAGTTCCTGCGCTGCGGCAATGTAGGGTATCAAGGTGACATGAACATAAAGGCAGGATTCCTTACCTATATCCATACGCAGCTGACGGATTGCTTCCAAGAACGGTAAGCTCTCAATATCGCCCACCGTACCGCCAATCTCAACCAAAACCACATCCACTTCCCCATCCACACTTCCCGCTAGAATGCGGTTTTTGATTTCATTTGTAACATGGGGAATGACTTGGACTGTACCGCCTAAAAACTCTCCGCGGCGCTCCTGAGAAATGATCGTTTCGTAAATCTGACCTGTACTTACATTACTCTTTTTAGTTAGATTGGTGTCGATAAACCTCTCATAATGTCCCAAGTCTAGGTCGGTCTGACCACCGTCTTCGGTCACAAAAACCTCACCGTGCTGAAACGGGCTCATTGTACCGGGGTCGACGTTAAGATAGGGATCTAATTTCAGTACGTTAACACGCAGACCCCTGCTCTTCAACAGTCTACCCAAAGACGCTACCGTAATTCCCTTGCCTAAACTGGAAACAACACCGCCAGTGACAAAAACAAACTTACTCACTCTCCACCCTCCTGTTGCTGCTCTCCGCTCTCCACCACTTTTTCCTCCGGCTCACTGTATTTTTCTAGAAGCGCAAGGAGGAAATTATTCTGCAAAAAGGCTAAAAACCCGGCAGTGAAAATCGTTAAGGGAACGGTCAATATCACACTGAGAACGTTTATAACAACACTAATCACAAAGACAAAGACACTGGCGAGGGGATTGTCCAGTGTAAGCAGGGCAGCCCGCTTCAAAACAGTTAGGACGCCCAAGTCGTGCCTGGTCAAAAGGGGATAAACATACTGCTGCATGGCGTACCAATAAACAATTCCCCAGAGCCAGAAACCGGACAGGATCAGATAAAGCGTACTGGGCTTGTTTAAGGCGACCCAAATATTGAAGGTCAGGACAAAAAACCCAAACAGCCGGAGGGCCAAAAGGATTGTCCCCCGCACCACGTATTTCTTAAACGCGGGCAGAAACTGCCGCCAGTTTATTACCTCTCCGTCAATAATGCGGTTTGTCATGCTATGCAGGGCGGGAAAGGCACCGCCTAACGTGATCAAACTAAGCATCCCCGCCACAAAAAGGACAAGGGGTGATTCCCAGGGTAGGTATGCGCCGATCATGAGGGGACCGACGCCAACCGTAAACCAGACGAGGTTGAGCAGGGCAAGTTTGCCCAAATGCTCGTAGCTCATTTTGAAAGATTTGAGTAGGGTTCGCCAACTTTGGCCGAAAGTCACTGTCTATTCACATCCTTTACATCTGCTCAGGAGCACTGACACCCAAAAGACCCAGCACTTTCCGCA
>DGFC01000164.1:4009-7364 GCA_002391465.1 Firmicutes bacterium UBA3910 | reverse complement strand
ATGGAACAAACCTGCCAACTCCAGAACGTAGTGGGTTAGGCGATGGGGCTCCCGCTGCTGGGCAGCTGTTTGCAGTTCTTCTGGTAGAAGGGCCAGCTGCCTTATGATGGCCAGCTCGGACTCGTGCTCGAGCAGATCGAGGCGGACCTGATCACTGGTGGGAATCTCAATTCCCATTTCACCGGCCTGCCGCAGAATGCTGGCAATGCGAGCGTGGGCATATTGGACATAAAAAACCGGGTTTTCGTTGGACTGCTCCACAGCCAAGTCAAGATCAAAATCGAGATGGCTCTCAGGGCTGCGGTGCAGGAAGAAGAAACGCGCCGCGTCCTTGCCCACCTCTTCCACCAACTCTTCCATGGTGATGAACTCGCCGGCCCGTTTAGACATTTTAACCTGCTGTCCGTCCCTGAGCAGGGCTACGTACTGGAGGATGAGGATTTCCAGGGTGTCCCGGCTGTAACCTAGCGCTTGGATAGCCGCTTTCATCCGTTCGATATACCCATGGTGATCGGGGCCCCAAATGTTAATCAACTTCTGATAGCCCCGCTTCAGCTTGTCATAGTGATAGGCAATATCCGCTGTGACGTAAGTGTAGGTACCGTCACTCTTGATAATAACCCTATCTTTATCATCCTCAAAATCGGTGGACCGGAACCAGACTGCGTCCTCCGCTTCAAAGATATATCCTTTTTCCCGCAGTATCTCAATCACTTGCTCCAAGGCACCGGCTTGATGCAGATCCCTTTCCCTAAACCATAGATCAAACTCAACGCCGTAGGCAGCAAGGTCAGCTTTCTGGATTTCAACCATCTTGTCCGTACCCCAGCGTTTGCAGAAAGCCAACCGCTCCTCTAAGGGAAGATCGCCCAGGTCTGGTCTCTCTTCCCGCAGAATCTTGGCCATCTCCGTCACATAGTCACCTGGATAGCCGTCCTCGGGAAACGGATAGGACGGATCGTCCAGCTGCTGGTAGCGGGCTTCAATGGAGCGGGCGAAAATGTCAGCTTGGTTGCCGGCGTCGTTCACATAAAACTCCGTGCTGGCATCATAGCCCACTGCCCGGAAAATGCGGGCCAGCGTGTCGCCAACAGCCGCTGCCCGAGCATTGACCACGTTCATGGGGCCAACGGGGTTGGCGCTCACAAATTCAAGCAGGACCTTTTCCCCTCCACCGATCTCACTGTTGCCGTAAGCTTCTCCTTGCTCCTCAATGTCTTCAATTACGGCGTAAAGCCAGTCATTCTTCAAATAGAAATTAATAAAGCCGGGGCCTGCAATCTCCACGCGGTCGATGTGGGTGCTGTCCAAATTACCCACTATAATCTCGGCGACCTCCCTGGGCGATTTTCTCGCTGCCCTGGCTGTAGCTAACGCAATATTGGATGCGAAATCTCCGTGGCTTGGATTTCTCGGGATCTCCAAACCCACTTCAGGCACCTCGGCTAGCTCTAATTTACCACTCTCCAGAGCGGTCTGCACAGCTTGTTTGATCGCTGTTTGTAGCTGCTCTCTCTGCCGAGCAAAGACGGTCATTCTCGTTCCTCCTCAACTTAACAAAACTCCCCCATAGGTAACCCTACAGGGGAAAAAAGCGGCGGTGCGTTTGTGGCACTTTCCACCTACGTCAGTATATCATTTGTGACCCGATTGCACAACATCATTTTCGAAAAAACAGCAGAGGCCCTGGGGAGAAGCTTTCTCCAGGGACTCTGCTCTACTAAGGTCTTAGAACAAGCCTGTGATGTTGCCATCCTCGTCAATGTCCACGTTTTCAGCGGCGGGCTTGGCGGGCAGACCTGGCATGGTCATAATATCCCCTGCCAGACAGACCAAAAAGCCTGCACCCAGGGAAGGCCGCACATCGGTAATGGTCAGCGTCCAGCCCGTGGGCACGCCCTTCAATTTGGGATCATCGGAAATGGAATGCTGAGTTTTGGCCACACACACGGGCAGGTTGCCGTATCCGAGTTTGGTGAGGGTACGGATTGAACGCTCTGCCTGCGGAGTGTAGACAACGCCGTCCGCACCGTAAATCTCCCGGGCCAACGTCTCCAGCTTGTCTTTAATGGGCTGTTCCCAATCGTACAGGGGCTTAAAGTCCGCTTTCTCCGTCTCAAGAACCCGCAGCACCGTTTCGGCAAACTCCTTACCCCCTTCACCGCCCTTAGCTACTACCTGGGACAGGGCAGAAGGTACTCCCAATTGCTCGCAGTGCTCCTGCACCAGCTTGAGCTCTTCCGGTGTATCGGTTGGGAACTGGTTTATGGCCACAACAATGGGTACACCAAATTTCTTGACATTTTCTACGTGCTTATCCAGGTTGGCAAGACCCGCTTTCAGTGCCTCAAGGTTCGTTTCTGCCACCTTGTCCCTGGGGACGCCGCCGTGCATGTTGAGTGCCCTCACCGAGGCTACAATAACGGCCACATCGGGTTTTAGGCCGGAATAGCCATGGACAATATCAAAGAATTTCTCGGCGCCCAAGTCTGCCGCAAAACCACCCTCAGTCACCACGTAATCGGCCAATTTCAGGGCGAGTTGGGTTGCAACAATACTGTTATTGCCATGGGCGATGTTGGCGAAAGGTCCACCGTGGACGAAAGCCGGTTGGCCTTCCAGCGTCTGGACCAAATTGGGCTTAATGGCGTCTTTCATAATCACAGCAATGGCCCCTTGGGCATTGAGGTCCTTGGCATAGACCGGCTTGCGATCATAAGTGTAGGCGACTAGGATGCGCCCAACCCGTTCCTTCAGATCCTGCAAATCGCTGGCCAGACACAAAATGGCCATAATCTCGGAAGCAACCGAAATATCAAAGCCGGCCTCCCGCACAACTCCGTTGCCTAGTCCGCCCAAACCTACCACGATGTTCCGCAGCTGACGGTCGTTCATATCCATCACACGGCGGAAGACGATGCGCTTGGGATCGATGTTCAGTTCGTTACCCTGCGCTATATGGTTATCAAGCAGGGCAGCCAGCAAATTATGGGCAGTAGTTACGGCGTGGATGTCACCGGTAAAGTGGAGGTTAATATCTTCCATAGGTACAACCTGGGAGTAGCCGCCACCTGCCGCACCTCCCTTAATGCCAAAGGTTGGCCCTAAGCTTGGTTCGCGAATACAGGTTATTGCCTTTTTGCCCAAATAACCGAGGGCCTGGGTTAAACCGATAGTGGTAACCGTCTTACCTTCACCGGCGGGCGTAGCTGTGATGGCCGTGGTGTAAATCAGCTTTCCATTGGGCCTGTCTTTCAACCGTTTCAGTACGTCCAAATCAACCTTGGCCTTGTACTTGCCGTAGAGCTCAATATCGTCGGGGCCTAAGCCCAGTTCCTCAGCTATCTCACTAATT
>DGFC01000164.1:498-3788 GCA_002391465.1 Firmicutes bacterium UBA3910 | reverse complement strand
TCTCTAAATTGAATGCAAACCGGTGCCTAAACCGCTCAGCACCGTTTCTTTTACAGCCTCTGAAACAGTGGGGTGCGGATATATCACCTGGGCCCACTGGGCTAAGGTTAGGCCGTTTTCCATAGCCACTGCGGCGCTGCTGATCAACTCCGTGGCCTGGGGCCCGATAATATGCACTCCTCGGACAACCCCATCGGCAGAAGCAACGATCTTGCAGAATCCACCATCATCACCCGCAATTACCGCCTTGCCGTTGCCCTTGAGGGAATACTTGGCCACAATCACTTCTCCGTACCTTTCCCGGGCAGTCGTTTCAGTAAGCCCCACCGAACCTATTTCAGGCTGGGTGTAAACACAGGTGGGGACAAACCATTCGCTGCGGGCTGGCTCGCCATAAGCGAAGTTGACCGCCGCCCAGCCTTCTTCAAATGCTAAATGGGCAAGCTGTAGGCCGCCGATAATATCCCCCGCTGCGTAAATGTGGGGTACAGATGTCTGGAAAGACTCATTGACCGCTATGTACCCCCGCCCATCCAATTCCGCTGGGAACCCCTCTGGGACTACCGGTTTTCTTCCTACCGAAACCAAGATGCGGTCCACTTCCAGTATGCGCTCCCGCCCCTTTTGCTCAATTGCCACGGTCAGGCCGTCGGCGGTCCGTTCCACCTTCCCAACCCGGGCCTTGGTCAGAACGCTTATCTTCCGTTTCTTGAACTCCCGGGTGAGTGTACTGCTGATCTCCCGGTCATCCCAGGGCAGAATCTGGTCCTGCATTTCCACGATTGTCACCTTCACCCCGTAGGATGCAAAAACGGTAGCGAACTCACAGCCGATCACACCACCGCCCACAATCAAAAGGGAGTTGGGAAGGGTGTCTGCGGCGAGCATTTCTTCACTGTTGAAAATGCGCTCTCCGTCAGCCTCCAGCCCAGGCAGCTGCACCGGGGTAGTGCCGGTGGCTACAACCACCTTTTCCGGCTGAAAAACTCGGTCCCCCACCTCAACCTGGGTTGGGCTGAGAAAGCGGGCTTCACCTTCCACAATTTCCACACCGCGGCGACTGAGCAGAAACTTCAGTCCATCAACCAAACGGGTCACAACCACATCTTTTTGTTCCACAACTTTAGTATAATCCAGATCCTTAACTTCCAGCGTTACCCCGTGTTTTGCAGCTGTGGTTAGTTCCCGATAAAAACGGGCGCTTTCCAGCAGCGATTTGGTTGGTATGCAGCCGCGGTTCAGGCAGGTTCCACCCACCGCTTCCTTTTCTGCTATAATCACGCTTTTTCCTAATTGACTGGCGCGGATGGCAGCCGAATAGCCGGCCGGCCCGCCCCCTATCACAAGCAGGTCCACCTGTTCCATGCCTCTTCCTCCCGCGCTATTTCAAATAATATGCTAAGAACTGCAGCTCTAGTGAAACGTCTGCGTTGGCAACCTGAATATCTTCAGGTACCTGAAGTTTAACCGGGGCGAAGTTCAAAATTCCTTTAATGCCCGCCTTGATTACCTTGTTGGCAACCTCCTGGGCGTATTCGGCAGGAACTGCTATCATGGCCAATTCCAAATTCAACTCCTTGGTCTTGGCCGCCAGTTCGTCTAATGAGAAAATGGGTATATTCTCTATTGAACCCCCGATTTTCTCCGGATCGTTGTCAAACAGGGCTACTAGCTTCACGCTGAAGCTGGAGTCCTCTTCATAGCGCCTCAGGCTGTACCGGGTGACAGCTTCACCTAGGCTGCCCGCTCCGATCAGACCCATGGGGATTTCCCGGTTCAGATTGAGGATTTTCCGCAGTTCACTGCGGAGAAACTCCACTTGGTAGCCAACGCCCTGCTTACCGAACTCACCAAACCAAGCCAGATCCTTCCTAACCAGAGCAGAACCCACTCCTGCCCGATCCGCCAGCTCCTGGGAGGAAATAAGCTGTGTGTCCTCTGCTACCTCATCCAAAATCCGCAGGTAAACGGGGAGTCGCCGAATTACCGCCTTTGAAATCTTTGTCCAGCGCATTACGTCACCTCGCCTCTCTATTTATGATAACTCTCGCCCGCTATTATGGTCTGGGCTCGATAAATCTGTTCTGCCAACATTAAACGCATCAACTGGTGGGGAAAGGTGAGCTTGGAAAAGGACCAGATAAAATCGGCCTTAGTCAAAACCTGTGGGGCAAGACCCAAAGAGCCGCCGATCACAAAATCCATCTGGTTTGTCCCGCCCACAGCCAAAGAACCCATGCGCTCGGCCAGTTCCTGGGAACTCCACTGTTCACCTAACCTATCCAAGACCACAACATAAGCCCTGGGGTTGAGGCGAGCCAAAATCCGCTCCCCTTCTGCCTCCATCACCTGCTGCTTTTCCCTTTCACTTAGGGGCTCCTTAAACGATTCCTCTTTGATCTCCACAACCTCAAAGCGGCCGTATCTGCCCAGGCGCTTACCGTACTCCGCAATCCCGTCCCGAAGAAAACGCTCCTTGATCTTTCCCACCGCAATAATCCTCATCCGCAAAAAAACCACGCCTTTATACTATTAAATAGACAGACGCCTCCTCACAGAACTCACACTGGCTGGGGGCGGTCCAGTCTGTAAAAGTGACCTTCCCCAGCTCGTATATATCAGGGGCTGTCCCGAATTCTTCTATGAACTCATCTATCGCCATGGCCAAATGCTCGGCACATACTATGTACATTGTCCTACTCCTCATTTGTTAGGAAATATTGAAATGCATTTATATCATAACACAAACAATTACCAAAAAAAAGAAGCAGAGCTAGTCTACACTGTCTGCTTCAGTGGAAATGGCATATGTTAAATAATTATCACAGGTTGACGTCCACTTCCAGCCGATCCATGCCCCTGTAAAAGGCCAATTTGAGGCGGCCACCGAATCCCGCTTGCTGAACCGCATCGCTCACCTCGCGAATTCCTGCGATTTCTTGGCCGTTCACAGCCGTGATCACATCACCCTGCTTGAGTCCCGCCTGGGCTGCGGGCGTATCAGGCAGTACCCGGGTAATGAACGCGCCCCGCTCCACCGCAAGCTCAATGCCAGTCTGTGCCTCAATGCTTCTGGCCAGGGCAGGCGTTAAGGATCCGCCCAGAACACCTAGGCGCAGGGGCCTACCGTGGGAAATGATTTGATCGCCAATAGCCCGTGCGGTAGTGGATGGAATGGCAAAACCAATTCCCTGTGCGTTTTCTATTATAGCGGTTGTTACCCCGATCACCTCGCCCCCCTGGTTCAATAGGGGTCCGCCCGAGTTACCCGGGTTGATGGCCGCATCCGT
>DGFC01000164.1:0-206 GCA_002391465.1 Firmicutes bacterium UBA3910 | reverse complement strand
GGGTTGATGGCCGCATCCGTTTGGACCATATTTTCCAGATAGCGGTTCTCCCTAGGATCAACCAAGAGATCCCGATTCAGGGCACTCACAACCCCGGTGGTTACGGTGTAATCCTGGCCGAGGGGATTGCCGATGGCAATCACTATTTGTCCTACCCGCAGCTCATTGGAGTCGGCAAACTCGGCCACAGGTAGATTGTCCGCTTC
>DGFC01000105.1:35201-35377 GCA_002391465.1 Firmicutes bacterium UBA3910 | reverse complement strand
CGGGAAATGGCCTTCGTCAAGCCGTAGGCGTGGGGTAGACGGCTGAAGTCCGAGTTCATTAGAACCACATCTGATGTTTCAATTGCCACGTCTGTACCTCCGCCCATGGCAATGCCGATCTGGGCCAGGGCTAGAGATGGGCTGTCGTTGACGCCATCGCCCACAAAGGCCACAAT
>DGFC01000105.1:33781-34876 GCA_002391465.1 Firmicutes bacterium UBA3910 | reverse complement strand
TTGGTTATCACCGGAGAGCATAATAAGTTTGCGGATGCCAAGACGCCTGAGGCGCTCCAGATCTTTCTTCACACCAGGGCGGACCAGATCCCTAATGCCGTACATTACCTTCAGTTCACCTTCAACTGCCGTCATAACCAGCGAGTTGCCCTTTTCCTCCAAGCGTTTGGCGTCAGCCTGCGCTTTGGCAGAGAGCTGAATCCCCAAGCGCTCCATTAGGGCAGCGCTGCCCACCGCAACTTGTTTACCGTTCACGGTGGCAGTAATTCCTTCGCCTTTCACAACTTCCGTGTTTTCAACGGGGTAGGTGGCCACTTCACCGATTTCCGCCAGCACTGCCTTGGCCAGGGGATGATCCGATTCCCCTTCCACACTGGCCAGGAAGCTCAGCGCTTCCTCAATTTGATCTCCGTAGAATTCTTTCTCCGCTACAGACGGATTACCCAGCGTTAAGGTACCTGTCTTATCAAAGATGATTGTATCCAGACGGCTGAAATCACTGATGGTTTCCGAACCCTTGAGTAGGACACCGTGACGGGCGCCGTTGCCGATTCCGGCTACGTGGGATACGGGTACACCAATTACCAGTGCTCCCGGGCAGCCCAAAACTAAAATGGTGATGGCCAGTTCAATATCCCTGGAAAAGAGCCAGACGATAAAGGCCATGAGCAGGACAGCGGGAGTGTAGTACTTGGAAAAGCGGTCGATGAACCGTTCCGCCTCCGATTTTGAGTCCTGTGCTTCTTCCACCAGTTCAATGATCCGGCCGAACGTTGTGTCTTCACCCACCCGATCCGCTTTGATCTGGATGGTACCGTTATCCAGAATGGTTCCTGCGTAAACGGTAGAGCCCATTTCCTTGGCAACTGGTAGTGATTCGCCTGTAATGCTTGCCTCGTTTACAGCCCCTTCACCGGAGATAACGGTGCCGTCCACCGGGACCTTTGCTCCAGTTTTGACTAGAAGGATATCGCCGATGTCCACGTCGTCTACTTCGACTTCCACAAACTCACCGTTTTCCATCCGCTTCAAGGCGCTCTCCGGGGCCATCTCGGTCAACTCCTTAATGGCGGAACGGGTTTTGTTCAGGGTGCG
>DGFC01000105.1:22808-33679 GCA_002391465.1 Firmicutes bacterium UBA3910 | reverse complement strand
GTTGCGGATGGCAAAGGCGCCCAGAACGGCTATTGTAACGAGGACGTCAATGCTGATTACCTTTACTCGAAGAGCTTGGTAGGCTTGGATAGCAATGGGCGCTACTCCGATAACGGAAGCAGCTATTAAGGCTAATTCAAAGACTGTATCTGCCGCCAACAGCCACCTGCTCAAAAAGGCAACTGCAATTAGTATTCCGCTCAATAAAGCTATCTTGTTCTTGTTGGCTAAAATAAAGCGCTGCATCGTTTCACTCCTTTAAAGCCGAATTGCAGCCGTATTAAGCGTGGTAAGCCTGATCCAGTTCCTCCAGCATTTTATACACGGCTTCGTAGCTTTCGCAGACATCTCCAGGTACTGTGTAGTCATCCGTAACCTGGCGCAGCTCGGCGAACTCCTGGGCCAGGCTTTCGGCCTCGGCTACCTTGGTTTTGATCTGTTCATAGAGTTCCTTCACTTTATGGAATTCGGGATGACTTCCTCCGTGCACCCGGGCTACAACCGGTACGTAAATATCAAGTGTGGGGAAGTGCTGCTCCTGGACTGATTTGAATTTGGTCATTGCCAATCTCCTTTCGTATTTCCATTTGTGATTGCACATTTAGTTTAGCATGCCCGCGCGGGGCCGGAAATGATCTAGATCAAAAAACGAGGTCATTTCCTGAAAATATGTGAAAACTGCGGATTGCAGGCTTTGACAAAGGGGTTAGGGCGAAATACAATAAACATAGTTGGTAGAATTGACGTTGACGGGACACTAGACGTTTATATCGTAGGAGGGAAAGGAAAACCAATAAGAAGGTAGATAAAGATGCAACTAAATCAAGAATTGGCGCAGCAGATCGCAGAAAAGACGATGGAAGTGTTGGGAAGAAACGTCAATATCATGGACCGCGCAGGGATAATCGTGGGCAGTGGGAAACGGGAGCGCCTCAATACCTACCATGAGGGAGCGGCCAGGGTCCTGTCATCTGGACAGAGACTAGTGGTTAAAAAGGAAGGGGTGGAAGCCCTACCGGGAGCAGAGGAGGGCATTTACCTACCCATCAAGTTCAACGAGGAAATAGTCGGTGTGGTGGGAATCACCGGTTCGCCCCAGGATGTGGTACGGTACGGGGAATTGGTACGTAACTTGGTTCAGTTAATGCTTGTCCACGCTTTCCTGATGCAGGAGATTGAACTGGAGAGAAAATCAGTCGAGAACTTTTATCAGCAGGTGTTAGGCAACGAGATTGAAGACCACCAGACCCTGATCAACCGAGCCCAGCTTTTTCAAATCGAGCCGACTGTCCCCAGACGTGTTTTGGTAGTGAGGCTGAGGCCCTTCGCGGCTCAGAAGGTGAATCAAGTAACTCGCGAGCTCAACCTTAACCTGCAGGTGGACAAGCAGCGGGATATCCTCTTGGTGCGGGGCAGGGAACTGGTCTTGGTCAAAACATTAGCCAGAGAAGACAGGGTGACTCGGGCTGGTGAGGCGAGGCAGGTCGCCGAAGAAATGCTGGCGAGCCTAGACAGTGAGTTCAGCAAGGTGGCCATCGGGGTTGGACCGGAGGTGGGTCACATAAGTGAGCTCCACTATTCCTATGCCGGGGCAAGTGATGCGCTCCGCCTTAGGTCTAAGATCGGCCCCGCTGAAGATAGGATCCATTTCAGCGATGAACTGGCCTACGATTACTGTATTCCCCACCTGGACAGGGACTCGGCTCGCTTCTTTTTGGAGAGCGTCTTTGCCGAAGACGCGGCAGCCGTCTTTGCCGAGCCGGACGTGGGGGAGATAATTGAGGGTTTGGTGGAGCACAATCTTAATATCAGCAAGACGGCTGACAGCCTGTTCATCCACCGGAACACCCTTCTCTATCGCACGAACAAAATCCGGGAGAGAACGGGCTATGATCCAAAGAAGGCAAAGGATCTGTTCACCCTGCTCCTCGCATACCACATTTATCGCTATTTCAGGGAGGATTAGCATCTTCCCAAAATGCAAAAGCCGACAAGACGCACGGGCAGCCGCCTGCGTCTTGTTTTTTGTGCAGTATGTCCAGGAATGTTTTGTTTTTCACCATATTATTGGGCGCTTTAACCAAGAGTGTGTCCAGGGAGAAAAAGTGGGAGGAAATGGATGGTACTTGTCCAATACATATTTCGAACGTCTTTAGCTGGGGTTTGTTATTAGCTATACTTCGCTTTAGGTAAAGGAAAGCCCAGCAATGGGTCGCTTTTTTGCAGCCGAAGGGGAAGGGACTGAAATGCAGTAAATGCTCCGTGCTACATTGGAAGTAACGTTGATGCTGCTGGGAATGATTGCGGTTGGCTGCTTCATGGCGAAAAGGCCTTGGTTCAGCGGGGGCAAGGAGATGCTGCATGTCCTCCTCACCAAAGTGCTGCTGCCAGCTAACATCTTCCATGCTGTTGTCACCAATTTTGCCTATGACCTGCCCCTTGGGGAGGTTATGAGTAAGTGGTTTTATGCCCTAATTATCCTATCCTTTGTCCTTTTGCTCGCACTCACTATGGTGCGTTTTGTAGGAATTGACCCTTTCCGCAGGAGCGTTGTGGTTGGGCTTATAACCTATTCCAATGTGGTACTGATTGGTTTTCCCATCATTCAGAGCGTGCTAGGTGCCCAGGCTATCACCTACGGAGTCTTTTACTTCACCGCCTTCCAGCTCTTTTTTTGGACTACTGCGCCCGTTGTGCTGCTCCGGGCAAACGGGGAAGGGGTAGGGGAGATTCTGAGCTTGGCTGGGCTCAAGAAAATAGTAACGCCGGCGCTCATTGCCGTTGTACTCGGTGTGATTTTCGCGGTACTGCGGGTACCCATCCCGGCTGTAATAAGCGGGATCACCGGTGAGTTTACGAAGGCCACACTGGCCATGTCCATGCTCTTTATTGGTACCCTCCTGGCTGAAATAAAGTTGGCCGGATTGAGGGAGTATGCTGGGGATTTACTGCGAGCGGCACTACTGAAGAACCTGCTCATGCCAATTGTCAGCCTACTTTTGCTCAGGCTGCTGCCCCTGGATGAACTGGGAACGATCACGTATTTTCTCCTGACCATGATGCCCGTAGCGGTTAATTTCAGTGTGATAACCTATGACTATGAATGTGATTACCGCTTTTGTTCTGTAGCCATGCCCATCCTGACTTTAGTGGGAGTGGCAGCCATTCCAATCTACGTTGTGCTGTTAGATTGGTTACCGAATCTCATTTAGCAAACACCCGTAATACGCCCATAGGAAGCCCCAGGGAACCCTTTCCCTGGGGTTTCCCCATTCTATCGGCCCGATTCGTTGTTTTGCCCTGACATGAAGAAATTAACAGGAATTACCGCTTCCCAAGGCGAAGTTTGTTATAGTTTATTTGGGGGGTGTGGTCTTGGTCTATTTAGGTATAGATGTGGGGGGCAGCTCGATAAAATACGCGCTGCTGCGGGATAACGCATTTGTTTTTAAGAAAAAGGTGCCCACACCTCCCCGAGATTACCAGTTGTTCTTAGCTACCCTGCGGGAAATTGTGGCCGAGTGTGGTCCTAGCTCCCTCAGAGGAGTTGGCGTCTGCGTGCCCGGTAAAGTTGATGACCAAACGGGATTGGTGGAGTATGGCGGAGCGCTGCCGTACCTCCACCGGAAGAACTTAGTGGAGGAGATCCAGAGATTCGCAGACGTGCCCGTGTTTGTGGATAACGATGCCAAGGCGGCGGTACGGGGTGAAGCCTTTTCCGGCAATCTACAGGGAGTTGAGCAAGGTGCCGTGATCGTCTTGGGAACGGGCGTTGGCTCCGGTTACATTCTCGATGGCAAGCTGCGTCGGGGACTCAATCACCAATCGGGTGAGGTGAGTTCTGCCATTCAAGACCGGGACAACGCTGGGAAAGAAAGTTTTGTGGCTGGCCAGTGTTCGGCGGTGGGCCTTATTCGCGACCTAGCGGACATTTTGGGGGTAGAACCTAACGGAGCCCTGGTCTTTTCCCTCCTTGACACGAACGCAGAGGCGGTAGAGCATCTCAGGCTTTACGGTAGGAGGGTAGGCCTGTTGATCTATAATCTCCAAACTGTCCTGGACCTGCAGCGCTACGTGATCGCCGGGGGAATAAGCACTCAGCCGCAGGTAATTGAGGCCATTAACGAGGGGCATGATGCCATCCGGGCAACCGATCCCCCCATAACCGAAACGCTGCAGAGGCCTGAGATAATGGCGGCCAAGTATAGGAGTGATGCGAACCTAGTGGGTGTTGTCTCCTGTTTTCTCCCAGAACGGACGCCGATTACAATAAACTGTAAGTAGGAAAGGCATAAAGACAACGGATAGTATGCTGAAGGAGGGAACGAGTGTGGTAAAAAAACTTAAAATTGCAACGATTGGGGGCGGCTCCAGTTACACGCCCGAATTGATTGAAGGTTTTATTCAAAGAAAAGACGAGCTTCCCATCGGAGAAATTTGGCTTGTGGATATTGAGGAAGGCAGAGAAAAACTGGAAGTGGTGGGGGGCTTAATCAAGCGGATGGTGGCTGCTGCGGGACTGGACTGGCAGGTCCATTTGACGCTGGATAGGCGGGCCGCCCTCAAGGATGCCGATTTCGTCACCACCCAGTTCAGGGTGGGCCTGTTGGATGCTAGGGTAAAGGACGAACGGATTCCCTTAAGTCACGGCATTTTGGGCCAGGAAACGAATGGGGCCGGGGGAATCTTCAAGGCCTTCCGCACCATTCCTGTGATTTTGGATATTGTGGAAGATATTAAAGAACTGTGCCCCAACGCTTGGGTTATAAACTTCACCAATCCGGCCGGCATGGTGACAGAAGCGGTGCTGAAATATGGTCAGTTTGAGCGGATCGTTGGCCTGTGCAACGTTCCGTTGGTGCACACCATGACAGAAGCAAAGGCCATCGGCCGAGATCCGGAAGATGTAGTCTTCCTCTACGGCGGACTTAACCATTTCCACTGGCATCGGGTGTACGACCGGGACGGTAAAGAGATTACGGAGCAGGTGATGGATGTGCTCTTTGCCGATGGGGGCAAGGATATGGAGAACATCCGCCGCCTAGACTTCCAAGCAGAGCAGATTCGCGATCTGGGTGTATTGCCCTGCGGCTACCACCGCTATTACTACCTAGCCCACGATATGCTCCAGGCAGCGCTGGAAGATTACGAAAAGAACGAAACCCGGGCTGAAGTGGTGAAAAGGATCGAGGCGGAGCTGCTTGACCTCTACCGTGATCCCGATTTGGACGTCAAGCCCGATCGTTTAGCCAAACGGGGCGGCGCCTATTATTCCGATGCTGCCTGCGAAGCCATATCTGCAATCTACAACGACAAGCGCAGTGTGATGGTGGTGAACACCCTGAACCGAGGTGCCCTGCCCGACCTGCCCGCCGATGTGGTGGTGGAGGTAAGCAGTGTGATGACTTCCGCCGGGCCCCAGCCCATTGCCTTCGGTAAGCTCAATCCCGCCCTGCGGGGGTCGCTCCAGCTGATGAAGGCGATGGAGGAGGTGACCATCGAGGCGGCAATCACAGGTGATTACGGTAAAGCGCTACAGGCTTTTACCCTTAACCCCCTTATTCCGGGTGGGACTATCGCTAAAACGCTCCTCGATGAAATGCTCGTTGCCCACGAGGAACACTTACCCCAATTTGCAGAGGTTATTGAACAGATTAAAAGGCGTTAGGAAAGCGCCCAGGGGCGCTTTCCAACCCAGACAATTCTTACGGAACCGGATCGTTCCGGTTCTTTTTTGTGTGTTTCAAAAGGAGATATGGTCGCCATACAGACTTACAGGGTACTTAATGTGATACCCTTGAGAAAAAATTCCCTAAAAACGCGGATTGTGGCAGGAAAAGGGGATCCGGTATAGCGAAAACTAGAATGTAACAAGATGTGGAAACATAACGATACGGGAGGTTCTTATTTGTCACTGAAAATTATAACGGATAGTGCTTGTGATTTGCCTCAAGAAATAGTGGAAGAGTACGACATAATAGTCCTATCTTTTCCCGTATACATCGAGGGTAAGGAGTTTTTGGACGGGGAGACAATCGAGCCCAGGGAAGTGTATGATGCCATCCGGGCCGATTTAGTGCCCACAACCGCTCAGGTACCCCTCAGCTCGTTTATAGCTGCCTTCAGGAAATACGCCAGCGAGGGACGGGCTTGCTTGTATTTAGCCTTTTCTTCCAAAATGTCCGGCACCTGTGCCACCGCCCATTTGGCCGCGGATCAGGTTCGGAGCGAGTATCCCTCTGCCCAAATCGCCATTGTAGATACCCGCAGCGGGTCTTTGGGGCAGGGTCTGATAGTCTTGGAAGCAGCCCAAATGGCCAGGGAGGGTAAGGGAACGGAAGAGATAGTAAAACGGGCCGAAGAGCTGTCTGAGAATGGGGTTGAACACGTCTTTTCGGTGGATGATTTGAATTACCTCCACCGGGGCGGAAGGGTGAGCTATGCCAGCGCGTTTATCGGGTCCCTACTCAGCGTAAAGCCCATTCTACACGTCAAGGACGGGTTGATCATTCCTTTCCAGAAGGTGCGGGGTACGAGAAAGGCCTTGGAACGCATTGTGGAACTGGTTAAGGAGCGGGCGTCTGGCGATCCGGACCAGTTAATCGCCATAACCCACGCTGACGATCCGGGCAAGGCCCAGCAGCTGCAGGATCTGCTCAGGGAAAAACTGGGTTACCGTAATTTCCTAGTAAACGTGGTGGGCTGCGTTTTGGGCTGCCACATCGGCCTGGGCGGTGTTGCTGCCTTTTTCGTAGGTAAAGAACAGGCAGCCGCTGCAAACTAGCGGCGTTAACAGATAAGGCATGAATGTGAAAATGGGCTTTCGGATCAATCAACCGAAGCCCTTTTTTCAACCCTCTTGTCTGCGGGAGGGAACGGGCAGGGATAAACGAAGTAGTATGCAGAATATTATGGAACATAGGGATGTGCTTTGCAGCCTATCCGTTTCATTGCTAATCTCGCCAGAAAGGATGAATCGGTATGGATTTTTTTGAGGTGGTTGAACAGAGAAGAAGTATTCGGAAGTACGAGGGACGGCCCATTGAAGAAGAAAAGGTCGAAAAGCTGGTAGATGCTATTCTGCGGGCACCTTCGTCCCGTGGCAGTCGTCCTTGGGAGTTTGTACTGGTGACGGACAGCGATACGATCCATAAACTCGCTTATGCCAGAAGCGATCAGCCTTCCTTTCTCAAGGATGCGGCCCTGGCCGTTGTTGTCTGCGGGGACGAGCGGGCAAGCGATATTTGGATGGAAAACACCTCCATCGCCAGCACATACGTTTTGTTGGCAGCCCAGGCCTTGGGCTTGGGAGCCTGCTGGATTCAGATGCGGAAAAGGAAGCAGCCCAGCGGAAGAAGTTCGGAAGCATACGTGCAGGAGATTCTGGGCCTGCCCGAACACTTGCGGCTGCAGGCGATAATTGCAGTGGGTTATCCCGCAGAGGAAAAACAGCCTTACAGGGATGAAGAACTTGACTTCCACAAGGTTCATAGGGAGAAATACACTAGAGCCTAGATGTTAAAGGGGGAAACGCAGTGAAAGCGTTGTTGATTATTGATATGCTGAAGGATTTCATCGAACTGGATGGGGTGCTCACAACAGGTGAGGCAGGCAGGGAGATTATCCCCTTTATTCAGGGGAAAATAGAGGAATTTCGCCAGCAAGGTTATCCCATCATTTACATCTGCGACAGCCACGAACGGGATGATAAGGAATTCGATATGTTCACCCCCCACTGTTTGGCAGGCAGTGAAGGCAGTGAGATCATTGACGAACTGCAGGTGGCACCGGAGGATAAGATTATCAAAAAGCGCCGTTACAGCGCCTTTTTCGGAACCGATCTCGATCTGTACCTGCGGGAGAGGGGAATTAGCGAGATTCACTTAGTTGGGGTGAACACCAACATCTGCGTGCTGTACAGCGCTGCCGATGCCCGCAACTTGAACTATGCGGTAACGATCTATGGGGATGGTGTTGCCTCCTTCGATCCAGAGGCACACAAATTCGCCCTCAAAGAAGCGAAAAACACGTTGGGCTGCACCATCGCCTAGGGGAGGGGCGGCTATGGATTACATCCATTGTAAGTTGGAAGTGTTCGTGCCCAAGGAGTATGTGGGCAAGATCGTGGCAGCCCTGGGAGAAATCGGGGTGGGGAAAATCGGGAACTACGACCACTGTTTTTCCACTTCGGAAGTGACCGGTTACTGGCGGCCTTTAGCCGGGGCAGAACCATTTTTGGGTGAGCTGGGTACACTGAGCTCAGCTCCGGAAGTGAAGTTGGAAACACGTCTGGAAGCCACACTTGTTGATCTGGCAGTTGAGACAATTGAACGGGTTCATCCCTATGAAGAACCTGTGATCAACGTTTTCCCCCTACTTTATTAGGGAGGGTTTAATGTACCAGCTTGGAATGGGGTTTCTCATGTTCTCAAACCAGATGAGTACGTCTGCGGCCTGATCAAGCATGGAATTGATTTCTTCATCGCCAAAGGCCATGGCCCAGGGTAGGGCTGAGAGCGTGTTGCTGGCGATGTAAAAGGCAAGCAGACGGAAAAACTGGAGCGGAGGAGTTCCGTCGAAATATCCATTTAGCTGGCCGCTGGCGAAATGGGGGCTGACCTTGGCACTGAACACAATGCGGTTAAATTCCTCCCAGGGATCGCCGAAATCGCAGCGGTTAAAATCGATGATGGAAATGGTTTTGTCCGCTGCTATCACCATATTTCCCACATGGAAATCGCCATGTTGAAAGGACTGGGGGCGGCCCACTAACAGGGCGCAGTTTGCTTCTAAGTAGTCGATTATGTGCTTGTCACCGGGAAATTTGAGGGGGCAGTTGGAGTAGCCCTCCAACTTGGCCCGTGTCTTTCGGCCGAAGCGAACTTCCCAAGCTTCTTGCCCAATCGGGGCGGGGATGGCATGGATCTTCCTAATGTATTGGCCCGTTTTCACACCCAGGGCATACTGCTCGGCCTCGTTCAAAGTGGATAGGACAACCTCCGCGTCTTTCCCTTCGCACCAGGTGAAGAGGGAATAGACGCTTTTGCCCCCTTCACTGAGCCCAAAGGCAACGGGTTTGGGAGTGGGCAGATCTAAGGCTGCAACCTTTTCCAACATACTGAACTCAAACTGCTTCCGGTCAAGGTGGTTTACGTCAGCCAGGCGTAGAAACAGCTTTTCGCCTTTTTTGGTTTCAATGAAGTATTTCCTGTCTTGGGACAAGCCATAGGTAACGGGCTCGATTGTACTAAATGACTCATAGCCTGGGATTTGCTGCACGGGAGACCACCCTTTCTGTAAACATCACTCTAACTTCACCGGAGCATCCTTTTTTCCTTTAATCGTTTTGCAAAGAGGGCAGGCTGTCCTCTGTTTTTGTTTGTACGCAACCAACGTTAACAAAATTAGTATGCTTCGGTTGTTTCCAACGGGGTTGATATGGGTGTAATATAGGTGTAGGAGGTATGAAAAAGATGAATAGTTCGAGAAGTAACATCGCTGCGAACCTCCGCTTCCTACGGCAGCGAAGCGGCATGACCCAGGAAGAGGTGGCAGAACGGATTGGCGTAAGCAGGCAGGCGGTGGCCAAATGGGAAAGGGGAGATTCACTCCCAGACATTTTAAACTGCGATGCACTAGCAGAGCTTTTTGATGTGTCCCTGAACGACTTGGTGCGCCACGATCCTGAAGTGGAAGGACTGCCCATCCCACCCCGCAATAAACACATCTTTGGAGTGGTCACATTAGGGGAGCGGGGCCAAGTGGTACTGCCGAAAAAGGCGCGGGAAACGTTCAACCTTCAGCCAGGCGACAGCTTAGTTGTATTAGGAGATACAACTCCTGCTACTCGTGGTCTAGCCCTAATTGAGAGCGCCACCTTTATGCAGATGACTGGCGCGGCGGTGGAACAGGTTTTCCAGCAGAAGGGAGAGTAGAACATGCTGATTGTACAGAACCTGACGAAACACTATCCTGGCTTCACCTTGGATAAGATCAACTTTAGGCTGGATAAGGGAAGAATTATGGGCTTGATCGGCCAGAACGGAGCAGGTAAGACCACTACCCTTAAAGGCATTCTTAATTTGGTCACACCCGACGATGGCTCCGTTCAGATGTTTGGAGTTGACTTTTTCCGGCATGAACAGCGCTGCAAGCAAGATATTGGTGTTGTGTTCGGGGGTATCGATTTTTACAAACACAAAAGACTCTACCAAATCACAGACGTAACCAAACGTTTTTACCCTAGTTGGGATGATGGGGCCTATGCCAGATATTTAGATATGTTCTCCCTTAACCCGGAAAAGCGGGTTAATGAACTCTCGGAGGGAATGAAGGTGAAGTATATGGTGGCGTTGGCTCTATCCCACAATGCCCAGCTGTTGATCTTCGACGAACCCACAAGTGGGCTCGATCCCGTAGCAAGAGACGATCTCTTAGGCTTATTCCGGCAGTTGGTCCAGAGTGGGGAAAGGAGCATTCTCTATTCCACCCATATCACTTCCGATTTGGAGAAGTGTGCCGATGACATAACCTACATCCAAGCTGGCAAGCTTCTCTGCAGCGCGGAGAAATCGGAATTCATCCGGGCCTTTGAGCATCTAAAAAGGCCTGACGATGAAGGTGAGCTGACGCTGGAGGAGATCATGATCCGCACCGAAAGGAAGGTTTATGATGTTTAATCTATTATACAAAGAACTGCGTTTGGCGGCCCATCCCAATCTGTATGTGTTTACCCTAATGGGCATCCTGGTTATTGTCCCGTCCTATCCCTATGGTATGGTCTTCATGTTCGGCTGCCTCGGCCCATTCATTACCATGACCTATGGTCGGGAGACCAATGACCTGTATTACACATCGCTGCTGCCTGTAAA
>DGFC01000105.1:0-22515 GCA_002391465.1 Firmicutes bacterium UBA3910 | reverse complement strand
TTTTACGTGTTGGGCTGATCCCCGGCGGCAACCCGGCAGGTATTGAGGCAAACGTGGCCTATTACGGCTTCGGCCTCATGGCTTACGCCATCTTCAACCTGGTCTTTCTGACCGAGTTTTTCAAAACCGGGTATAAAGCAGGGAGGGCGTTCCTTTTGGCTGTGGTACCCACTACGATTGTCATCACTCTAATGGAGGTGGCGGCCCATCTGCCCAGTCTTGCCTGGCTTGATAGTGTTGAACCGGCCATGCTTGTAAAACAACTGCCCATTCTCCTGTTGGGATTGGGGGTCTATCCCTTGGCTATGCTGGCGGCCTACCGCATCTCGGCCCGGAGATTTACCGCGGTCAATCTGTGATTCGCTTTAGAATATTAGGCTGAGGAGGATTGCGAACAAAATGGCGGGCAGCATGTTACCCACCGCTAATTTCGCCAGTCCCATCACGTTAATGCTTATACCAATAATCAACATGCCGCCCACTGCGGTGAGTTCCGATAGGACAGGCCCACTCAGGATGGGAGCCACAAACGCTGCCAAAAGGGCGATACCTCCCTGGTAGAGAAAAACGGGCAGGGCGGAAAATCCCACCCCAATGCCCAGGGATGCTGTGAAGAAGATGGCCGTGATTCCGTCAATAAGGGACTTGGCGTAGAGCACCTGGTGATTCAGCTGCAGCCCGCTGTTTAGCCCCCCAACTACCGCCATGGCGCCCACACAGTAGATTAGGGTGGCGGTGAGAAAACCCTGGACGAAGTTGGGGGAATTGCCCCTCGCTGCCTTCTGCCCAAAGTGCTGTTCGAGCACTGCGCCAAGCCTGGCGATGCCCCCTTCTATGTTGAGGAGTTCTCCCGCAGCACTGCCTAGGGCCAGGGCGATGACGGGGATCAGGATGTTTTCGGTTTTCAACCCCATGGAAACACCGATCACGATCAGGGCCAGACTCAGAGCATGCACAATTGTCTCCCTAATCCGGACTGGGACGGGTACCAGCACCCCCAGTATCGTGCCCAAGATAATTGCTGCTGCATTGACAAAGGAACCCATTAAGACCACGATCTCAACCTCCCAGCCCAAAATTTTCCTTCTAGTATTCCGGATCTTTTGTTTCATCCCTGCTTGGAGGAAATTGTAACAAAGAGTTTGCTTGTACTCCGTTGTCTTCCCAGGCTCGCTCCCCTATAATTATCTGGGAGCTCAGCAAGCTCAGCGGTGAGTTCTCTGAGCAGGGAGGAGAATGAAGCAGTGAGCAAACACGTTATTGAAGATGCTAGGCGCTGCCTTCAGTGCCGGACACCCATGTGTACCAAGGGGTGCCCGGTGGCAACACCGATCCGCGAGGCCATCCATCTACTGCTGGAGAGCCGGATCGCAGAGGCAGGCCAGCTTCTTTTTGAGAATAATCCCTTGTCGTTAGTGTGCTGCCACGTCTGCCCCCAAGAGAATCAATGTGAGGGGCACTGCGTTTTGGGCCGGAAAGGTTCGCCGGTTCAGATTAGCGCCATTGAAGAATACATCTCCGATTATTACCTCAACATCCATAAACCGCATGTTTCCACCGGGGAGCGGGGGAGAGTGGCAGTGGTGGGTTCAGGCCCGGCCGGAATCACCATCGCCTTTCAACTTTCCCAGCGGGATTTTGATGTGACAATCTTTGAAGCAAACGAGCAGATCGGCGGGATCCTGCGCTACGGTATCCCCGAGTTTAGGCTGCCGAAACGGGTTTTGGATCGGCTCATGGATCAGCTGCTTATGAGCGGCGTGAAAATCAGGCCCAACACCAATATAGGGACTACCTTGACGGTTGACGATCTGTTCCGCGATGGCTATCAGGCCATCTTTTTGGGGACGGGTGTTTGGAGACCCCATCGGATGAATAAGAAGGGCGAAAGCCTGGGCCATGTCCACTACGCCATAGAATATTTGCGGAATCCCAGTGTATACAGGCTGGGTAAGACAGTGGCGGTGATCGGAGCAGGTAATGTGGCCATGGATGTGGCGCGAACCGCCTTCCGCCACGGCGCCGAGGAAGTGTATGTTGTAGCCCGCAGGGGCGAAGAGCATGTTGCGGCCAGGGACATTGAACTGGAATTTGCCAAGATCGATGGAGCAAACTTCCTCTTTTACAAGGATCCGGTGGAGTTTGTAGATGAAGGCGTGATCCTGGTAGACACGAGACTGGAGGATGACGGCGAAGGGAAACAGCGGGTAGTACCCATTCCCGGTACCGAAAGCCTGTTGGAAGTTGATTCCGCCATAATCGCCATCGGTCAGGGACCTAGGGATGTAATTGTCTCGTCCACCAAGGGTATTGACGTTACCGATAGGGGCCTTGTTGCGGTGGATGAGTTCGGCCGCACGAGCCGAAATGGAATCTTCGCTTCAGGTGATGTGGTCACGGGGGCGAAGACGGTGGTAGAGGCAGTCAGTTTCTCCAAAAAGGTTGCAGCTGCCATAGAAGAATACATCGACGGACTAAACTAACAGTGATAGGCAAAGCCGCCCGAAAGGGCGGCTTTAGTTTTTGTCTAGCCGTTTAGAATCTCCATGAATTCTTCACCGGTGAGCGTTTCCTTTTGTAACAGGTGTCTGGCCAGTTCGTGCAGTTTATCCATATTGTCCTTGAGGATGTTAACTGCTGTTGCATGAGCTTTTCTGATGATCTCGATCACCGCTTTATCAACTGCTGCTGCAGTTTCACTGGAGCAGGTAAGGGTTGTGTCACCGCCAAGATAGGGATTGGTTACCGTTTCCAGGGCGACCATACCGAACTCCTCACTCATCCCGTAGCGAGTTACCATGGCCCGGGCCAGTTTCGTCGCCTTTTCAATGTCATTGGCTGCACCGGTGGTGCTGGAGTTAAAGATCAGCTCTTCTGCGGCCCGGCCGCCTGTGAGGGTAGCAATGCGAGCCATGGCTTCTTCTTTAGTGAGCAGATAGCGTTCGTCTTCTTCTACCTGCATCGTGTAGCCTAGGGCACCAGAGGTGCGGGGGATGATGGTAATCTTGTGCACCGGAGCGGAGTTGGTCTGTTTGGCTGCCACCAGGGCATGGCCAATTTCGTGGTAGGCAATGAGCTCCTTTTCCTTTGGTGAGATTGCAGCATTTTTTCTCTGGTAACCGGCGATAACAACCTCAACGCTCTCCTCCAAGTCTTCCTGCTCCACAGCATCCCGGCCCATGCGCACTGCCCGCAGGGCAGCTTCGTTGATAATATTGGCCAGGTCTGCACCGGACGCGCCGGCGGTGGAACGGGCGATAACCTCAAAGTCCACATGCTCAGACATATTTACCTTAGCGGCATGAACCTTTAGGATGGCGATCCTACCGGCCAGATCGGGAAGCTCGACTGGAATGCGCCTGTCAAAGCGTCCCGGACGGAGCAGGGCGGGATCCAAAGATTCGGGCCTATTGGTAGCGGCTAAGAGCACTACACCCTTGCGTCCATCAAAACCGTCCATCTCGGTGAGGAGTTGGTTCAGGGTCTGTTCCCGCTCATCGTTGCCGGAAAAACCCCCTTCACCGCGGCGCTTACCAATGGTATCAATTTCGTCGATGAACACTATACAAGGTGCCTTTTCGGTTGCCTGTTTAAAGAGATCCCTCACTTTAGCTGCACCAACACCCACAAACATCTCCACAAACTCCGAACCGGAAATGGAGAAGAAAGGAACTTGGGCTTCGCCCGCTACCGCTTGGGCCAGGAGTGTCTTACCTGTACCCGGTGGGCCGACCAAGAGCGCTCCTTTGGGCAGGGTAGCACCGATACGCGTGTACTTCTCCGGATCGTGGAGGAAATCCACTATTTCCTGCAGTGCTTCCTTGGCTTCGTCTTGACCGGCAACATCGGCAAAGGTCTTACCCGTTTGCGCTTCCACATAAATCCGAGCGTTGCTCTTACCAAAACTCATGGCCCCTTCCCAACGGGCTTGGAATCGCTTGGAGAACAATCTGCCTAAACCGAAGATGATGAATAGGGGAAGGATAAAACTGAATAAGAACGTCATGATGGGTGAGGGCTGGGTTGGTTTGATCCGAGAAAAACGGATCTCGTTTTCACTGGAGCTAAGCCTTTCCAATAAGTTGGGGTCAGGCATGGCTACCGTTACATAAGATTGGAGTCTGCCGTTGTTGTCGACAGCTACATATCTAATCTCCTGTGTATCAGCGCTCATTTCCACTTGCTGAACTCTGTTCTCTTCAATGGCCCGCAGGAAAGTGCTGTAATCAACCTCTGCGAAGCGGCCGTTCATGATCAAGGGCATAATCAGCATGTTGAAGAGGAGAATGACGAGGAGTGAGCCGATGTAATAGATCAGTAGGGGTCTTTTCGGCGGTTTTCTGTGTTTTGGCATATCTTACCTCCTTTGGTTGGGATCAAAAGCGTGGCGCAGGTCGTTCATAATGTCATCGAGTTTTCTTATCCCAGTAATAATCTGCTCGTAGTCTAGTGGGGAATACTGGGCTAAGACTGGATCGAATGTCTCCGTCAGTGCTTGATCAATTTCCCCCAGCAGGCTCTTGCCCGATGCGGTTAGGTTGATCAAGACGATGCGTTCATCTTCCGGATTGCGGGTTCTGCTCACCAGGCCCTTCTTTTCCAGGGTCTTGCACATGGCAGAAGTGTTGCCCGGTGCCGAGTCAACGGCCAGGGCCAGGTCCCCTACGGGGCTTTCGCCACGGTGTTTCAGTTCCACTAAGATACGCATCTGGGTCATGGTGATTCCTTTGGAATCGGCGATGAGACGCACCGTTCCGTTAATACCGTGGGAAATGGAACGAAAGAGTTCCCACATCAAATCTTGAAATTGGCGGATATCCATACCTGCCTCCTTGTTGATTGATATTGCCAAAAAACAATATCTATAAATAATGTATTCTATATACATAATATTCCTTATACAAAACAAAGTCAAGGCGGTTGTGACAAAAAAAAGACCCTGCCCGTCTGGGCAGAGCCTTCACTGCATCTACTTTTGGGAGAATCCTGGTAGTCCCATACTATCCCAGAAGTAGGCTTTTCAGCTCTTCAACTGAGTGGACGACGTGGAGTGCGCCTGCTTCCTTTAGTTCTTGTTCCTCTCCGTAGCCGTAGGTCACACCTATGGCATCCATGCCGTTTGCCTTAGCTCCTAGGATGTCGAACTTGCGGTCGCCAACCATGACAGTATCCTCCGGAACTGCTCCCGTTACCCGCAGGGCCTCGGCGATCAACTCAGCTTTGTTCGTTCTGGTACCGTCAAGGAAACTACCGATGATCCATGCCTGGGGGAAAAACCGGTCGAGTTTAAAGTGTTCCAAGACCTGAACCGCGTATATGGTCGGTTTGCTGGTGGCAACTGCCAGGCGTTTGCCTGCGTCGGTGAGAGCCTGCAGCAGTTCGGTGATACCCGGATACTCGTAGTTTGCCAGCACACCGTGGTCATTGAAGTACTCGCGGTAGACCTTAATTGCCTGGCGAGCCTTTGCCTCATCGAAACCATAGAATCGCTGGAATGAATCGAGGAGGGGTGGGCCGATGAATTTGGCCAAAGTGTCAGGGTCCCCTTCAATATCAAAGTGGCGTAGGGCGTAGATAAGGGAATTGATGATGCCTTCGCCCGGATCGGTTAATGTTCCATCTAGATCAAAGAAAATGAAAGTTCGTTGATTCATGCCATCCTCCTTGTACTGCCGTCGTTTTGCTTCATAGTTTAGGTTATCATATTTCCCGCCTAATTCAAGTTCGGCAATTACTTAGTGATTGACAAAGGTAATATGTTGTATTACTGTATAAGTAATACTTGGTATTACAAGAAATTATAGAGGTGGACCAGTCTATGAGCAGCAAAAAGAAACGGGAGATCATCTCCTTTAAGGTAGATCCAGAGTTGAGTAAGGCAATGGAAGGCATTCCCAACCGTTCGGAGTTTATCCGCAACGCCATTTTAGCCGCCCTCGAGGGAACCTGTCCCCTCTGTTTGGGAACGGGGATCCTCACCCCCGAGCAGCAGGAGCACTGGCAGGAGTTTCGCCACAATCACACCTTGGAAAAGTGCCCGGACTGCCGGGCAGTGCACATTGTCTGCACCGCTGAGAATTAGGAGGGTGGCCATGAAAAAACTCGTACCCCTATTGGTGATAATTGCAACGGCGGCATTCCTCCTTATCCGTTTTTATCTCCCTTCTCTTGATACAGGAGTTGTGGAACGGGAGCGGCTTAACGTTTTTGTGAGCATTCTGCCGCAGAAATATTTCGTGGAGAAAATCGGTGGGGACAAAGTGGACGTATCTGTCTTGGTCGGTCCGGGGCAGAGTCACTCCACCTTTGATCCTCTCCCGCGGGACATGGCTGCTTTGGCCAACGCTTCCCTTTACTTCCGGATCGGTGTAACCTTTGAGCAGGCCATAATCGATAAGATTCAAGAGCTCAACCCCTCCCTGAAAATTGTGGATACAAGGCAGGGTATCACCCTGCGGGAAATTGAGGGTTCCAGCCATGACGGTCATTCCCACGCTAGTGGAGAGAAGGATCCCCATATTTGGCTCGATCCCCTTCTGGTGAAGATTCAGGCAGAAACAATTTTCCAGCATTTAAGTGCTGTAGACGGGGAAAACGAGGAATACTACAGGGAAAACCTCCACGCTTTTCAGCGCGAATTGGATGAACTGGATCGGGACTTGGCAGAAGTGTTGGAGACCCTGCCCACAAACAAGCTGATAGTCTACCATCCGGCTTGGGGCTATCTCCTCGATCGTTATAACATCCAGCAGATCCCCATCGAGAGCGAGGGTAAGGAGCCCGGTGCCCGCACACTGACAGAGCTGATTGAGCTGGCCAGAAGGGAAGACATCAAGGTCATTTTCTTGGAAGAGCAGTATGACAGCACCACCGCGTTTGCCATCGCAGAAGCGGTGGGGGGTAAGGTTGTCAAACTCGATCCCTTAGCTGAAGATTACAGCGCAAACCTCAGGTCGATTGGGGAGACAATCAAAAAGGAGTATTGAGCGATGGATAAAGTGATAAGTATCGAAGGCGTAAGTTTTGCCTACGACCACCGTCCTGTTTTGAGCGACATCAATTTAACAGTGGAGCCCAAGGATTACATGGCAGTGGTGGGCCCCAATGGCGGCGGAAAGACAACGCTGCTCCGGTTGATCCTAGGATCTCTCAAGGCGGAACGGGGTAAAGTGCGGGTGTTCGGTCTACCCCCTGCCAAGGCCAGACATATGGTAGGCTATGTCCCTCAACACGGTGTTTTTGACCCCGATTTCCCGGTGAGCGCGTTGGAAGTGGTGCTAATGGGAAGGTTGGAGCGCCGGGCATTTTTCCCCCGCTACAAAAGGGAGGACTACGCTGCGGCCCAGGAGGCCATGGGACTTTTGGGTGTAGACAACTTGGGGGAATACCGCTATGGCGATCTTTCCGGCGGGCAGAAACAGAGGGTGTTGATCGCCCGGGCTTTAGTGGCCAAACCGAAGCTTTTAATTCTGGACGAACCAACGGCCAGTGTGGATTCCCGCGTGGAACAAGATGTCTATGAGCTGTTGTCCCGCCTGAATGAAGAGATCACCATTCTCATCGTGTCCCATGATTTGGGCTTCGTCTCCGCTTACGTGAATAAAGTGGCCTGCCTCAATCAATGGCTTGCGGTTCATAAAACGGAAGAGATAACAAGCGAAGTGTTGGCTGGGCTCTATCGGAGTTCGGTAGAAATGATTCAGCACCGCTGCGCGCTGTAGAACTGGAGATGTGGGGTTAGTATGGGTGAGTTTTTTCAAGCACTGCAACAATTCAGCTTTATGCAGAACGCGGTGGCGGCCGGTATCCTGGCCAGCCTGGCCAGCGGGATTATCGGTACTTATGTGGTGGTAAAGCGGATCACGTTTATCAGCGGCGGCATTGCCCACGCCGTGTTAGGGGGTATGGGTGTTGCCTATTACTTAGGCGCCGATCCCCTGCATGGTGCTATTGCTGCGGCTGTTTTCTCCGCCCTCCTAATGGGTTTTGTCAACCTCAGAGCGAAACAGCACGAAGACACCATTATGGGAGCCCTATGGGCGGTGGGTATGGCAGTGGGTATTATCTTCATGTCCCTCACACCCGGCTACAATGTAGATCTCATGAGCTTTTTGTTCGGCAACATCCTCATGGTTACCGATCCGGTGTTGCGCATCCTGCTGATTTTGGATGCCGCCATACTCCTCATTGTGGCCGTCTTTTACCGGCAGTTCATGGCTGTCGTCTTCGATGAGGAACAGGCTAGGCTGCGGGGACTGCCCGTTGACTTCCTTTACATGCTGCTCCTCTGCCTGATCGCCTTGACGGTAGTTATCCTGATGAAAATCGTGGGTTTGATTCTAGTGATCGCCCTGCTCACGCTGCCCGCTGCCATCGCTGGACTTTACACATCCAAATTGAGCCGCATGATGGTTGCGGCATCCCTGCTAAGCTTAGGCTTCACACTGGCCGGCCTGATCGCTTCCTACCACTTCAACCTGCCCGCAGGGGCGGTGATCGTGGTATTGACAGGCCTAGGTTATTTGATCGCCTTGGCAGCCAAACGCGTCCACACCCATCTACTGCGGCGCCAAAGTCAGAGCAGCGTTGGAGTGGAACAATAGGACTGTGCTTCGCTGAAACCGCACTTCGGTGCGGTTTTTTTATTGTGCCAGTTTCACGGCACGGGAGGTATTCGGGGTATACGCCAGAATATTTTTACGATAGGAGAGCAGCATGGGCGGCTCGTTCGGTTTGGGAGGGATAGGCCATGGAGCGGATTGTGATTGCGGTTGACTCATTTAAGGGAACGATGCCTTCCCTTGAGGTGTGCCGGATCATTGCCGAGAATTTTCAGGCGGTCCTGCCTGCCCTGGAGTATGTCCAGGTTCCCATTGGGGACGGAGGCGAAGGGACGGTAGATGCCTTTCTTGCCGCTTTGGGTGGGGAAAAGATCTATGTTTTGGTGCAGGATCCGTTTGGCAGAGAGATTGAGGCCGCTTACGGTTTGCTGCCGGATAAGAGTACGGCAGTGATTGAAATGGCTGCCGCGTCCGGTCTGCCCTTGCTAGAGGGGGAAGGGGATCCGCTCTGCGCCTCTACTTATGGTACGGGCCAGCTGATCGCAAACGCCCTTGATCGGGGCTGCGACAAGCTCATTATTGGCCTGGGCGGGAGCGCGACGGTGGACGGGGGAATTGGCATGCTCGCTGCGCTCGGGGTCAAATTCTTAGATGATCAGACCAACCCTATCCCCCTTACCGGTCAAGGCCTTGCCGATCTCCACCGCATTGACGTGAGAGGTAAGGATAAGAGGCTTGACACGTGTCAAATCCTTGTGGCTAGCGATGTGACAAACCCCCTGTTCGGACCAAACGGCGCGGCCCACGTGTTTGGGCCTCAAAAAGGGGCAACGCCTGAAATGGTGACCCTTTTAGATGATAACCTGAGAAACTACGCGGTCGTACTCCGGGCTGAGCTCGGAGCAGATGTGGCCCATCTGCCTGGTGCCGGTGCTGCAGGTGGGCTGGGCGCAGCCTTCTTGGCCTTTACCTCTGCTAGGCTCAGCCCGGGAATAGACGTCCTGTTAGACACCATCAAGTTTGATGAACTGATTTCCTCTGCTGCTTTGGTGATAACGGGTGAAGGCAGACTGGATGGGCAGAGTTTTTACGGTAAGGCGCCTTGGGGTGTGGCCCAGCGCGCCAAAAAGCAGGGTGTACCGTGTATCGCCATTGTGGGGGAAGTGGGTGAAGGTGCCGAAAAGGGTTATTCAGAGGGAATCGATGCCGTGTTTACTATCAACAGGGCAGCACTGCCCTTTTCTGAAGCAAAACAGTATTCCCAGGCGAATTTGGCGGCTACCAGTGCTGATTTGGCCAGGTTTCTGAAAATAGCTTGGGGAATATGACGGATAATGGGCAGGGTTTGGCGTTGGCAGGTATAATTTAACATACATGATAGAGGAGAATTGATCGGAGGTGCCCAGTTTGCGGTGGGCTAAGTCTTTTTTTGTTTTACTGACGCTTGTAACTGTTACGATCCAGCTGGCGGGGTGTAGGCCTGAGGAAGGATTTTCAGTCTCAGGCCAGATCACTTTGGACGGTATCGGTTTGGCAGGCGTCAACATTCTAATTACCGGAGAGCACTCAACGCAGGTGGAAACGGATCACCAAGGCAGATGGAGCTTTGAGGCGGACGGTGAAGTGGTCATTACCCCACGTAAAACAGGCTTCAGTTTTGAACCTGCTCAAGTGCGGGTAAGTGAAGAAGGGGAAATCGTATTCACCGCTCGTCAGGAGCCGGAAGTGGATTTTTCCCACTGGGGTTCTCTCTTTAGTCTAGGTGCCGCCCATACCCGCTGGGTTAGTGCCGTTGCCTGGCTTCCCGATGGCAGCCGGTTGATCAGCGGCAGCGAGGATCGAACCATCAGGATCTGGGAAGTTGAAAACGGTCTGATGGTCGCCTCCCTAACAGGCCACCAAACAGGTATTACAGCCATGGCCCTCTCACCCAAGGGAGAGAAATTGGCCAGCGGCGACAGCGATGGCACCATCATTATTTGGGATCTTACCAGTAATGAACAGCTGCACGTATTGTCAAACCACGACGGTTACGTTTCTGCCTTGGATTGGTCACCCGATGGCAGCAGACTCCTAAGTACAAGCTGGGACAGAACAGCCCGGGTTTGGGACGGGGAAACGGGTGAAGAACTCCTGCTTTTGGAACATGGCGGCTGGGTCAAGGCGGCAGCCTGGTCCCTGGATGGCAGCTATCTAGCCACTGGTGGCGATGACCGCCAGGTAAGTATTTGGGCTGCCCGTACCGGGGAAAAACTACACACAAAACAGACTAAGGATTGGGTTGCCCTCCTTAAGTGGGGCAGCGGTAATCAACTGGCGGTGGGGGAAAGCAGCGGCAAGCTGCGCGTCTTCACAGATTTTTCGGAAGATGCCTATCTGGAACTGGCGGGCCATGTCCAACAGATCAATGCTGTACAATGGTCACCCAAGGGGAAACAGCTGGCCAGTGCCAGTGCCGATGGGTCTATCCGGATTTGGAATTCGGCAACTGGTAAACAAGAGAAGGTAATTTACCACAGGGAAAACATCCTTGCCGTTGCGTGGTCACCTGCAGGTGACAAACTGGCCAGCGGTGGAACGAAATGCAGTGTGAACGTCTGGTCCGCCGTTTCCGGTGATCAAATCTTCGCCATTGTTGGTCACATTGGCGCCATCAAAGCGGTTGCCTGGTCCCCTGACGGTAGTTCCCTCGCCACCGGCGGAGTAGATCGGGTGGTGCGCATTTGGGATTTCGTCAGTAAAGAGGAGAAGCATGAGTTCTCCGGTTTTCACCGAGACGTGATAGAGACGCTGGCCTGGTCCCAGGATGGGAAATATTTGGCGAGCGGCGGACAGGATATGCTGATTTTCCTGTATGATCCTGTCACCGGCCGCATGTTAAAACGGTTGACTGAGCGGATCCCTAAGCCCTTTGTCCATAAAGAAGGCTTTGAGTTCGCGGTTGGCCTCAAATCGGTAAGCCACGAAGATTGGGTTTTGTCCCTGGACTGGTCCCCCGACAGCCGCTATTTACTCAGCGGCAGTTGGGATGAAACGGTGGGTGTGTGGGATATGCAGCAGGGAAAACAGACACTCCAGATCAAAAACGAAGGAGGCTGGGTCCGGGCAGTTGCCTGGTCACCCCTGGGCAGCGTGGTAGCGGTGGGTGGAGCGGCCGATGAAGTGGTTCTTTACGAAGCAGGCTCCAATGCGGTGAAAGGGAAGTTCAGGGGCCATAGGGCTTGGATCCGCAGCCTGTGCTGGTCGCCCGATGGGAAGTATCTAGCCAGCGGTTCCTACGACGGAGATATCCGCATCTGGGATGTGGCCACCGCAGAAACTGTATTTGTGCTGGAGGGGCATGCAGATCTGGTTACCGCCCTCAGCTGGTCCCAGGACGGCAGGTATTTAGCCAGCGGCTCCTATGATGGTACCGTAAGGATCTGGCATACCTTAACAGGGGAAGAACTCCGGGTGTTTACCGGTTTTCCCCGCAGCCTGGAGACACTTGCCTTTTCGCCGGATGGTAAGGCTTTGGCAAGCGGTTACCATACCAGTGTCTTAATTCTCGGTGAGGTAAACTAGTGCAGAGCACATTGCTAAGGAAGGAAAAAGCCCTCGGCCTGCAGCCGAGGGCTTAGCTAACTTACTCAACCGGGCTTTCGACAGAAGGAGTCCTCTCCTTGAAGAAAGCCTCCAAAACGGGTACCAATAAAAAGGCAACTATGCCCGCCACAAACCCGCCGTTGTAAAGGTTAAAGCCGCCGTAAATGGTGGGGGTGTAAAAGGCGATGGAGGCGTGGAGCGCCCCTGCGGCAATACCCCACCACCAGCCCCAGCGGCCGCTGAGGGGTGCCAGGCCCGTGGCAAAGCAGAGGGCAACCGCCATGGACTGATTGGTCAGATCCCAGGCGGCCGGTAGGGAAATGAACCAGTAACCGAGCATGATGGGAATCACATTACGGGGATGGGAACCCTTGCCTGCCCAGGCCAAGATGTTGAGGAGCGCCCCTACCGTGGGCCCGGTAAAGGGTGCACCGCCCAGGTGAAAATAGGCGAGGCTCACAAAGCCCAAGACGCCGAAGTTGATCAGGACGCTGCCCACGCCGTCTGATGCTAGAAAATCAGCCTGAAAACCGCTGCGGCCAAGGAGCGTACGGTAGCCTGCAAAAGAACGGCCGCTTAGGATGTACCCGGCTGCAATTGCTCCTAGAAAGACAATACCCAAAAGGACGGTAAAGAAGAGGGGAAACCCCTCAGAAAGGACGCTGTTCAGGGAATACTGTCTATCCAAGCCTAAAGGTCGCAGCAGCAGCGTTCTGTACACTGAAAACAGAAGAAAGGCGAAAAATCCCGCCGAGACGCCTGCGTTAAAGAGGTTGTGCCCTTTGTGGAACTTCACCGCCTGGGCAGTGATGGCCGGAAATACTAAACCGATAATTACGCCCAACAGTGTGGCTGCAGAAATGCCCAGCCAGAGGGGATACACAAGGTATCGGTTAAAAAGGACTTCGCTGATCAAAGGGGCCAAGGCACAGGCCAATAGGGCTGTGGGTGCGTAGCTCTTAAAGGGCTCTTTTTTCAGCTTAGCGTGAAAATAGCTGCCAAGAATAATGGGCCAGATGTTGAGCAGGTTCTTCCCGAAAAAGGCGAAGCCTAAGGTGATAAAAAAAGCCCCCATGGAGCCGCCTGCATCCGCACCAGAAAACCTAAGCAGAGCTGCGGCAGCAAGACCCAACAGACCGGCATTGAGCAGGGCTCCGTTCAACCCGCCTACCGCAGTGGCATCTGTGGTCAGTACTTGGGGACTGATTTGGATACGCCAAAGGCCGGGCAGCAGTTCACCTAAAGGCCCGGCGAAGAAAGATGCAGAAATGAAAAGCAAAGAAATGCAGATGACAAAAGTGAAGAGAATCCTATCCTGAGTGTTGCTTGTGACTGCCAAAAGTACATCCTCCTGCTGAAAAATCTTAGAGACCGGTTTTGTCCGGCCCCAGTAATGTATAATACATATGAACCTCTTCTCATTATGCCCTGTGAAATCCTTCTCCCACGGGGGACAGGGCTGGACCTATGAATAGAGAAGTATCTACAGGAAAGGGGGATGGAGATGCTGATCATCCTCAAAGAGAATATAACAAAAGCACACGTGGATCAACTCTGCCAAGACCTAGCAAAATTGGGTGTAAACCCTCAGGCTATCGCGGGGGAAGGTTCGACTATCATCGTTCTTTTAGGCGATACGAGCCAGCTTGAGCCGGAAAGACTTGGTCTTCTGCCCGGTGTGGAGCGAGTCATTCAGGTCCGGGAACGCTACAAACTGGCCGACCGCCGCTCTCATCCCCAGGATACGCTGGTAGAATTGGTCGATGTAGTGATTGGCGGTAGCCAGCTAGTGATTGGCGCCGGGCCCTGCTCAGTTGAATCAAAGGAGCAGCTGAACACCACTGCCCAAGGAGTAAAGGCGGCAGGCGCTAGGCTGCTGCGCGGAGGCGCCTTCAAACCGCGCACTTCTCCCTACTCCTTCCAGGGATTGGAGAGGGATGGGCTGCGGTACTTAAAAGAAGTGGCAGCGGAAAACGGCCTGCCTGTAATATCGGAGATTACAGATATCACTTACCTGGATGATTTTCTGGTCTGCGTAGACGTTATTCAGGTCGGGGCCCGCAGCATGCAGAATTTCGAGCTTCTAAAGGAGCTGGGCAAGACGGACAAGCCCATTTTGCTCAAGCGGGGCTTTGCCAATACTCTAGCTGAACTACTCATGTCCGCAGAGTATATCCTCAAAGGTGGAAACAGCCAAGTTATCCTCTGCGAGCGGGGAATCCGTACCTTTGAAACGGCAACCCGCAACACCTTGGATATCAGTGCAATTCCCGTGCTGAAACGCCTGACCCACCTACCCGTTTTTGTCGACCCAAGCCATGCAGGGGGCAGTGCTTGGTTAGTTGAACCCCTCTCCTTGGCTGCCGTGGCTGCCGGTGCCGATGGACTATTGATCGAAGTGCACCACAATCCTCCTGCAGCCCTATCCGATGGAGCCCAGTCTTTGACGCCGGCCCAATTTGCAGATCTGTTTGCCAAACTAAGGGCGGTAGCTGCTGCGGTGGGCCGCAGCCTGTAAAGGGGTGGTTGTGTGAAAAGGGTTAACGTAAGTTCTGCAGTGGGAGAGTACCCTGTCCTGATCGGAAGTGGACTTCTCTCCCGCGTGGGAGAAATCGCCCGCACTGCCTGGCCGGGTAGGCGCGCGCTTATTGTCACCGACCAGAACGTTGCACGCCTTTACCTTGATCCCTGCCGCACTTCCCTAGTTGAACTGGGCTTTGAGGTGGAAAGCGTGATCATTAATCCCGGTGAGGAAAGCAAAACCCTAGACACACTGTACTCCCTCTATAACGCTTGCCACGCCGCACACCTTTCCCGCATCGACGGCGTTATTGCCCTAGGCGGTGGAGTTGTGGGGGATTTGGCCGGTTTTGCAGCTGCCACCTACCTGCGGGGCGTGGCCCATCTGCAGGTACCAACCACCCTCTTGGCCCAAGTGGATGCGGCAGTGGGCGGTAAGACGGGTATTGATCTGCCCTTTGGCAAGAACATGGTAGGCGCATTTTACCCTCCCAAGGCTGTCGTGGCCGATCTGAAAACGCTCCAGACCCTGGAGCCGAGGCGGTTTGCGGAAGGTATGGCAGAAGTGATCAAATACGGCTGCCTATTCGACGAAGCCCTTTTTTCCGCGTTGGAAAGGGAAGAGGTAGATTTGGCTGAACTTGTCTACCGCTCCGTCCAGCTCAAAGCGGAAGTAGTGGCTAGGGATGAAAGGGACAAGGGGGAGCGGAACCTTCTCAACTTCGGCCACACCATCGGTCATGCCTTAGAACAGGCAACGAAATTCAGTCGATACACCCACGGCGAAGCAGTAGCTATAGGTATGGTGACTGCACTGAAGATAGGGGAAAGGCTAGATGTAACAGAACGGGAGGTTAGATCCCGCTTGGTGCGTCTTTTGGAAAAATGGGGATTGCCCACTGAAAGTGAGATTCCACTTGAGAAGCTCGTTCCCGCCCTCGCCAGTGACAAAAAGCGGTGGGGCAGTGAAGTTCAGTTTGTTTTACTGCAGAAGATAGGCCAGTCTCTCCTGAAACCCATTGCCATAGGCAAATTAGAGCAGCTTTTGGGGGAGGTGTGGAGTGGTGAATAACGTTTTTGTGGGTCCCAGCTCTCTACAGGGGGTTGTTACCGTACCTCCCAGCAAAAGCATTGCCCACCGACTGTTAATAGCTGCATCGTTGGCGGTTGAGAACGGTTCAGGAGTTAAACTGGTGCAGGGAGTAGATGAAGGAACATCGGAGGATTTGGCGGCAACGATCCGCTCTATCCGTGCCCTATTGGACCAGGACAGCGAACCCGTCCTGCTTGACTGTGGTGAGTCCGCTTCCACCTTGCGGTTTCTTGTGCCCATTGCGGCTGCTTTGGGAAAAACGGTCTTGTTTACAGGAGAGGCGACTCTAAGCAGGCGCCCACTGCGGGAATACGGGGAGATTATGGCAGGGAAAGGCGTTGACCTGAACTTTCCCGCCCAAGGCTGCCTGCCCCTTAAGCTGCGTGGGCAGCTGGTGGGCTCCACTTACTATGTTCCGGGCTCGGTCAGTTCACAATATGTTACCGGTTTGCTCTTCGCTCTGCCACTGCTGACTGGCAACAGCGAAATTTGGCTCACTTCTCCCTTGGAATCTGAACCGTACGCAGCAATCACAGAAAGTGTGCTGGAACAGTTCGGTATCGTGGTTGACCGGATTATTGCGGACGGGGGAGAACTCAAGGGTTGGCTTGTACCGGGTAACCAGCGGTATTGCCTGCCTGCAGAATCCCTCACTGTAGAAGGCGACTACTCCCAGGCGGCCTTTTGGCTTGTTGCCCGTTATTTAGGCCATGGCGTGGAAGTTCGTGGGCTGAATCCTGACAGCGTTCAGGGGGATAGGGTAATTCTCGAGCTGTTAGCCCGGCTCAGGCCCGAGAGTGATAGGGAGATAGAGATCGATGTGAGTCAGGTTCCCGATTTAGTCCCGCCCCTTGCGGTGGCCGCCTGCTGCCGCGTGGGCCGAACTGTGCTTTCAGGCGCGGGACGGCTGCGGCTGAAGGAAAGCGATCGGCTCCATGCCCTCGCGGTGGAGCTTAGAAAACTAGGTGCTGCCGTGGAGGAAGGTGCGGAGCAGTTGATAATCACAGGCGGTAAGCCCATAATGGGTGGGACTGCCGACTCACACGGCGATCACCGGATCGCCATGGCTCTGGCCATAGTAGCTCTGCAGACGGAGGACGGGGTGCTGATTGAGGGGGCAGAAGCGGTACGGAAATCCTATCCTCACTTTTTCAGCGAACTGAAGCGTTTAGGAGGTGCTGTCCGTGGGATCGATCTGGGGTAAGCAGTTGAAAATCAGTCTTTTTGGCGAGTCACACGGCCCAGCAGTGGGCGTGGTCCTTGACGGCCTGCCCCCTGGGCAAAAAGTCGATCTAGAAGAGGCGGCCTCCTTTCTGGCAAGGCGGGCACCGGGACGAAGTTCTTGGTCTACTGCTCGGAAGGAGACTGACGAGCCGCACATTCTGTCTGGTCTTTATCGCGGGCGGACCTGCGGAACGCCCCTCTGTGCTGTGATCGAAAACAAAGATGCCAGGCCGGAGGATTATAGAGATCGGGAGAGAATACCCCGGCCCAGCCATGCCGATTACACCGGTAAGATGCGCTACCACGGCTTTAACGACCCTCGTGGCGGTGGTCACTTTTCCGGTCGTTTAACGGCAGGTTTGTGTTTTGCCGGTGCCGTCGCGAAACAGATCTTGTCTGAACGGAACATCTTTGTGGGAGCACGCATTGCGGCAATAGGGGAAATCCTAGACCAGGTTTTAGACTCTACCCAAATTACCGGGGCTGACCTGGCTGCAGTTGCAGCAAAGAGATTCCCTGTTTTTTCCGATGAGCAGGGCAGGAAAATGGTTGAGCTGATAGAACTGGTGCGGGAAGAAGGGGACTCGGTGGGGGGCATCATCGAATGCATTGCCTTGGGTATGCCTGCGGGAGTGGGCGATCCCCTTTTCGGAGGAGTGAAGGCCACGCTTTCCTCCATTCTCCACGGCATTCCCGCCGTTATGGGTGTATCCTTCGGGGCAGGATTCGCCTCCAGCAAGCTGCGGGGTTCGGAAAATAATGATTCCTTCCTGATCGATGCAGTGGGCAGAGTGGGTACAGCCACAAACCGGGCAGGGGGAATTAACGGCGGCATAACCAACGGTATGCCAATTGTGGTCAACGTTGGAATTAAACCGACTGCCACCTTGAGCCAACCCCAAGCCAGTGTGGACCTCCGTACCGGTGAGCCAACTACTGTGGTTGATACGGGACGGCACGATCCCTGTATTGTACCAAGGGCGGTGCCTGTGGTTGAGGCGGCGGTTGCCATCGGGCTTTTGGACCTGTTACTTGTCGCCTTTGGCGTGCAGGGGCCGTTTTGGCTGGATTAGGAGGGTGGGATTATGTCTGACGGTGGCTTTTCAGTTCTCCGTGCTGAGCTATCCCAACTGACCGGAAGCTTACTTGACCTATTCAGGCAGCGGATGGAGGTTGTGGAGGAGGTTGCTGAACATAAAAGGGGTACGGGAAAGCCTGTGCTCGATCGCAGGCGGGAAGAAGAACTTCTTGCCGGTCTTGCGGGCCATGAGCGGGTTTTCCTGCAGACGCTGCTCCGCCTATCCCGGAAGCGCCAATACGAACTGCT
Source organism: Firmicutes bacterium UBA3910 (assembly GCA_002391465.1). Classification (GTDB taxonomy): domain Bacteria; phylum Bacillota; class Limnochordia; order Darwinibacteriales; family Darwinibacteriaceae; genus UBA3910. Next base: position 4,205 of record DGFC01000105.1, on the reverse strand, counting down.
TATGGCAGACGATGACCAGTGGCAGTTACCTCAGCAGTTAAGATTGGCCGGCAAAGAAACTCGCATTGAACGAGCCGTCTTTGTGCCAGGTCCGCTTGTTAAAGGTGAAGACTTACTGCCAGGTTTGCACCCAACAGTTGTGAACAGTAGTTTGGAAGCAGTGCAGAGTGTGTTGGCTGGCAATGCAGATACGGCGCTCATACCCGTTGAAGACATGGTAGAAACATATCTTCTGTTGGATCAGGCTGGGCTTTTCATTAACAAAGCCTATGGATTAGGCGGAAGATCGCGTCTTTTGTTGGTAGGAACTGAGTTCACTCTGGTCGAGGAGGCTTCCAGGCTCAGTTTACTCCTTTCTGTTTCGGAGAGCAAAGGGGTTCTGGCCTGGGTTTTGTCAATCTTGGCAGATTGCGGTCTGACTGCGGCTAGATTGGAGTGTCTGGCAGGGTCAATATTCCTTGAGCTTTTGGCCAGGCCAGAAGAGGAGGAGATCCTCCGGGTTTTGTACCAGCTGGAAAAGGAATGCGGTGAATTGCGGCTGTTGGGCTGGTATTCGGTGGAGAGTTTAGCTTAGTGGCGAGGTGAGATGAGTGTTGGGAGTGTTTTTTCAGTCCCTGTTGATTGGCTATTCCGGTGCGGTTATGCCCGGATCCCTTTTGACCTATACGATTGAGCGTAGTCTCAAGTATGGTGCCAAAACGGCCATGCTTGTGCCTTTAGGCCATGTGCTGTTGGAACTGGCGCTGGTTGTTGCGCTGTTTTTCGGTTTTGGCAACTCCCTTAGTTCAAATTCAGTCCAGATTGCAATTGGACTTTTCGGCGGACTGCTCCTTCTCTATCTAGGCTGGGGGATGATCAAAGACGGCGTTGGGGGACGAGCGGAGCTTGTACTGGAGCAGGAAGGGAAGGAGCGCAGTCGCGGAGGCCTAATTTTGGCCGGTGCAGCCTTGAGTCTTGGCAACCCTTACTTTCTTCTCTGGTGGGCAGTGGTTGGTTTAGGGTTGATTATGAGTGCTTACAGTCGCTTTGGCCTCCTTGGAATTGTTCTCGTTTATTTCGGCCACATTTTGGCGGATATAACCTGGTATGGCTTTGTGGCTGCCCTCGTGGATCGGGCCAGGTCCTTTTTCCAGGGAAAGGCGTATCGGTTGCTTGTTGTATGCCTGGGTGGACTCTTGTTCGTGTTCGGCGGCGGTTTTCTGCTCAACGCCCTCCGGGCGTTCAGCTCGCTGAAAAACTGACAAGCTTTAATTGCCAGCCCCTTCATTTTCTGCCGCCCACATGGTACAATTTTCCTAGAAGACAACCGTGGTTGCTGTGCTGAGTAGGTTCAAAACGGAACTAGGGGTCAGAGAAATGGAGAGCGAGAATAGGTATAGACTGTCGTTGTTTGGCGAGTTTGGGGACAAGTCTCTCGAAGATGAGTTCTGGGAGGACAGTCTGGGTAGATCGGCACATTGGACTGCCTATATTGCCCTCTTTTGTGGCGCGCTCCTCGCCCTTTTTCTCGCGAACAGTTATTTCACCGAACGAAATACAGGACTGTTTATGAAAATAACACCCATCAGGCTGGTGTTTATTTTTCTTTCTATAGCAGTTTCCTTCACTGCTCGGCGTATAACCAAGCACAAGCACTTGGTTCACCTGGTCACTTTCTTTCAAATCTCAATGGTAGTTACCTACCTATTGACCTTAAGACAGTATCAGTCCCTCAACTATTTCAGCATCCTCGGCCTACTGGTTATAACCATGGCGCTTTTCCTCCTGCCCAACAGACTCGTTCTCTCCCAGCTTGTTGCCATCGCCTTTAGTCTCGCCTTTTTCCTCGGCCCCAGCAGAAAACTGGCGGGACTTCAAGCCAATGAGCTGTATCGGATTGTTGCTTATCAAACGATCCTCCTCTTGTATGGCAGCATAAATTTCTGGTGGACTGAAGTAAATAAGCGGAGGGCGTTTAAAGCGAGAAAGGAACTTGCGGAACTATCTGTGCAGGATACCCTCACAGGTGTTTTCAACCGTAAGAAGTTCGATGACGCGTTAGATGAATGGCTGAATTTCTCAGAACGGTACAATAATCCCCTAACCTTGATCCTATTTGATATTGACGATTTCAAGGGAATAAACGACAATTTTGGGCACATTGCAGGTGATGGGGTGCTGCAGGAGGCTGCCAGGGCGGTGAGTGCTGTTATCCGGAAGACGGATGTGTTTGCTAGGTGGGGTGGTGACGAGTTCGCGCTGCTTTTGCCCAACACAGACCTGGCCGCGGCAGAGGGGCTGGCTGAAAGGATCAGGGCCGCCATTGGCTCCCTGGCCTTGGATGTTCCCAAGAAGATAAGCTGCAGTTTTGGGGTTGCAGCCTATGAGAAGGGCGATACCAAACAGCTGCTGCTGCGGCGAGCGGATGAAATGCTGCTAAGGGCCAAGTCTGGTGGTAAGGATAGGGTTGTAAGTTGATTACGACAAATTGGTGATGCTTCTAGGGGCGCAAAGCGTCACGGGTCGAAATGTTGCCAGAGGGGACAGAGTTGGTGTGAGTGCCCTGAGTGCCGGGCAGGAAAAGGTTCTGAACGCCTTAGGTTCCAGTCATTCCGATGCAGTGGACAAATTTGCAGATTTGGATTACACCTGCGAAGATTCGGCCATACTGATGGACGGAGCCAGTGTTCAGATGGTGGTTGAGGTGATAGATATTCTTTACCTGGCGGGAATCGAGGAAGATAAGTTGGTGTACGGTCTGATCAAATCCCATTCCCAAAGTGGGAAGCGGATGCTCACGATAGACCAGGACTGATCTTGTCACGTTTTTCTTTACTTCTTAATTGGGGAACAGCACTAATTTTACAGTAAATGGGTAAAATTGTGTTTCCTGTCCCTTGACCGACAGTCCACGGTGTGGTAGTATAAACCGCGAACAGAATATGGGGTAAGAAAAAAGGCAAACGTCCCGAAAGGGACGGACGCAAAGCCTCAGGCCTAAGGTCGGTGTGCCGGCTATGGCGGCTGGGTTGCTCTTAAGAACGGTTTTGAACTTCGGTTCCAAAGCCGCAATCTGCCTTTTTTTCATGAGAAAAAGGGGCATTTTTATTGTTCCAGGCGTCTTGCCAGAAGCACTTGGACAAGAAAGAAACTAGTATTTGATCCGGTCAGCCAACCAGGAGAACCAGCCAAGAATTTGCAAAACAACATAGATCAATCACAGCAGCGGACAGAGCACAAAACCAGCAATGAGAATACAAAGGACACAGTTTTGCTACTGCACGATACAGGCAATAGACACAGCACCGAGAAGCAATTATCTCCCTTGTCCAAGTCTGCTATACACGGAGGGAATCAGCGTCTTAACCCCAGGAGCGCTGATACCCTCCCTTTTTTATTCTTACCGTCCCTTCTGCTCCCGCACATAGGCTCCGATTTGGCGATCCATTTTGGAGATATGGGAGATCAGCCAATCGATAACAATCTTATTAGCGTTGATTATTACATTCACGCTGCCGCCCGACGAGTCATAATCCCTGCGCAGTTGGGCGAGGCGTTCAACAAAGCTTTCATGTGCCTGCTTTTGGGCATCATAGCCGGGGTAACCGATTTCCTGCATGTACCTCTCTTCGTCCGCAAAATGCTTTTTGGTGTAGTCATCTAAAAACTCCAAAAGCTCACCAATTACTTCCTTCGCCCTTCTCTCCCGACCCGCTTCGAAAAGGTCGTCTGCCCGCTTAAACCATTCTTGATGCTGTTCGTCAATATGTTCAATACCAATCGCCAAATCAGGAGACCATTTCATATTATCATTACTCCTTCCGCACTTTATAATGGATGTTAACGATATTTTATAATACAACCAAGTAATTGGCAAGGAACAGTTGGACTGGTGTTTGCCAACACAATTGGATATCATAAAAGCAGGAGTAGGAGGGCAGATGGCCAATTATACAGTGACTTACTGAGTTTTGGACGATTCTAGTATGGAGGTTCTAAGCATGCGGAAGTACGATGTGTTAAGCAGGATCGAAAAAACAGGCATAGTTGCCGTGGTCCGGGCAGAAAACAGTGAGAAGGCCCGCCAGATTGCCTTGGCGTGTATGGATGGGGGCATTGACGCCATTGAGATCACCTTTACCGTGCCTGGAGCACACAAGGTAATTGAGTCTTTAACGGCTGAATTTGGTGATAGCCTACTTGTTGGCTGTCTCTTATACACATCT
>DGFC01000163.1 GCA_002391465.1 Firmicutes bacterium UBA3910 | reverse complement strand
AAAAACACGGTAGCTTCCGCCGTGTCTTCCACATCGATATAGTCATGGAACCGATTGCTGATGGAACCCTGGAGGTAATCAACCTCACCCATCAACCACTGCATCAAATCGATGGTGTGAATGGCTTGGGACATTAAGACGCCCCCACCTTCCTCCCGCCAGGTACCCTTCCAGTCGCTGTTGGTGTAGTACTCCCGCGGCCGGAACCAGGTTACAAAGGCCCGGCACCCAAGGAGTCTACCCAAATCTCCCCGTTCCACCACTTCCCGCATTGCCTTGGAAGCAGCGTTGTAGCGGTTTTGGAATACAACTCCCAGTTTAACATCATTCTCCTCCGCAGCCGCAATCATGCGGTCCGCGTCGGCCAAATTGGTCGCCATTGGTTTTTCAGTCAGCACGTGAATTCCCTGCTTGGCTGCTGCAATCGCGATTCCGGCATGGGTGTAATGGGATGTACAGATATGAACCACATCGGGCTTCAGGGCAAAAACTGCGTTGTAGTCAGTGTACCAGGGAACCTGGTACTTTTCACCTGCCCGTCTAGCCCTTCCCTCATTAACATCACAGACCGCAATCAGCTCCGCCCACTGCGAAGTCGCAATAGGCGGCAGATGCACAACAGACACACTCCCACAGCCGATTACCGCGACCCTTAACTTCTGCAAAGAAAACGTCCCCTTCCGGTCCTCTCGTTAGGCCATTTTGTTGATCGCTTCCCACAGTCCGTTCATATAAGCAACGCCCAAAGCCCGATCGTACAGGCCATAACCGGGACGTGCCTCTTCACCCCAAATCATCCGGCCGTGATCCGGACGCAAGTAACCTGTGAAGCCCACATCGTAGTAGGCCTTCATTATTTCAAACACATCGAGGGACCCATCACTGGACAGGTGCGATGTTTCGTGGAACACTCCGTCGGAAACTATCTTCACGTTGCGCACATGGCCGAAATGGATTCTGCCCATTTTCCCGAAGTGCCTGATTAGCTCTGGAATCTGGTTCTTAGAGTTAACTCCCAGCGACCCACTGCACAGGGTGAGGCCGTTGTAAGGGCTGTCAACTAGGTTAACCAGCTTCTCCAGGTTTTCCTTTGAGGTGACGATGCGAGGCAGGCCGTAAATCTCCCAGGGCGGATCGTCTGGGTGGATGGCCATTTTCACATCGTACTCTTCACAGGTGGGTATAATCGCTTCCAGGAAATACTTGAGGTTTTCAAACAGTTTCTCCTGGTCCACGTCTTTATACAGCTCCAAGGTGGTTCTTAACTCTGCTAGCCGCTCCGGCTCCCAGCCGGGCAGGCCAAAGCCCTTGGAATCTTCTGCATAGGTCTCCACAATGGAAACGGGATCAGTGTTGGCAATCACACTTTGGTCATAAGCCAAAACTACCGAGCCGTCGCTTAACTTCATCCATAGATCGGAACGGAGCCAGTCGAAAACGGGCATGAAGTTATAGCAGATCACCTTCACGCCTGCCTTGCCCAGATTCTCAATGGTCTTAATGTAATTCTCGATGTACTGATCCCTGCTGGGCAGGCCGAGCTTAATATCCTCATGCACGTTTACACTTTCGATTACTTCCAGTTCCAGTCCAGCAGCGTTGACCTCGTCCCGCAGGGCGTTGATCCGCTCTTGGGTCCAGAGCTCTCCTGCCGGCATATCGTGGAGTGCACCAACCACGCCGGTGATGCCCGGGATCTGCCTGATCTGCTCCAGCGTTACGCTGTCATCGTCACTGCCAAACCAACGAAAAACCATCTTCATATTCCAACACTACCCCCTAAAAATACTCACTCTCACAAAGCCAAATTGAAGTAACGCTCTGCGTTATTATAACAAATATCTTCGATTACAGCACCCAAGAACTCTAGGTCGTTGGGAAGTTCGCCTTTTTCCACCCAGGTACCGAACAGATCGCAGAGGATGCGGCGGAAATACTCATGCCGCGTGTAAGACAAGAAGCTGCGGCTGTCCGTGAGCATACCCACGAAATGGCTGATCAAGCCCATGTTGGCCAGTGTCACCATCTGCTTGATCATACCGTCCTTTTGATCGTTAAACCACCAGCCGGAGCCAAGCTGAATCTTGCCCGGTACCGGTGCTGCGTTGAAAGAACCGCCTATCGTAGCTAAAAGCTCGTTATCCATCGGATTGAGGGAATACAGAATGGTCTTGGGCAGCTCATCGGTTGCGTCCAAATCGGACAGCAGCTTGACCAATGCCTCACCGTAGGTCTGGTCGCCCATGGCATCAAAGCCGGTGTTAGGCCCCACAAGGGCGAACATGCGAGCACTGTTGTTCCGAATGGCGTTCATATGCAGCTGCATAGCCCAACCCCTCGCCGCGTATTCCCTACCGCAGAAGAGGAACACTTGGGTTTTGAACATCTCCCCTTCATCCTTGCTAACAGCTTCACCCCGGAGAGCCTTCCTCAACACACGGTCCGCCTCTTCCGGTGTCCCTTCCCGGTAGAATACTTGATCCAGGCCATGGTCGGAAATGCGGCAGCCTACGCTGTGGAAAAAGTCGATCCTGCTTCTTAAGGCTTCAGTGTAATCAGCGTAGCTTTCCACCTTCACACCACTTACTGCTTCCAGTCGGGCGAGCCAATCCAGAAAGCCTGGACTATCGATGGCCAAGGCCAAGTCGGGCCTAAAGGTGGGATAGACTCTGGTCTTAAAGCTGTCATCTGCCGCAATAGCCCGATGGTATTCCAGCGAATCGACCGGATCATCGGTTGTGCAGAGGGCTACTACGTTGGAACGTGCAATAAACCCCCTAGCGGTAAAGGCATCATCCTGCAGGAGTTCATTGCATTTTTCCCAAATCTCCTCCGCCGTTTCTGGAGTCAAGAGATCGTCTATACCGAAGTAGCGCTTCAACTCCAAATGGCTCCAGTGAAAGAGGGGATTGCCGATGCACTTGGGCAGTGTTTCTGCCCACTTCATGAACTTCTCCTTGTCGCTGGCATCGCCCGTTATGTACTTTTCCTCGATGCCATTAGCCCGCATCGCCCGCCATTTGTAATGATCCCCGGCCAGCCACAGTTCGGTAATATTCCTGTATTTCTTATTCTCCGCAATTTCCCGCGGATCCAAATGGCAGTGGTAATCGAGGATAGGCATCTTTTTGGCGTAGTCATGGTACAGCCTTTCGGCCGTTTTGTTGGTAAGTAGGAAATTGTCTCCCATAAATCCGGTCATGCTGTTCTTCCTCCTAAAAAAGACAGGCAAACACCGCCCCAGAGGCGATGTCCCTAATCTAAGTATTCGGGAAAGCCCGCCCCTTTCCTTCACGCAACGGGGCGGGCTGACACTTACTTCTCGATCCAGATTGCCTTTTCCTGGGCATCTAAGCAGAGCTCAGCTGCCTTGAAAGCATGCTCTTGGGTCATGGCGTTTTCGGTGCCGTTTAGGCAGTCCAAGATGAACTGGCCAAAGAAGGGAAAGCCCACTTGGCCGGAGAGCTGCAGATGCTTTTCCCCGTCCTTGTTGACCAGGTACAGTTGGTCTCCCCTCTGGTCCCTGCCAATATCAATGTATTTCCTCACTTCAATGTAGCCATCGGTGCCTAGAATCAAGACCCTGCCGTCGCCCCAGGTGCCCAGCCCATCAGGGGTGAACCAGTCTACCCTGAAATAGAAGGTAGCGCCGTTATCGGCCACCAAGGTGGCGTCACCAAAGTCCTGAAAGCCCGGATATTGTTTGAAATGGTAGTTGGCAACCTTGCTGTGCAGTACCTTGGCATCCTTTGCCCCGGAGTAGTGGAGGAACTGCTCAATCTGGTGGCTGCCGATATCACACAGGATCCCACCGAAACACTCTGGGTCGAAGAACCAGTCTGGCCTGTGGGGAGCGTTAATGCGGTGGGGCCCAAGGCCAATTACCTGGATCACCCGACCGATCTCCCCCGCTTCAATGAGCTGGCCGGCGTAAACGGCACTTTCCACATGGAGCCTTTCGCCGTAGTAGATGCCCCACTTTAGTCCGGTCTCTGCCACTTTTGCCCTGGCTTGAGCCAGCTGCTCCTTGGTGGTAAAGCCCGGTTTGTCGCTGAAATAGTGTTTACCGCTGGAAAGAACCCTAAGGCCCAAAGCAGGCCGATCTTTGGGAATACAGGCTGAGGTCACCAGCTTGATCGATTCGTCCTCTAGAATTTCCTCTTCCGAAGAAGCAACCTTCACTTGAGGGAAGTTCTTTTTAAACGCTTCCACTTTTTTCGGATCGGGATCATAAACAGCCTTCAGTTCGGCACCGGCTTCAATCAGGCCGTTGCACTGGCCGTAGATATGGCCGTGGTCAAGTCCTATAGCCGCAATGGCAAACTCGCCCGGCTCCACAACTATCCGTTTCTCGCCTTTCGGCGCGTAGTTCATCCCATCGCCTCTGTTAGTCATTTCCACACCCCTATTCGTACTTGCCGCCTGTTGTAATCTTGTCATCGGAGAAGTTCTCCACAAATCCCTTCTTCTCGTAGAAATGGAGCGCATTCTTCAAAACGCCTTCCCGGGTGTAGAAGGGGCTGTCTTTACCCAAGGGCAGTTTTACCGTCTGTCCGGTGCTGGCCGATTGGAAAATGGCCGTTATCAGCTCCAGGGTTTCCCGCCCCTGTTTGCCGTCAATCAGCACATCCTTTTTCCCTTCCACGGCCAAGAGCATATCGTTAATCTGCCCTGTGTGGAATTGGTGCTCCAGATCGCTTAGGCTGCCATAGAGTTTCTGAATCTCCTTTTCCAGCTCTTCGTTTCTCTCCGGGAAACCATTTTCCTTAGCGGTAGAAGCATACACCTTCCAGGGTACCGATACCCTGGCCCTCTCCCCTTGGAAGATGAGCTGCTGCTCTTCGCCGTGGTGCACCACGGAGCTTGTAATCTGGGCCAGGCCCCCGTCAGGGTAGCGGCCGATAGCAATGGAGAGATCCTCTACCTCTGCGTTATTATGCATAACGTTGGTCATCACAGCGGTAATTTCACTGGGCATACCGTTCATCCAGCGGAAAATGTCGATATGGTGAACCGCATGGTTTAAGGTTGGGCCGCCCCCTTCCTTCTCCCAGGTACCGCGCCACCACAGGTCGTAGTAGCTGTACCCGCGCCACCAGAAGGAGTCAACCTGGGCGTGGGCTATCTTGCCAATAATCCCGGTTTCCAAAACCTGCTTCAGTTTCATCATTGGGTTAGAAAAGCGGTTTTGGGAAATAATTGATAAGATCTTACCGCTCTTTTCTGCCGCCTCGTTCATGGCATCGCATTCTTCTAGGGAAGCAGCCATGGGCTTTTCGCAGATCACGTGCTTGCCCGCATTTAAGAAGTTGATGGAAATCTCCGCATGGGTGTAGGGCGGTGTACAAACC
>DGFC01000004.1 GCA_002391465.1 Firmicutes bacterium UBA3910 | reverse complement strand
CTTTCCCCCATAGTCCAGAGATTTACGGTCTCCGGGTAGAAACTTGCGGGCCATATTCCCGCGATTATATAGGGGCTGCATTCTTCAATTCTCACTTACATTCTAACAATGTCCACGGTTATTGTCAACGAAAGTCCGAATGTTTTTGTCGTGAACACAACAATCATTCGGATATTGGGTCATACGCCCCTAAAACTGGCGATCTGTGCCTGAAGCTCGTGGGCCAGACTGGCCAGCCGCTCAGAATCGTCTGCCAGGCTGTCCACAATGGCCGACTGCTCCTCGGTTGCAGATGCAATCTCCTCACTGCCGGTACCTACGTCGGAAGCTGCATGGGCGATTTCATCAACCTGCAGCGCCACCTCCTGGAACACCTTGGTGATATCCACAAAGGTGCTGCCGGTAAGATCGATCTGACGATCTACCCGTTCCACACTGGCATCCGCCTTTTCCATCCGTCCGATAGTTTCCTGGGTGCCTTGGAGAATCTGCTGGATCAGCTGGGCAATTTCCCCTGAGGCCTGGCCGGACTGCTCGGCCAGTCTGCGCACTTCTTCCGCCACCACGGCAAAGCCCCGTCCGTTCTCTCCAGCCCGGGCCGCTTCAATGGCAGCGTTCAGCGCCAGCAAGTTGGTCTGGTCACTGATTTCGGTGATCAAATCCACAATAGCGCCGATCTTTTTGGACTGCTCTGCCAGGACATTGACTGCCTCCGTCAGGTTCTGCACATCCGTCCTGGCGCTGGCCACATCTTTGACTGCCTCCCGGAGCATATCAAGCCCGCGCTCAAGCTCGTCTACGGCATGGGTTGAGTTCTGCCGCATGGACTTTACGTTCTCGGCCATGCTCACAGAAGTGCTGGCGAACTCATTGGAAGTACTCGCCACTTCAGCAATGGCCGCCCCTGCTTCATTGGCCATCTGGGAGAGATGCTGCGAGAGGGAATTGACGTCTTCACCCATTTTCCGGATTCCCTGCACGAGCTTACGCAGACCGCCAACCATCTGTTCCAGCGAAGCGGAAAGTTCCCCCACCTCATCCCTGGATTTGATCGACCAGCGGACCCCCAAGTCCCCGGCTCCGATTTTTTGCGCTGCATTCTTCAAGATACCTAATGGTTTGGTAATGCTCCTGGTCACTGCAGCAGCTATGACCACGCTTAATACGATAGCTACGCCCAGGATAACAAGGGAGTAGAACAGGATGTTGGAGATGAGCTGCTTGGTCTCTGCACTGATGCGGCCCACCTCTGCATGAAGCTCAGCCCGGGTATGCTCGAGGACCGAAACTGTCTGGGAAAGACTCGGTATGGTCAGGTCGTAGTAAGCTCCTTCGGCGCCTGGTAGATCGCCCTGCATCAAATGCTCTTCGATGGCATGGGCCGACTTGTGCAGCTGTTCATGGGCTGCCAGGAGCGCATCGAATTTCCCGGATAAAGAAGGATAGCGCCCTATGAACTCGGCAAAATCTCCGCTGCCAAGCCAGCGCCCCAAATTGCACTTGGTGGGATCCATTTCGATGCTGACAGAATGTGTGGCGCCGGAGATTAGGTACTCCTGGAGCTCCATCACCCAGGCCCGGTGTTCGATCTCCCGCTGCCCGAGGGTCGTGCGGAGCTCCTCTATCTCCCGGGCTTCTTCCCACTGCCGCTGAATGACCAGAATTCCGACCATAGTCGCGCCGCTAGTGACTGCAATCACTAAGACTAGAACAAGAAAGCTCAATCCCAACTTTCTGCCGATCGACAGCTTGAAAGACTTCATGCTCTACCTCCTATATTTGGCAACAATTATCATTAAGATTCGACATCAGGATAACAATTCCTTCGAGTAATGTGGAAAAAGCAGGCAATATTTCAAGCTTTAGGGGAACAAGTCGAGACCGAGATTGATGCCGATTCTAAAGGAGGGGCTAAAGACGCTCGCTGTGGGAAAGATAGCATCCACAACTGCTTCCACCGGTATGGACATCCGATTTGTGGCCCGGTACTGGGTGCCTGCGGTAAAGCGCAGGACAAAGCCCTTTTGCGCCTCGAAATTGTCTAATGGCGTCACATAGCCCACGCCGGTTCCCAAGTAGCCTGCGCTGGAACGCTGCACGCCGCTGAAGGAGACAAAAAGCTCCCGGGAGGGATCAAAGTCCAGATCAATCGTCATCAGGCCATTGGTCAACATGGAGCCGAAAAAGGAAGAGATCAGCCCGAGGGGATTGGAGCCCTCTGTGGGCAGAGTCTCTTCGGGAGGCACCAGCGTTGGCGAGGTTGACTGGCTGCCTTTCTGGTCAATGGTAGGGGTGAGCCGCAAGCCAATGCGCACCGGGAATCGCTCCTGGTCACCTCGCTTGGTGAGGAGGGTGCCCGCCCGCAGGCCAAAGGTCGGCGGCAGGACGGTAACCGTCATCGTCGCCGGCGATCCGGACCGGGTTGTGCGGCTGATGGCCCGCACTGTAATGGTGGATGTGCCCGGCTGCAGTCCGGTGACCACGCCGTTTTCATCCACGGAGACCTTGGCTTCGTCACTTGAGAAAAACAGAAATTGAGGATTGGCGATGGGCCTGCCCATAGCATCCAGGGCATAGACCGTAATCTGCTTGGACTGGCCGAGGTTGAGCCGCACCTGTCCTGGAACTGCAAAGACCTGCTCAACGCTTCGCTCGATTACCTGTACATCCGCGGGGAACAAATCCGTAACCAGCCCGTCCACAAGGTTAGGGGCATCGGCAAGCCGCGGTGCGGAGCTCATGGCAGAACCCACCAGCTGCACCTGGCCCTGCTGCAGCTCAAAGCGCTGCACCCCGATAACCGCAGTATTCTGCAACATTGTAATGCTGCCTGTGATCACCTGATCTGCAAGTCCCGAATCTAAAACAGCTCCGGCGCGGTCCCAGGCAGAGGCATCGTAGGCAAAGCCGAAACTGTCAAGTTCCCTGCTTAAAGAGATGCTGTTCTCCACCTCGAACTCCCCGTATTGCACCAGCCTGGCCGCGATGCCCTGGGACATCACCCGGGACAGGTTGGTCAAATCAGTTCCTTCAATACTTAGAGTGTCAATATATCTGCCCTGATCATCGAGGGCCAAGAAATCCAAAACAACAATCTTTTCCCTGTCCAGGCCGGCCAAGGCGCGCCCGCCGGCTGCACCCAGTGCCAGGACAAGCAGCAGCAACACCAGCATGGGTTTTTTCACTTTTCTCATGACTTACTCTCCTTCAAATCCTGGCCTACAGCCAAGAACAATTAGCGCACGCCGCCGCCTCCGCCGCCGAAGCCTCCGCCCCCGCCGCCGGAAAAGCCGCCCCCTGTTCCTCCGCTTCCCTGGGGCATGGCGACCCTGGTTACAGATTCGCCGACCTTGTTCGTCATGCGGCTGATGCGGCTGAAACCGCCCATGTGATAATAAATAAACCAATTCGAGCCAAACCGGTAGTTCTCATCCTGCAGGTTGGGGAAGCGAACTTCCAGCTCCTTCAGCATCTGGTCTGCAACCCCCAGGCTGACGGCATAAGGCAGGTACTCTTCCCAGATGCCTAAGGAACCCACTCTGGCGGTGTCTACCCTGGAGAACTCCCGCAAGTAACGGCGAAATGCCCTCCACTTCCTGTACTCCTCTTCCCCTTGTTCGGTGCGGCGAGTCGCGGCGCTGACCACAACTATGAAAACGATAAAGGACATGATCATGGCGACAACTCCAGCCGCCAAAAGATCCAGGGCCAGGCAGAAAATGCTCAGGAGAAAAAGGCCGATGGTTGGAATCAGCCACCACAGCGCCTTTTTCGCCTCCGCGTCGTAGAAATTGCGGACCTTGGAGGCTTCTTGAACTTCCTTGCCCCACTGAGTCCAGGACTCTGCGACTTCCTTGGCGTGCTCCTTGGCATATGCCTGAAACTCCTCCAGGGTCACTTCCTGCCCTTGGGCAAACAATAGATCCAGCGCCTTCTGTTCATAGGGCGTTAAGCTGCCTGCATCAGGAGGAAGGTCGCTGTTAAGGGTGAATCTGTAACTTTCGTCATCCTTCCCCGCTCCCCGGAGACCTGTAATCTCCTCAATCTTGAGATATCCCCGCCTGGCTAGATCCAACAGGGTGGCAGTAAAGTCTGCGCCCGAGATGTGGCCTCGGTACAGAATCGCCATTTCCGCCGGAGGATAATGGGCCGGCAGCTCCTTATAATAACGTTCTTGAAAAGCCTGGTTTTTTAGTCTGTACTGACGCCGGACTGCGACCGTTAAGAGCACGGCTACTACAAAAAAGGCTGCTGCCAGGTACGGATCCAGCGCCTTGCGCCTCTGCAGACTCTCCAGGCGCTCCTGGGCGAGCCTGCGGCTCTCGGCCTTAGCCTCTTCCTTGCCCTGCTCCTCGGCGAAAATCGCCTCGAGGCGATCCTCCCCCGTGGTTCTCCTTCCGAGGGGAACCAGCGAGTTGGGAAAGACTGCCCGGCCTTCCACGAAGGTTTTTGCCGGCAGGTTATCCACTTCCCACACAATTCTGTTCGGTGATTCTATGGTCACCACTCCATGAAGGGGTCCGTGGCCCCAGGCTGCAACCTCATCGGCCTCAGCACCAAAGGGCAGGGACAGGACAATCCGAACATGATCCCGCGCCTGATCCCAGCGTTCGCCGACAAACTGATAGTAGAACTCCGCCACATCATTATGCTTCAGAATTGCGTTGTGCACTACATAGCTGACCTCAAAACGGCGGATTTCATCCGTGGCTGAAAAACTCCAGTCCACATAGACTTCGTCTGCCGATTCCCGCACAAAGTAGGTGCCTGCCGGTCCGGGGGAGTCACTGTCCAAGCGTTCGTAGTCAGCTCCTCCCTCAGAGACAACGATATTGCTGAGTTCAATGCCTCCACTGGTATCGATCCACTGGTACATGCCGGAGAAAGTACCGTCGAACTTCACGGTATGGGTCTCTGTCACCCGCACCAAGCCGTCGGCGCCCACCCTGGCATCGATCTCCAGGTCCAAAAAACGATGGCTGCGGGCAAATGCCGGCAAGCCGGAAACGATAACCAAAAACACAACGAGGGACAGACAAAGCAAGCGTTTCATCACTGAGACCCCCTCAAAATAGCATATCTTACTGCTTTCGCTAATTCTCCTCCGATTCCTGCAGAAGTTACTGGCAGCAAAAAAGCGCGAAGCAACTGCTGGCTGCTTCGCGCTCCTGGCCTTCTCCAGGCTATCCTTTTACCGCACCGCCCATCAGGCCCCTGACAAAGTATTTCTGCAAAGCCAGGAACACGATTAGGGGCACTGTCATGGAAATGAAAGCCGCGGCTGTCAGTAAGTGCCAGTCCTGCCCATGGGAGCCCACCAGGCTGGAAAGGCGCATGGTCAGCGGTGCAACAGATTGGTGGCCGCCAAGGTAGATCAGGGCTACTAACAGATCATTCCACACCGCCAAAAACTGGAAGATCACCAGGGAGGCCAAAGCCGGAACTGATAGCGGTATGGCCAGCCGGATGAAGGTAGTCCAAATCGAAGCCCCGTCAATGTGGGCGGCCTCAAAGAGCTCATCGGGCAGAGATTGGAAAAATGTATGGAGCATGAAAATGGAAAAGGGCAAGCCGTACCCTGTGTGCACCAGCCACAGCCCGCCGAAGGTTCCTGAGAGGCTGAGCTTGTTATAAAGGCGCAGGACAGGAACAAAGGTCATCTGGGTCGGCACTACAAGCATCATAACAATCAGTGCATAGAAAAACCCGCGGCCCTGGAAGTTCAGCTTCGACAAGCCAAAGGCCGCTAACGCTGCGAAGAATACAGGAATCACCGTTCCGCCAATGGCGATGATAAAGCTGTTGCGGAAGGCGATGAGCATCCCTCCGGAAGAAAGTACGTTTTTGTAGTTTTCAACCGTATACTGCGTAAACTTCAACGGGCTGGAAAGGGCCGTCCACCAGCCGGTATAGGCTACGTCGCTGGCAGGCCTGAAGGAAGTTATTAAAAGGCCCAGGGTAGGAACAAACCAGATAACTATCGCGGCGATCACGACAATATTTACTACAAGGCGGGGGAGTTTTCTTTTCAGTTTTTGCCAGTTCACAGTTAACCCTCCCTCAACTTCTGACGAATGTTCGCATACATGATCGGCACAATCATTAGAAACAGGATCACTGCAATAGCACTTGCCCTGCCGGTGTTGGAAAACTGGAACATTTCCTTGAACATGCGGTTGGCAATTACTTCTGTGCCATAGTTGCCATTCGTCATTACGTAAATGATGTCGAAAATCTTGAGCACATTGACCAGCATTGTGGAGACCACCATCGTTAAGGCGGGCTTAAGTTCCGGAATGGTAATATGCCTAAAGACCTGAAGGCTGTTGGCCCCGTCCACCTGGGCAGCTTCTGTTAGTTCCTTGGGAATCCCTTTATAAGCTGCGGAAAGGATAACCATGCAGTATCCCGTCCAAATCCACAGCCCAACTGCAATCAGGGCAAAATTGTTCAGCGGACTCTCCAGGAGCCAGCCCTTGGGCTCAAAGCCGAAAATCATCAGAATCTGGTTTAAAAGGCCGATCTGTTCCGATCCCGGCGGCTTGTAGGTGTACATGAACTTCCAAACCACACCTGCACCTACAAAGGAGATGGCCATCGGCATAAAGATGATTGATTTGGCAAAGCTCTCATACTTAACCTTGTCAACTAAAATAGCAAACAGCAGACCTAGGCCTACGGTGCCTGCGGTAAAGAAAACCAGCCAGATCAAGTTATTCCTGAACGCCGTCAGCATGGGCGCTGAGGTAAACACAAACTTGTAGTTGGCTAAACCGACAAAAGCCTCTGAACGCCTGTCCATGAAGCTTAGGTAGATGGTTTGCAGTGCGGGATACACCTGAAAAATCGTGAGGAAAAAAACTGCCGGGCCCACATATAGCAGGGGAGTCAAACCACCCGTTTTCCGCCTCATCACCATTCCCCTTTCTCGGAAAAAGGCACGCCCTAAGTTAGGGCGCGCCATGAGTTACCTATAATTCTGGAATCTTAGTAGCTGTCTACCGCGACACTTTCGATAAACTCCAGCACATCATCGAGATAATCGCCGCCCACGTACATGAGAACGCCTTCCCAGAATGCGCCGGAACCAACTGCTGCCGCCATAGAGTCAGATCCGTCAAACCTAAAGACATCTGCTTCATTGAGGAGCCTTGCCATATCACGTGTCAAATCATCGGGATAAGCAGCCGGATCAATCTTGTTATTGGTGCCGAGTTTGCCAAGCCTATTGGCCCAGATTTCCTGAGCTTCGGCACTGGCTAGGAAGTTCATGAACTCAGCAGCTTCAGGAGTATCATTGAACTGTCCGATCATATCACCTGCGCCTAGCATGGGATTACCATGTTCGGGCTTGATCATGGGGAATCCAAAGAAAGCAACATCTTCACCGATGACCACGTCAGGTTTGGCATCTTGGATAAAACTGGTCACGAAACTTGCTTGGCGATGCATCATCGCACGTGGAGGATCAGTAAACAGCTCTGCAACTGAGTCACCGAAGTTTGTGGATAACACAGTTACCGGTCCGCCATAGACATAGTCGCTGTTTCTAGCAATCTTGCCGAAGATTTCAAAGGCTTCCTTCACTCTCTCATCGGTCCAGGGGATCTCATGGTTCACCCATTGGTCATAGACTTCAGGACCGGCTGTGCGCAACATGATATCTTCAATCCAGTCGGTTGCGGGCCAACCGCTGGCTGCGCCGGATTCAAGGCCGATAGCCCAGGGAGTATCGCCGTTGGCTGCCATTTGATCCATCAGAGCTTCCATCTCATCCCAAGTGGTGGGAACCTCATAACCCTTTTCGGCAAACACGTCAGGGCGATACCAGACTAAGCTCTTGATATCGGCAGCAAAAGTAAGGGCATACAAGCCATCTTTGTAAGTACCGAGTTCGATCCAGG
>DGFC01000110.1 GCA_002391465.1 Firmicutes bacterium UBA3910 | reverse complement strand
GTGGACAGCTGACGCCTGTCCCGCAGAACGATGTTGCCCACATCGCCCACGCCCAGACCATCAACAAAGACCTGTCCCGCCTGCACCCGATCCCTGATGCGAACTCCTTCGGCAGAAAACTCCACCGGAAGCCCAATCTCACCTATGATGATGTTATCCTTGGGAACCCCAGTAGCCTCTGCCAGCTCAGCGTGCTTGAGCAGCATTCGGTGCTCGCCGTGGATGGGAATGAAATACTTTGGTTTACACAGGTTCAGGAGCAGCTTCAGTTCTTCCTGCTGGGCATGGCCCGAAGTGTGTATCCCCAAGTGTGGCTCGTAGTGCACCTTTGCACCTTCTTTAAACAGCTGGTTGATGATCCGTCCCACCGATTTTTCGTTGCCCGGAATGGGTGTTGCGGAAATGATTACCGTATCGCCCGGTTCAATGGTAATACGGTGGTGCTCAGCCATGGCCATCCTGCTTAGGGCAGCCATAGGCTCTCCCTGACTTCCGGTGGTTATGATCACAGCCTGTTCCCGTGGGAGACGCTCTAGTTCATCTAGCTCGACCAAAAGTCCAGCGGGAATATCTAAGTAACCCAATTCACTGGCCACTTCCACTACGCGGATCATACTTCGCCCAGTCACGCTCACCTTGCGATTTTCCCGCTCGGCCGCATCGAAGATCTGTTGGAGACGGTGAACGTTAGACGCAAAGGTTGCAACTAGGATCCGCCCCTCTGCGTTGCTGAAAAGCTGCCGGAACGTTTCTCCCACAGACTTTTCAGAGGCGGTGTAACCAGGCCTTTCCGCATTGGTTGAGTCAGACAAAAGACACAAAACACCTTTTTGACCCAACTCGGCAAATTTGTGGAAATCAGCGGGTCTGCCATCATAGGGCGTCTGATCGAACTTGAAGTCGCTGCTGTATACAATTACGCCAAGGGGCGTGTGGAACGCCAAGGCTACGACTCCTGCAATACTGTGATTTACATGGATGAATTCTATGTCGAAGTTCCCCACTTGAATGCGCTGACCAGCTGTGATCTCCCGCAGATCTGCGACCCGTTCTAATCCGTGCTCGTTCAACTTAACCCGCAGAAGCCCCAAGGTCAACTTGGTGCCGTAAACGGGCACATTCAATTTGCGCAACACATAGGGGACACCGCCGATGTGGTCCTCATGTCCGTGCGTGAGGAAAATGCCTTTAACCCTTTCAGCATTCTCAAGTAAGTAGGTGATATCCGGGATCACCAAGTCTACCCCTGGCATATCGTCTTCCGGGAACATAACGCCAACGTCTATTACCACAATGTCGTCGCCTATCTCGACCAGCGTCATATTCTTGCCGATCTCGCCCAAACCGCCTAGGGGAAGGATTCGTATTCTATTTTTTTCTTTCAACATGCAGTTTTATGCACCTCCAGTACAACTATGACTAAATTTGACAGTAAAAGAAAACCACCCTCCGGTCGCACACGGTGGTTGAACTTCACTAACCGAACAAGTCACGTATTTATATATTATACACAAGTGGCAGAGATTAATCAAATAAAAGGAAAACCCCGCCCGGCGATTGCTGCCAAGCGGGGAGTTTCTTCCTTACGAACCCAATCCCAATTTGAACAGGACATCCTTGATCCTCTGTGCTTCCGCTTCAGTAAGATCAACCAAGGGCAAACGGAGCGGGCCCGTTTCGAACCCAACATACTCAAGAGCCCGTTTGACGGGCACAGGATTTGTTGTCAAAAACATCGCTTTAAAGAGGGGCATGAGTTTGAGATGGATCTCCAAAGCATCCTCTGTCCTGCCCTGAAGGAAGGCGTCGATCATTGCCTTAATCTCCCGTCCCACTAGGTGGGACACAACGCTTACAACCCCTGCACCCCCCACAGCCAAGATGGGAAGGGTCAGGGAGTCATCACCGGAGTAGATCAAGAAATCCTCCGGTACCATTGTCTTCAAAAGACTAACCTGATCCAAGCTCCCACTTGCCTCTTTAATGGCTACTATGTTTTCGATTTCTGCTAAGCGGGCCACCGTCTCGGGCAGGATATTGGAGTTGGTCCTACCGGGAACGTTATAAAGCATGACGGGCAAGGAAGTACTTTCCGCCACTGCTCTGAAGTGCTGATAGAGTCCCTCTTGAGAAGGCTTGTTGTAATAGGGTGCGACAAGCATAATACCGTCCACACCGGCGCTTTCTGCTGCCTTGGTCAAGGTAATACTGTCCTGGGTGCAGTTAGAGCCCGTTCCCGCAATAATCTCAATCTGCCCACCCAGAGCATCTGTAACCTCTGCGAACAGCTTCGCCTTCTCGTCAAAACTCAATGTTGGGCTCTCGCCCGTAGTGCCGCTCAAAACCACCCCGTCCGAGCCATTCTCTGCTAGACGCTGGGCCAAGGCCACAGCGGCCATATAGTTTACGGAGCCGTCCTTATGCATGGGGGTGACCATTGCGGTAAAGAGCTGACCTGACTTCATCGATTTTACCTCCTAAATCCGATCAAGTTGAAATTCATTGTGCAACGCACGCACTGCACGGGACAGATGTTCCTCCAATATCAAACAGGAAATGTTGGCGTGCGAGTCAGTTGTCTGAAAGATAGGGATATATTCCGATTCTAAGCAGTTTACGACCCTAGCCATGACGCCGGGGACACCGTGCATTCCTGCTCCAACCACCGATACTTTGGCAAATCCTACCTCGATCTTAACATCTAAGTCCAAAGGCGTCAAAACTTCACGCGCTACCGCTACCTGTTCCTCATCGATAATGAAGGCGATAAGTTCGGACGATAGGAAAATCAGATCAATACTCACGCCAGCGTCAGCAAGCATTTGGAATATTCTCTTTGTTACACTTGATTTATGGAAGTCATCCTGCCCGGATATCTTCACCTGAGCTCGCCGGCTTAGATGGGCGATGCCTGTCACCACCCGGTCACCGATTCGTTCACCGCCCCGCTGCTTCACGCCGTGGCCAATGACAGTCCCACTGCCCGAGTCCGCAAGGGAGAGAATTTGGATTGGAATCCCCTCTTCCATACTGATCTCGGCAGCCCGGGGATGGAGGACTTTAGCCCCCATATGGGCAAGCTCCACAACTTCCCTGTAGGAAAGCGATTTGAGGGTGGCAGCCTCCGGCACAAGCTTAGGATCTGCCGTTTTCACCCCGTCCACATCGGTGTAGATCTCCAGACGCTCTGCTTTCAAGGCCACACCGAGTACCGCGGCGGTGGTATCACTGCCTCCCCTACCAAGGGTTGTTACTGCCCCGGCCTCGGTCACTCCTTGGAAACCGGCTACAACCGGAACCTTCCCTTCCCGCAGAACAGACAGGAGACGCTCACTCTCCACCCCTACCACGCGAGCACTTCCGTGGGTATCGTCGGTGTAAATCCCACACTGCCAGCCAGTCATGGCAACTGCAGACAGGCCTAAACGGTTTAACCCTTCAGCAAAGACAGCTGCCGCGATTACTTCACCACAAGAGAGAAGAAGGTCGGTGTTGGCGCCGGCCGCCTCTGGATTGGTCCCATGGAGAAGGTCGAGCAGAGTGTCAGTGGCGTAGGGCTCACCCCTTCGACCCATGGCGGATACGACTACAACCGGGCTGTATCCCGCCTGGGCGGTCGCCCATACCCTTTCATATGCCATTTCCCGGTCAGCCTGGGAAGCGAGGGATGTGCCCCCAAACTTCTGGATGATTGTGCGCACAGCATCACCCCATTTTCCGGACGTAGTACTCCGCGATCTGCACCGCGTTGAGAGCTGCGCCTTTCCTTATCTGGTCGCCCACAACCCAGAGGTTTAACCCGTTTTCCACCGTAAGATCCCTACGGATCCTGCCCACATAAACAGCATCCTGATTGGATGTAAAAAGCGGCATGGGATATTCCTGCTTACTGATATCATCGATAACCTCAACACCGGGAGCGTTAGCTAAGAGCTCTCGGCATTCCTCTGGCGAGAGGGGTTCCACCGTTTCCACGTTAATGCTTTCGCTGTGGGAACGCATGACCGGGACGCGGATAGTGGTGGGAGTAACTCTAAAGTCAGGATCGCCAAACAGCTTCTGGGTCTCCCGCACCATCTTCCATTCTTCCAGTGTATAACCTTCCTCAGAGAAATCATCGATCTGAGGCAGTAGGTTAAAAGCAATGGGATAGTGTTTGTCACCGCCTGCAAAGGGTAAAATGTGAGCCTCTAGCTCGCGGCCCATCACATAATCCTCGGTCTGACGGCGCAGTTCGTCCATGGCCCGACCGCCTGCCCCCGATACAGCCTGGTAAGTTGAAACTACCACCCGTTTGATGCCAGCCCGATCTAGGATTGGCTTTAACACGAGAGCCATAATGATTGTAGAACAGTTGGGGTTGGAAATGATGCCCTGATGGTTAAGAACCTCATCACCGTTAATCTCCGGTACAATTAGGGGCACATCATCGCGCAGACGAAAGGCGCTCGTGTTGTCAATCACTAAAGCACCGACATCGACGGCAACCTGCGCCCATTCTTTGCTCACGGATCCACCTGCGGCGAAAAAGGCGATATCCACATCACGAAACCCCTCTGCCGACACTTCCTGTACAGCGTATTCCTTACCACCAACCAGAACCCTAGTCCCAGCGGAACGGGGGGACGAAAGGAGTGTTAGATTCTTGATGGGGAATTCCCTCTCCACCAAAATATCGAGCAACTCCTGCCCGACCATGCCGGTTGCTCCTAATATTGCCACATTAAAAGCTTTCATGCTAAATCGCTCCTTTAGTTAACGTACTCTTCTTAATTTCCTTTCGATAATCATAGGCTGAAGTTGCTGGTATTGCAACGCTTTTTCTATCGTTTCTGGGATCAATTCCATGTCTGCCACCAAAGAACGGGGTTTTTCACCGGGATTGTCCTGGCCCATCGGCACGAAATAAACATTGGGTGTACTCAGCAAAACCCCAATATTCTTTGCATTCAACCCCAGGGCATCATTGGTGGAGATGGCCAAAACCAAGGGCTTACCGTTACGTAGGTGTGCCTTGGCCGCCATTAAAACTGCACTGTCCGTAATGGCATTAGCCAGCTTTGCACAGGTGTTACCTGTACAGGGAGCGATAATCAAACAGTCCAACACTTTGGATGGGCCCAAAGGCTCTGCCTCCACAATTGTCTTGACAACAGGCCTCTCTGCTAATCGTTCGAACTGCCCCAGGATGTCAACAGCCCGTCCAAAGCGGGTGTCAAAGGAAGCAACTGTCTCTGAGGCAATGGGATAGATCTGGGCTCCCCACTCCTTCAACCTCTCAATCTGGGGCCAGATCTCCTCATAGGTGCAGTGGCTGCCCGTCAAGGCAAATCCTATATTCTTACCCTTAAGTCTCATGGTGTTCCTCTCCCAAAAGATTTTCGAGTAGGCGAGGAATTGTTCGTACTAGAATCTCACCGGCCGTCTGCGGTGCCACTCGACCGGGTAGAGATAGGGCATGAATGGCCTTGATGCCCAACTCTTCAGCGGCAGCAAAGTCGGTACCGCCTGGACTGGCAGCAATATCGATTATAACAGTATTGGACTTCAACAATCTCAAATAAGACCAGGGCAGAACCATGGCGGGAATGGTGTTGAATATCACATCGAAATCAACAGCCGCGTGCAGGTTATCCAACTCGAGCCGCTCTGCGCCAAAAACTGCAGCCCGCGCCAGCTCCACACCGGAGCGGGACGCAACCGTGACCTTAGCCCCCAGGGCAAGCAGCATATGGGCAATTGTAGTACCGCAGCGACCTAATCCCAAAACCAGACAGCGGGAATTGTGGATCGTGATCGACGTGTTCTCCATCGCCAGCTGCAGGGCACCCTCTGCTGTGGGAATGGAATTAAGAATGGCCAGCTCATCGATTTCCGCAATCTCCACCAGCCGCAGCCCGTATTTTGTACTCAAACCACGGACAACGGGCTTCGCCACACCAATCAAGAGGGGCGTACCTGACGACATCAAGGGAATCAACTCGGTCAGATCTATCGCTTCATCGCTTCCATCCAACCTGTCGGTGATGGCCCCCTCCATATTCGTATTGCTCATGGGGGCAATCACTGCTCGGGCACCCCTTACCGCCTCAGCCGGAACTTGAAAATGCAGTGCCCTTTTCAAGGATGGCACCTGCGGAAATCCCACCAAGCGCAGGTCTGCGCCCAAGCCAATGAGAGCGATGGCTAAATCAACCTCTCGCTGATCACAACCTAGCATTGCTATAGGCTTTCCCGCTAGATTGCCAGCCATGACCAGACCTCCTCACCGAAACTCATTAGTACTATATGTCGGTGAAGAGAATATGTTCTAGTCCCACTACCACTCCCTTAATTTCAGGAATCCTTTCAATCGCAAGCAACACCCCAGGCATAAAGCTTTCGCGATTGTTCGAATCGTGCCTGATGGTGAGCGTCTGACCGGGCAGGCCCAAAATCACTTCCTGATGTGCCACCAAACCTGGCAGCCGCACGCTGTGGATGGGAACGGACATGTCCCTAGCCTCTTGAATAAGCTGTTTGGTCCGGAGAGCCGTGCCAGAGGGAGCATCCAACTTGCGGTCGTGATGGTACTCAATAATCTCTACTTTGTCAAAAAAGACGGCAGCTTCCTGGGCATACTTCATCATCAGTACGGCCCCTATGGCGAAGTTGGGAGCGATCACAGCCCGCCACCCGGACTGGGCAGCCCGTGTCTTCCACTTCTCCAGTGCCTCTGCGGACAGACCGGTAGTACCGATCACCATAGGCACATTTTTGGCAAAGCAGATCTCCATGTTGCTTTCAACTATTTGGGGGGTGGTGAAATCTACGACCACATCTGGCCTTGTTACATCTAAAGCCTGACCCAAATCTGAAAACATTTCCACATCTAACGGGCCTTTTCCGGAAGAATTGACGCCGCCCACCAATGTGAGGTTGGGGGCATTTTGAATCGCTTTACACACTTCCTGACCCATTTTCCCGGTGGCCCCGTTGACTAATACCCTCATGTGAATCCACCTCCTCTGCTCCGCTTTTCATTCTAGGTTCGGGTCTGTCTTTCCTGCCCACCCTTAGTTTGGGTGCGACAAAAAGAAAAGGCACCCATGCTCGGATGCCTTTCTCAAAACGTTTGTTCTCCTGCCAGCTAATTGGACTTGTCGCGTCCCCCGTGGGTCTCCACGCTTTTGGCACCATTCTCCCTGAGAATGGAACTGGCATCATTTACTTTATCTTCGCTGGTCTCAACGACAGCCAACACGCCTCCCTGTTTTATGTCCTCTTCGTACTGACGTCCCCGTTCTTCCGGGATACCCAGATCGATGAGGCCCCCAGCCACTCCGCCGGTGACTGCACCTGAGAGGACTCCTGCCAGCGGCCCAGCAGCCACAATCGGGCCAATACCGGGAATGGCTAGCGCGCCCATACCTGCCAGAAGGCCGGCGACTCCACCCAACGCGCCACCCCAGGCAGTACCGTCTGCCATGGAGTCGGTGGCAAAATCATCACCGGTCTCCATATCTTGGTTACCTGTTCTTCCCTTTTGGTCATCCTTGGCTATAATCGATATTTCATTGTCTCCGAAGCCTTTATCCCGTAAAGCCCGTACTGCATTTTCCGCCGAGGTGACGTCGCGGAAAACACCAATTACAGTTGACAACAGAATTCCCCCTTTACTTTTCTTGCGTTTAGCTTACCCAATTAAAGGGGGCTTATTCCAGCGGCTTCTGTCTTCCACTTTACGCATGATTTCGTGGTAATCTCCGGCCGTTTTGAGATCAACGATAATTAGGTCATGACCGATTTTCTTTATGCCCCGCCAAGGGATCACGATCAAACGGGGGCGAAACCACCTGTTTCTATAGGGTATGATGATGGAATCTACCATTCCGGTACGTATGTTAATAATGAGATCGGTGTGGTCCACCACACCGAGCCGAATTCCCTCGTCAATACAGATTATTTCTTTGCCAGACAGCTCCGAATACCGCATCCAGCTCACCTCAGCATAGCTTATGTCAGCGGAAATCCACCTAGAACTCCCAGTGCCATGATATGCTGAGTTCGGGTCTAGTGCCAAAGCCGGACAGCATGTTCCCCCGGTCGTATTCTCCCAGCTCCACTTGGAAGCTTGCCCTACCGAACTGCCGCCGCAGGAGAAGGGAGGAATAGTTCCGTCCGTTCTGCCAATCGTTCTTTACAATACCCCGCCAGCTGAAAGCGCTGCCCACTTCACCGTTTAACTCCAGTCGTCCAATACCGCGGGCAAAATCAAAACGCAGGCCGCACATCAAGCTTCCCACCTGCGAGTCGAAACGCGCGGTGCGGTTAATCACGTCAAACTGAAGCAGTTTCCCATCCTTTGCGTATCTGGCCGCAAGCGCTTTTGTGGGAAGAAGTCTAAACTCCAGCGAAACGGTCTTATTTGGCGCAGCAACCCCGAACACAAGTCGATCGTAGTTTCTGCTGCCTGAAATGTTGAACTGACGGCGCCACTCGGATGAGGCTGTAAACCACGGCAGTTCAACGCCCACTTCTCCCTTCCAGCCCGTCCGATCCGGAGTGAGCCTGTTGCTTTTGGCCCCAAGACTGATATACCCCGGTTCAACGTACTGATAGTGGAGATCCAAATAGATGGGTCCCCGCTCAAAGTCAAGCTGCGCCGCAGCAGCTCTGGCTGCTCCTCCGACCCACTCATGGGAACCAATAGCGAGGGCGGTTCGGACCGCGTCTGTCGAAAAGAGTACCTCTACTGATTGTGCTTGCCCACCCCCAGACGTTTGGACATACTGCAGCTGAAGGGCACGCCAAAGCAGAGGCCCGGTGTGAAACTCGCCTTCGTAGAACCACAGATCTCCCTCTTCACCGGTTCTCAGCGGTAGATGCCGTAGATAGCCCGCCCGAACCCAGTCGCTATGTACCAGTAAGGCGGTTGTTTCTGGGCTGAAATTGTTGCTGCGCAGCTGGCCGAAAAGATCCTGCGAGCTGTAATGGGATCGGTTTTTCAGCCACTGCATGGCAAATCTGCCTGGGAAAGAAACTGTCAAATGCCAATCGGGCGTGAACAGATAACCTTCTGGGCTGAGTACAAAAGAGCCGCCTCCGTTCAGTTCGAGCCAGGATCGGCTGAGGGATGCGTGAAACGTCAGCTGCTGTTCCCATGTATCCTGGGCTAAGCGGCCCAGGTAAACACCATTCCACTCATGGGCATGAGCCGAAACACAACAGCAAACAAAGATAATCGCGAATAAAAAAACCCCGCGCATGTGCAAAAGAATCTCTCCTTTTGGACATCTCCCTGGGCGCGGAGTCAATTATATTATAGCAAAGTGCTCTATTTTTTCCAAGCATAACCTTCCCGGTCCGTTCTTCCTTCCTGCCGGGCGAAGTTCTCCTCGTTTTTGTCAAGATAAGCCTGGTACAACTCTTCCGGGCCGATCCCGGCTTTGATGCACATACTTATGAAGAAATGCAGAACATCAACGATTTCTTCCTTCAGGTTCTCCCGGTCAATCTCGCTGGGATCCTTCCACCACTTGAAGTTCACTTCCTCCAAAATCTCTCCCAACTCTGCAATGATAGCTAGGATGGATTTCTGAATCCACACTTCCGGTGAGAACTCCAGGTTGCGGTTTTCAATTACCGCCTGATCGAACTTGGCCTGCAGCCGGAAAATCTCCTTCAGCATATCTTTTGACACTTCACATCCCCCTCCAACAGTTCCTTTGGTCCTAGTGCAATTGAACTCCAGTTATCCAGCATAAACACTTCTTCAGCCAAGGCGATGAGATCGGAGTACTTAACCTCAGCGATCTTCCGTAGAAGCCGCTCCGGATCGAACGACTTGGCACCGTTTAATTCTGCCCTGCCCAACCTCATCATCCGCGATTCGGTGCTTTCTAGGGCAAGGAGAATTCCAGCCCGCAGCTGATCCTGGGCCCGTGTCAACATCTCTTCTGTAATCAGACTGGGCAGTTCAGTAAACAGATTGTGGATCACATCCCAGACTTGATTCCACTGTTCAGGACTAAATCCTGCATAGATCCCGCAGCAGCCCGCATCGCTGTAAAGGGCGTTGAACGAGTAAGTGTTGTAAACCAGGCCCCGTTTTTCCCTCAGCTCTTGAAAAAGGATGGAGCTTGCTGCCCCGCCCACGAGTGTGTCTAATAATCTCAGGGCGTGACGGCGGGGATCGGTGCGGGAAAAGGTGGTTCGACCCAAACAGAGATGGATCTGCTGAGTACTCTTACTGCATAATACCCGTTGGGCAGTGCCCGCAGACGGCGGTTCTACTGCCCTCACAGCGGGTCCCGCAGACAGCTCCGTAAAAGCGGAGGCAAAGTCATCAACCACCTGGGAATGGCGGATGTTTCCCACAGCGGCAATAACGAGCCGGTCTGCGGTGTAGTGCTTCCGGAAAAAAGATTCTGTTGTAGCCCTGTCAAAGCTGTTTACCGTCTGGACAGTGCCGAGGATGCTGTTACCCAAGCTGCTGGTGGGCCAGAGGGCTTTGGGCAGCAGATCCTGCACCTGATCCTCCGGGTCATCCTCATACATTTTCAGCTCCTCCAGCACAACTTGACGCTCTTTGGCAATCTCCTCGGGAAGAAACAGCGGTTGGAGCAGCATCTGCTGCATCACATCAGAAGCGATGGGCCAGTACTCGTCCAACACCTTGAAATAAAAACAGGTCCGCTCCCGCCCGGTGAAGGCGTTGAAGTAACTTCCGGACCGATCCATGATTTCTGCAATATCTTGAGCAGAATACTTGGCTGTACTTTGAAACAACATGTGTTCAAGGAAATGGGCCACACCCTGCTCTGTGGGCGCTTCATGTCGGCTGCCCACATCAAACCAGGCCCCCAGCGTCACAGAACGGACGTAGGGCAGATACTCGGTTACAATTCTCACACCATTTGGCAAGACAGTTCTTTCGTACATTATCTACCTCTAGCACGGGCTAACAAAGCTATCCAAACCGTGCATTACTTTCCACTGAATTCAGTCATTAAGTATGATACCATAAAGTCGTCAACTGTGGAAAGGGGTGATTGTGTGGCAAGGGCAGTGATTGCAGCATTCTTATCGATTTTGTTCTATTTAACAAATCTCTTAAACGGGGGAACTCCCCCAACTCCCACACCTGTAAATGAAGCGCAGTACAGCTACTCAATCCTGGGCCAGACAGGAGAAATCCTGGCTGAACGGGCCGTTTTGCGCCGCACCCCTGATAACCATAGTGAAATAGTGGGAACGGTTCAACAAAACGAGCCCCTTTTGATCCTGGACGAACGGGAAGACTGGTATAAGGTACGCTCCACACCCCAGCTAGTTGGCTGGTTGCCCAAATACGCTTTAAGTCTCAGCCCCGTGGATAAAAAGGAACCAGGTAAGTTAGTACTTGGATACTACTCCGGCGATCAAGCTGCCTACGAAAGCCTGCTGTCACAGGGAACCCAGCTCACAGGCATCGTACCGTTTGGCTGGCGCTTAACTGCGGAAGGGGAGCTTGTGAACGAGTTCCACCCCGAAAGAATCGGCAGAGGCCTCTATTTCGCCGGCAACCAAGAACTGGGCACCTATGTTCAACTCAAATTGCCACCTGATGCTGGTGAACTAAAAAAGCACAGCTTTACAGCAATTGAAGCCATGCTTAAGGAATGGGGCCTGAAAGGTGTAATGATCGATGTTGATGAAGTGCCCTATCTTACGCAAATTCAGCTCTTCGCCTCCGTTGCAGAACTGCGAGAACATCTAGCCCAAAAGGGATTCAGCACCCTCATTGCCCTGCCTTGGCAGGATGAACTGGATCTGCCCTCAGCTGCAGCCGCGGCAGATTATCTAATCCTAAAAACGCTGGACCCCACGGCCACAACTCCCGGTCCACCCGCGTCCTTAGCTGAACTCAAAAGCCTCCTCCCCCGGGTAACGGAACAAGTTCCAGCGGAGAAGATCATCCTTGGCTTGGCAAACGTGGGTCTAAACTGGAGCGGAGCTGGGCTGCCCGCTGTACTCTCCTATCAACAGGTGATGGAACTGGCAGCCAGTAACGGCGTAGATATAAAATGGGATAATCTCAGCCAAACTCCATACTTTCAGTATGGTCAGGACTCAGAGTTATGGTTTGAAAACCGTTACAGTATCAAACACAAATTGGAATTGATTGCCGAGTTTGACCTGGCCGGTGTAGCTTTTCTGCAGCTCGGTAAGGAAGATCCGGACATGTGGAACATGCTTGCAAAAGCATTATAATCAATCTGCCAGCAGTTCTCCCACCGTTACACAGACGAAGCCCCGATTGGCAAGATGGTCCAATATGACGGGCAGGGCCTCAAGCGTCGGCTGGGTCGGATGCATCAGCACTAAAGCTCCATTGCTGAGCTTACTGAGCACCCGGTCAATAATCACGGTGGGGGCAGGCCGCTGCCAGTCCACTGTGTCAATCGTCCAGAGCACAGTCTTGTAACCTAACTCGGCCGCAACCGCTACCGTTTGTTGGTTGAAATCTCCAGCGGGAGGCGCAAAAACCTGCGGTTTTTGGCCGGTAGTGAGTAAAATTGCATCTTCACCCTCCTGGATGAGTCGGGCGACTTCGCTGCGGCTCATTTCACTTGCCATGCCGTGCCAACCGCCGTGGTTGCCGATCTCATGACCCTGAGCGGCTATTTCCCGGGCGAGATCCGGTTGCCTTAAAACCCATCTTCCTGTAGGAAACCATGTGGCGGAAACGTCGAAATGGGAGAAGACATCAAGCATAGGCCCGATAAACTCATCTCCCCAGTCCACGTTAATCATTAACGCCACCTTAGGCTCAGTAGTTGGCCCCCTGTAATGGGGCTTAAAATGGGTGCTGGTAATCGAGGGCAGCACTTCAATTGTGATTAACTGCAATGAGCTGTTGGGAGGAGCAGTTAACAACGCCTTTACCGTCGACTGCACATCCACAACCTGACCTACAACCTCTGCCCGCACTGTACCCGTCTGCCAGTCCCAACTGGCGTTACTTGCCTCAACCCGAAACGTTTCTGCCAAACCTGCTACCACATCATAAAGTTCATGCTCCAAAAGACCACCCACCGCATGCCCCTCCAGCGTAACGCCACGTTTCACTCCCCGAAAGTGACGCTGACAGCGTGAGACCAAGGTTGGGCCAAAAAGTATCAAGGCTAGGCAGATGACTAGCGCTGCACCAATAATCAGCCCGCGTTTAGTAATAATCACGGTCACTGCCCCCCTCTACCGGGATGCTGGACACCGGCATGATCAATGTAGTAATTGTCCTTGTAGATCAGCTCCCCAACCGGGACAATACTGTAACCCTGCTGCTGCAGATCGGGAATAATGCGCCTGATGGCTCCTGGCGTACCGGGCCCGGCGTTATGAAACAGCACGATGGAACCGGGCTTAATCTGGCCCATCACACGCTCGTAGATCTGGTTGCTGCTCAAGCTCTTCCAATCGAGAGAGTCCACCGACCACTGGACGGTGTAATAGCCGAGGGAAGATGCGGTGGAAACGACCCTGTTATTATACTCGCCGAACGGAGGTCTGAAGACTACAGTACGCTGACCAGTCAAATCTCTGATCATGGCATCTAGTTTTTCCAACTCATAGCTAATGCCCCGTTCGTCGAGACTATTCATATGGGGATGGGAATAACTGTGGTTGCCGATTTCATGGCCGTGGGCAGCAATCTTTACCACGTAATCCGGGTGTTTGTCGACCCAATTGCCGGCAAGGAAGAAGGTAGTCTTCACACCATAGGTTTTGAGGATAGAGAGGATCTCATCTGTTAGCTCCGTTCCCCAGGTGGCATCGAAGGAAATGGCCACCTTTTTCTCGTCCGTTTTCACCTCATAAATGGGAACAAGCCTGGCCCGGGAGGTGACGGCCACAATCAACGGCGTCCGTACCTGGGGCAGCAGGCTAGTGAAGGCAAGAAGTATAAAGAGGGCGATGTACCACCACTTCACCCTGAAGACGAATACACGCATCTGATCACCCCTCGTGTATTCATATTCACTTAAAGGGTGAAGTTATGATTACCTATCCTCTTGATAACAGGTTTTGTTGCCCAGTACTCCATCGCTTTGGAGATGGTCGGGTTGTAAAAGTACAGGGCTCCGCCGGTGGGATCCTCACCATTTAAAGCTCTGATTACAGCCTGTTCACAACTGGCATTACCCTTCTGCGGCAGACCCTGCGCTACCGGGCTGAACTGGCCGGGCTCATGGATAACGTCCCAGACGGTGTCTGGAAAAGAAGGGTGACGTACCCTATTCAGGACCACAGCCGCTACGGCTACCTGTCCTTCTAACGGCTCTCCCCGGGCCTCAGCATATACCAGTCTGGCCAGAAGATCACGTTCTTCGGCGCTCACTTCATACACACTACCATCCCAGCGAATTATCTTAGGGGTTACATGGCTGGGCAGCCTGAGCACAGTGCCAATCTGGAGCTTGGCAGGATCCTTGATCTTGTTCAAATCGGCCAGTTCCTGCCAGGAGATGTTATAGACAAGGGAGATGTCATAGAGTGTGTCCCCGGGCTGGACAACATGGACAGGATGGTGGCCACCCCAAGCCAGAGAAGCAAATAGAAGTAGAAAACCTAAAGCAAAAAAAATACAGCGCATGCTCTCCCTCCCGCTTTTA
Source organism: Firmicutes bacterium UBA3910 (assembly GCA_002391465.1). Taxonomy (GTDB): domain Bacteria; phylum Bacillota; class Limnochordia; order Darwinibacteriales; family Darwinibacteriaceae; genus UBA3910. The sequence continues at coordinate 18,262 of DGFC01000110.1, read as the reverse complement.
CTGCATACGAACCTTCCACGTCAAATGGTTAATTTCCTCCCCTACCCAAGGAATCCAAAAAATTCAATACTCGACTGCGTCTAATCCAGTCAGAGAAAGACACCTTTTCTGCTAGAATATGAAGTACAATCAAAGCGAACACCAGGGCTGCCTGCCAGAACGTTGGCAAGACAAGACCGGCATGGAGACCCAAAACCGCGCCCAGGGCATTGGACCCAACATCCCCCATCATCACCTCTTCCCTTAAATCCCAGGGCAGGTACCCAACGACTGCCCCTACCAGCCATATTAAAAATGGCTGAGTGTCTACGCCAAAGGGCAGAAGGAACAGGCTGAACAGGATAAACCCCTTGCCCGCCCGACCGGGAGCTAGATCGAGGAGATTGAGGAAATTGGCACTGAGCGCTATGAGCAGGGTAATAAATAGGAGCTGCCACCAATTCTGAGAGATAACAAAGCTGATAAAAAAGGAAGTAATGACTCCCCCTACCGCTTTCACAACGCCTGTTGAGATCTGTCCGGACCTAAAGTGACCCCGAAATCCTTTTGCGTCACTGCCTAAGAAGTCATCGAGGAGCCCCAGTACAGTAAAGACTAAGAGGGCAGTCAAAGTGAGGGGAGCGTCCCGGTTTTCAGGGAAACGAAAAACAAGAACCGGGATGCACGGCAGGATGAAAGCTGTGCCAAGACCCACCGGGACATCTATACCTCTATAATTTGTCTTTCTCTGGTATTGGTAGACAGGCTTTAAAACGGGAACCAATACATAAGAAACAAGCGCAAGCAACAGGGAGATTACCACAGCCTTCCCCAACCTTTCTGCCTGCACAGGCGAAACGCCGCTAAAACATGCATGAGCTGCCTGCCTCGATGAAGGATGCCCCTTAGCCCCCGCCCGTAAGCCCTATGTTCCAAGGGAAGGGGAACTTCCTCTATCCTAAAGCCAAAATAAAGCGCCCCGACCGTTAGACCGATCTCCACACCATAGCCCGGAAAGAATCCACCTAATTGGGCAAGGACCTCAGCCCGAACCGCCCGTTGACCGGAAAGTGGGTTTGCAAGTTTTTCCCCTGTCATCCTCTCCACTCCAAACGAAGCAAGCCGGCGCACCATACCAAAACCCATCTTTCTACCATCGCTGCTCTGCTGCTGACCGAAACGGGCTACTGTCATATCCGCCTGCCCTTGCAGCACCGGTAATAGTAAATCGCCGGCAGAGCGGGCACTAAAACCCAGATCTCCGTCTATGAGAAGGTAAACATCAGCTGCCATCTTCTGCCAGCCTGCATTTAGGGCATCGCCCTTGCCCACATTATTAGGCAGGTTGAGCAGTTCTACCCCGGGCACTCTCTTGACCTGCTCAGGAGTACTGTCAGTTGAACCATCGTTTATCACCATAATCTGGTCTACCAAACCGAGATCAACAGCTGCCCACAGTGTCTCGTAGATCCGCTCCTCTTCGTTGTACACGGGAATTAGGGCTGCCACTTTCATGGAAACAAACCCTCAGCAGACTCGCCTGGGCCGAAATGCCCATCTCGGTTCGAAGCTAAGCCCAACAGCAGCGCGATCTGCCCCCAGACTGTGTCCACTCCGCCTACCCGTAGGCCCCAGGAGATGCTGTCCAAGGGAGGTGTTTCCTCCGTCCCCCAGACGATAGCAACTCTGCCTCCCTTTTCTTTGATCCGCTCCAATGCTTCCGTCTGCTTTGCGTCCCTTAAGGCACCTGCCCGAAACAGAAGGCTTTCGCCCTCCTTGGGCTCGTAGTCCGCTAGTTCGCTGCTGGTAATGTACTTCAGTTCTGCGCCGCCTTCGCCAAGCAGCTTTTCCAGTATATGTACCTGTTCATCTCTTTGTCCCCCATCGGTCACCATAACCACTGTTTTGTCCGCAAGCCGTCCAGGCAAAATGGCATCTCGCAGCTGCAGCCACGCCTCCTCTCTCTGCGCCAGTTCCTGCTTGAGACTATTGAGCTTGACCTGGGCGGCCAAGAACCGCTCTTCCATATCTGCAATAAGCAGACCCTGTTCTTCCACTAAAGCACTATCCTGGAACAAGGCACCGCCGATCAAAATGCCTAAGACTAAGCTGAAGAGGACAGCCAACAGGGATGCTAGGTGGTAGCGGAAGCCCAGATTCACTATAACCACCCCGCAATGAGCCGAAGCTGGAGCCAAAGTAGGCGGAGATAATGCCGCCATGGGGAAGATAGGGCAAGAAACACCACGATGGGCACAAGGGCGATAAACAGTACTGGTAGAACGGGTACGGGTTTTCTGGCTCGGTACAGTTCACTCACTTTTTTTGCGTCCAGCAAAATGGGCCCGATTTTTAGCCGCGTCAGGAAAGTGGATGCCATTCCGGGGCGTCCCTTTTCCAGGAAATCGATCATGTTGGAATGGGATCCAACCAGTACGATAATCTCTGCCTTTTTTGCATGGGCCAAAAGCAGCGCCACGTCTTCGCTTGTGCCGGGGGCAGGCAGCAGATCATAGGCTAGCCCCATCTCTTCAAGGCGCGCCGCACCGGGGCATTCCCCGTTTTGGTAAGCGTGGGCAATTAACTGAGCACCACAGGTTAAAGCACCATCACTGACGCTGTCCATATCCCCCACAATAAGGTGGGGTTTATAGCCAAAGGCCAGAAGGGCATCGGCACCGCCATCAACACCAATTAACACCGGTTTGGCCTCTTGTAAAAAGGGGGCTAGACTGTGCAGGTCTTCTCTGTAGCCTATGCCCCGCACCACCACCACAACCGGTCTTCCTTCCACCGCTACCTTCAGTTCGGGGAAGTTCAGATCCTTGAGGATTAGGTGTTTCTCCTTTTCCGCATAGTGCAGCGTATTGGTAACAAATCGGTCCAGCTCGTTAGGGAGATTAATCCTGGCCAATTTGTGCCTTGCCTCAATCAGATAAGCCGTGACAACAGTTCCCGTTGCAATGGGTTCGCCATCGCGGAACACCTGACGCCCAATGATTTCCACCATATCACCGTCTTGCAGAATTGAAAAAACCGCTTCACCCACATTGTCCAGCAGTAGAATCCCCTGTTCTTGAAGGACGCGGGGCCCGAGATTGGGGTAGCGGCAGGAAAGGGAATGGCGTGCGTTAATTACGGCGGCGGCACCACTGTCCGCCAAACCGGCGGCAGCAACAGCGTCCAGTTCCTCGTGGCAGATCACAGCTATTTCTCCTGGCCGCAGCAGCGGAATCAGTTCCTTTGTCCTTCGCCCGAGCCGAACCCGCCCCCGCATTCCACCACCCCCGTAAAAAAACAGAGACGGTTATCACCGTCTCTGTTATTATGCATAGCGGCAGGTGTGATTAACCGCCAACGTCTATTTCCAAAAGAACGAAATTAACCATCTTCGCCAGGAAAGCGGAATTGGTGGGTTTCCCGCTATCGGGACGTACCTCGTAGGGAAACAAACGGTAGAGCTCATCTAATTCTCCCTTTTCCCAAGTCGCATCTAAAGCATAGCGCATCGCCCGCTCCACCTGAACGCCGCCTGTGGCGAACCTCTTGCCTATGGCCGGGTAGAGCCTAGTTGTAACCGCATTGAGCCAGCGGGGATGCTGGCAGGCTAGCCAGACGCCTTCCATAAGGTAACGATAACCCTTATAATGGGGCGGTATACCCATGGCATCAAAATACCGGCGACAGATGTCCTCCACCCGCTGTCTGGACAAGTCCGCCGCAAAGCGCGGCACATTCTCTCTGCAGAGCTGCTTTATACGCCGAGCCAGAACAGCATAATCCACCGGGCGCTGCATACAGTAATCCGCTCCTAAAGAGGCGGCCTCCTGCAGAAGGACTTCTCCCCGTTCCGGTGGAGCAAGGGCTATAACAGGCAGTTCATCCCCCCTCCAATGCCGTCTGACCTCTTTCAGCACCTTTAAACCGCCCGTTGGCCGAGAATCCAGGCAGATCAGGAGAACGCTGGGTTTTGTTTCTGCAACAGCCCGCGCCACGTCTTCCCCCCGTTCTAGCGCCCCTAGAAAACGGAGGCCGTTTCTGCCGTTGAGGAATTCCCCGAGTTCAGCTCGGAACCGCGGATCGCTGTCTGCCAGCAGGACTCGGATTACCTCCGCCATTGTTTCCCTCCTATTTCCCAATCCTTCCCGCTAAAAGATACGTCTTTGTAATGGGTGAATACTGGAACTCCTTTTCCAGACGGAAATTCTCGATCTCACCCGTCGATGCAAGATGCAGCCTGGGCCCACTGCACTTCCACTGCTCGTCCCCGATTAGGATTGCATTGTCGTTGAAGTAACTGATGGGTAGATCCTGCTCGATGTACTCCCACACCCTGCGCTCCACTTCTACCAGGTCTATTTTGGGCTTCTCGGTAAATTCCAGCACAAAGCCGTGCTTCACATCACTGTGGATGGTGGGAACCTCAAAACCCATCTCCTTCATAACGACAGATGTGATGTCTTCCGCGCTGTGGGCCATCTTGCGGTAGATGATGGAATCGAAGGCCTGTTGGGCGATTTCGGTCGGAAAGGGACCAAACAGGGTAGGTACTGTCACAACCACTTCTTCTCCAACTCCGATCAACACTTCCGCATTGAGATTGAGCAGTGGATAGAGCAGTTCAAAGTGCTCCACAACAACTCGGTGTCCTCCGGAAACGGCCTTTTTTACTGCTTCCGCCAGTTTCCAAAGGGGCGAGAAAGCCATTTCAAACCGGACATCCAAATGATAGGTATGGGTGCGAAAATGATCGCTTTCCGCATCCTCCAGCACGGGTAAAGGCCTAACGTTAACACCATCATCGTCGTTGGTCAAGACTAGACCTGGAAACATCCCACGAATCAGAAGAGATTTTCCGGCTCCTGCATCGCCCACCACTCCGATCAGGCGGTCCTCCGCCCGCAGATAGCGCTGGGCAATGAGCATGCCTAGATGCATTAACCGCTGCCCGCCCCTGGGGGCGTAATAAACGGCCTGAACCAAAGTAGTGTAGTGCATTTATAGGATCGCCTCCACGTGCCTAGCCACATGGCAGTTTATATTGATTGCCACCGGCAGACCTGCAATATGGGTTGGGTAGTCCTCAATGAACACGGCCAGAGCGGTTTGGGTTCCACCAAACCCCTGGGGCCCTACTCCGGTCCTATTCACCAGTTCGAGCAGTTCCCCTTCTAATTCGGCTAGATGGGGCTTGGGATTGACCGAACCGATATCCCGCAGCACAGCACGTTTGGCCATGAGGGCTGCCTTTTCCATCGTTCCTCCGATTCCCACACCCACAATAATGGGCGGACAGGGATTGCCGCCAGCCCGTGTTACCTGTTCCACGACAAAGTCCTTGACACCCTGTACCCCTTCAGCAGGCTTGAGCATGCGCAGGGCGGACATGTTCTCACTGCCAAAGCCTTTAGGAGCCACAATCAGGCGGAGTTCATCGCCGGCCACCAGCGAAACGTGTACCACCGCCGGTGTATTATCCTTGGTGTTCTCCCGCAGAAGTGGATCGCCAACAACGCTTTTACGCAGGTAACCTTCGGAGTAGGCCTGACGCACCCCTTCGTTTACCGCATCTGTTAAGAGGCCGCCTTCGATGTGGACGTCCTGACCCACTTCGGCAAAGACAACCACCATGCCCGTATCCTGACAGAGGGCCATCCTTTTCTGCCCGGCGATGTCAGCGTTCTCCAAGATAGTGTCTAAAACGCTGCGCCCCAGCGATGATTCTTCAGCCGTGCGGGCGTCCTGCAGCGCCTGCAGGACATCCCGGGGCAGATTGTAGTTGGCATCAAGGCACATTTCCCTGATGCGCTCCGCAATTTCCTGGTATTTTATTACCCTCACAAATATCGCCTACCTTGCTTTTCTCTGGAGCAAAGCTACCAGACGGTTCATTTCATTGGTGCAGATGGAAAGACCCTCATCGACGCCCATACCCGGTTTGGAAAGTATCTGCCTGGGCTGGGTGGCCACAGCAACCTGCACAGTGATCTGGGCAGATCGTTCTGTCTCGTTACATGTGCCGCCCAAATAGGGGATCATTCCGTTGGCGTGGCAGTAGAGGATGGCTTCCACCGAATTGGTCAGACTACCCAAGTCAGGGGCTTTAATTTGGATCATATGCCCCGCTTTGGCGTCAGTAAAGTCTTTAATGTCCTGGAGGGTATTGCACCATTCGTCTACAACAAAGGTGACCGGAATGTTGTTATCATCCACGTACTTCCTCAACTCCGCCATACCCCTGATCTGCTCTTCCTTGGATGCCAACTCAATGGGACCTTCAATGAGAAGCTTGTGTGGGGCCACAATCTCCACCAATTCCCTGGCGTATTCCCCCACCTTGGCTATGTCGTTATTGAACGCTTCGCCAATTGTACCGTACACGTCCACCTGAAAATCGGGCAAGTAGTCTTCACGGACCTTAAGCTGCTGCACCCTGTCTTTCAACCATACTAAGTACTCTTTGAGGTGTTCTCCGTTGGCTCCCAGCTTCTGTACGTTGTTATACAGTCCGTGGGGCATAATATCAGCCTGCTTGATTATCATACGATCGGCGTTCATCTTTCGATCATCGCCGCTCTGACAGAAAATCAGAACCGGCTCGGGAATGAGTTCCAAATCATATTCAGCCACAATCACCTCAGCCATAGTCATGCCTTTGCTGCGAGCAACGGCATCGAGGATGGCCTGGCTCACACCGTAGCGGATGGCAGTATGCAGCGGTTTGCCCTGATCATCTTTGAGCTGCTCAATCTCCTCCGCCATTTCCCGGAAGGAAGTGATTGTTTTGCCCTGCAGAACAGGTACCACGTATTTCTCGATGGCTGGAATGTAATCATCAGCCAAAAAGAGCGGATCCCTGCCGCCTGCCCCAGAATATTGGACTGCGGCGCAGTCGCCGTAGGCAACCTGCCCGTTGTTCAGGACCAATTGGACCGAAACGCTCTCTCCAGCCTGGCGAATGGCGGTAAATCCTGGCGTGACCGGTTCGCCATCATAGGCCAGCCCATTTTCCACGTAGTTGCCTCGCCGAATGGCCCTCTGATCATCGAAATAAAAGCCGGTCAATCCTTTGGACAGAACAACCTCATTGATTTTCACAGTCTACCACTCCTTTAGTAAGTTAGATCGAAAAGGGGTGCATGCTGCTGAGCACCATAAACATCTGTTTCTCCCAGATCCCCCGAAGGTCGCGGCCGTACCAGAGTTATCTTAACCGCATGGGCCGGGGCAAAATGGACGATGGAGAGCACCTGGCTCACATCAATCTTGTACAGTTCAGCGATTCTCTCCTTCGTTATGCTGCCGCGCACTTCGTCGTAAGTGTTTTCATCAGGAAACATTAGATCAAGGGTTAATTCATAGGGACCTGCGTTTTTGCTGCGCACAACCAGCGCCACATCCTTAACGTACCTCACAGACCACTCCTCCCCAACTCCATTTTAAACAGACTATTTGGGTTATCAACCTGCATCAGGTGATGGACATTAAACCGGTAAACCGCCCCTGCGGAAAGATCGGAGGGCGAATACAAGAAGGCCAGGTTACCGGCTGTCGACTTGCGTCCGGGGTAACCGTAGTGCAGAAGGGTTGAACGGGCAAAGCTGCAGATAGTATCGGCTATCTCTTGGCTGGGCCCAACCGCCTCAATCACCAAGCCCAGCTCATGCCCGGGTACCGGCGTCGGTTCCAGTTCACCCATCACCCCATTCTTGCCGTAGCAGTGGACGTGTAAATGGTAGTCCTTTAACTCCTGGAAGTTGTCCGCTACCCGCTCTTTCACGCCTGCGATGACCGAATCGATCTGTTCGATCATAATCGGATCACGTACCCCAGCGATGCTGACTGTTCTATAACCGACCAAACTGGCCCCTTCCAGCTTGACAAAATACTGTTCAGTTGGCACATACTTTGTCCCCGACACACGTACTTTGCCGCCTGCTAACTCCTCGAACACGGTCTCTGTCAGGTCCAGACTGCCTCCCGGGCCGGGGAGAATATAGGGATTGCTTTTTTCGTAGAGGGTGTGGGCCGCGATGGACAGTTTGGTACACTGCCTAGCAGGATTAGGCGCCTCTAAAACAAATGAATCCCTGCCCAAGGTGCCAAAAAGACAGTCGCTGCCGCTGCCAGGTGTTGCTGCAATGGCTGCACACTCCAGGATCTTACCCATATGCAGGGCTAGACCTGTATCAAAACCTTTTAGAATAGGCAGAGCGGCAAATACGGTTGGGTCATAGGCCCGGCCTGCCAGGATGATCTCCGCCCCTGCCTCTAGGGCCGCCATAATTGGCTCTAGCCCCATCTGGGCCACCAGATTTGCGCTGGCACGGATGTCTTCTTCCGTAAGCTGGTCTACCGGCCCGAGGGGTTGGATCTCGCCTTTTTTCAATTTCTCCACGGCCAAGTCCCGCTCAATATCGCTGTAGATCACAGCTATACTTGCTGTCCGGCCCAGTTCTCTCAGTACCTCTTCTACGATAGACAGGTTCCAATCCACATGGGCCATGGCGCCTGAACCTCCGGCAGTACCTATGATCAAGGGAATATTTCGCTCCAAAGCAGCGGCGACCAAGTAATGCAGATCCCTCTTCACAGCGGACCGCTGTGTAAAGGACTGTCCAGAGCCCAAATAGAATGGGCCTGGGTCTGTGGAACCTGCGTCAACCGCAATTACATGGGGGTCCCGCTCTAGACCAGCCTCAAATGAAGCAAGAGGGAAGCCATAACCCAAAATTGCTGTAGGTGATAAAACCCTGATTTCTTCCAATGCCATCATCTCCTACCGTGGCCTGCCAATGAGGCGGCCTTGACCAATTGCATATATGTCATCTATTACCATTTGAAAACTAGGGGTCCTGTTTTCTGCCTTACCCCGCTCCTCCAATTTGGCACGGTGGAAATCCTGAATCTCTTTGTTAAAGGGCAGATTGCCCCAGGACAGAAAACGAACAGCGCCTTCGTTATCCCGGGCGGGCATCGTCCTTCCCGCGTTGAAGGAGCTCGGCGCGAAGGGTACATCGATTACCCCGGCAGCGAAGGCTCGAACTGCACCGAGCGCCCAATCCCCGTCACCCAGTTCTAAAGTTCTGTCCAGGATCAGCCTAGTTTCCTGCATGATGATTTCCCGTTCTTGAGCCAATACCGGGTTTTCAGGATAGACTTGATCCTGCAGCATCCTCAACACCTGCTTAGTGGCACGAATACCCTGTGCATTAGCTTCTTTGGTGGGTATACCAAGGGCTTCATGGGTGGTCTTAACAATCACCTTAGTTGCCTTGCCCAAGGCAGCCGCTACACCTCCTAGGGCAATTACACCGAAGGCCCGTGCCTCATCGTTAGGAAAGCCGCCCATCCACTGATGAAAGACTGTAGTAATCTCCACATCTTCTAGGCCTTCCGCCCGCAAGTATTCTTCGGCCAACAGGGGTAGGGTTTGCAGGGCGGCCACATCCTGATTAATGTTACCGCATTGGCCGTAACCGAGGGTGATGCTTTTCACTCCCTGTTTGGCCGCTAATACCGCTTCGATCACAGCCACGCTGTGGGAGATGCAGGGGGCAACTAAGGTCCCGGTCAGTGGACCGAAGGGCTCTCTGTTTATGGTAATACCCTGTTCCTGATAATACCCTGTCAGTCGATCCACGTACTGCCAATCGCGGATGCTCTTCTCCAGCGGAACCCGCTTGGCGTAGGGAATGTTGTAGGAAATGCCGCCCCCTTCAAAGGCAGTAAAGCCAGCCGCAAGCGTAATTTCTGCCAACAAACGGGCATCAGGCGTACCGTGACGGACCTGAACCGGGATGGACAGGCTCTCAACCAAGAGACGGCAGTTGTCAACACCGTGGTTTACGGCGGGGAAGCCATTGAGGAGAGAACGCCCTTCCCGCACACTCTCTTCCAAGCCTCTCTCCGCTTCTTCATAGCGGTTCTGCCTAGTATACGAATCGATGGTTGTGGGCAGAAGATCCGCTTCCCCTTCGTTCTGTAAATACTGCAGTAGTTCAATATGGGCCCCCAGTTCTGCCACTCCAGCCCGGGGTTGGGCCAGTGTACGGCCCGCTTGTTTAGCCTTAGTTAAGGTGTGCGCGAAGTTCAACTTGCTGGGCATCGCCCGATGATAGGCAATGGCTTCTTCCAGATCCACATCCTGCCCAGTAACCCACGCTGCCAGCACCTCGTGCCGCTCGTCCGCCATTTCCTGCCAATCCAGCTTATGGTGATTAATCTGTATCGACAACTACCTGTCCCCCTTACAAGCTTTTACTTTCCAAGACGTTAGTCAATAAAGCGAAGGCTTCCTCAGGATATTCCTCCGCCAAAAGACCCATAGGGGCCATTATGTACAGCCTATCCACTAAATACTGCGGCTCCTTTGGTCGCAGCTCGAACGGTGCATTTTCCGTCCCCGCCGCGCCGCTTAGGATCTGTTCAGGCCGGCGGCTGTTTACCACAACTCCACCTGTGCCAATAACCGTTTTTACTTCAGAAAGGTCTTTGCCATCTTGCACCCAGATTAACCCGGAGGGGGTGAATAGTTCAGAAAGACGCCCAACATGGCGTCCCACGCCGAATCGCACCGCCTGTCGGGCCAAAGCGGCATCCAGTTCTTCCTCCCGTTCGTTGCCGGGTAGAAGTTCCGGCTGGGCGGACAGTCTCTCAGCCCAAGCCAAGACTTCTTCTTCGGTCCAACCCAACTCCTCTGCCACTACGGCTGTCCCCACCGCCTCTAGGAGGGACAAAATGCTAACCCTAACGCCCAAGTCTCCCTCCACCGTCCGTTTGGCATGGGGCTCGGGTAGTCCGCGCAGGACAACCCCCGCCTTACTCGGTTCACCGCTGCCAAATGAATGAACGTCTGTTGTGGCACCGCCCACATCCACTACCATCAAGTCACCCCACCCGGCTGTAGTGCGTGTACCTTCGCTCAGAAGCCGGCCTGCCCGCAGCACGGCGGCGGGTGTGGGCATGAAAATGCCCTCTATGTAGCGGGCCGCTTTGTTCAATCCTTTGGCATACACTATCTTTTCCATGAAAACCTGTCGAATCACTTCTCGAGCCGGCTCCACAACCAGTTTACCAATCTGCGGCATTACATTGGGCGCAACATAGGTGCTAAAAGACTGGGGAAACAGACCCTTTACTTCCGCGCTCACACTGCGGTTTCCCGCAATAACAATTGGCACGGGCTCGGGCAGGCTGGCCAGCACTTTGGCGTTGTGCAGAATGTTTACCGTATTACCGCCATCGGTACCGCCTGCCAAGAGGATTATGTCTGGCTGGAGCTCAATAATCTCGTGTCTATCCTCTTCGGTCAGTTGGAAGGAATAGGTGCGCAAAACCCGGGCCCCCGCACCCAAGGCAGCCTGTTTGGCAGCTTTCACAGTCAGATCCTCGACCAAACCAATGGCAACCATACGAAGACCACCGGCCGCGCTGGAACAGGCCAGTTTGCGGCTGACGGCGATCTGTTCCTCCGGAAGAACAAGCGCTTCCAGACCCATTCTCAACCCAACGCTCACGTCTGTGGGAGTGGTGGGCGCGGACGCTCTCGCAACAATCTCAGCGGCAGCAAGGTCCACCGCCGTTACTTTGGTAAATGTACTGCCTATGTCAATTAAAACGAATTTCCGTTCCATACGCAAGCTCCATCACAGCCCAAGGTCTGCTCTGAGAGTAGGGATGACATCTTGGGGAAGGGTACTCGGGGGATACACTCTGTCAAAGCCAAGCTTTTTGAACTTTTCTTCCACTTCTGACCATTCTTGGCTGCCCACCACTAGGTAACCGCCGATGTACATAAGAATATCGCCGATTCCCGCTTCAATCAGGAGATCCCGCAGGCCCCTGACGTCAATTTCGGCATGGCCATACAGGGAAGAAACCATGATGGCATCAGCGTTTGTCTCTAGGGCAGCTTCAACAAACTCCTTCTGTGACACCAAGACGCCTAGGTTAACCACGTTAAAGCCCGCTTCCCGAAAGGCTATCTCTAGGATTTTGTTGCCCACTGCATGCACATCTGATCCGATCACTCCCAAGACTAGTGTTTTTGTCTCCATCCATCTCCCACCCCATCGGTCATCGTTATTCTTTTCGTTATGCATTTTACATCAAGTTACTAAAGACTTTCTCTATTATTAAAAAAAAACCTTCCCACGAAATCGATTGTTTCGCGGGAAGTTCTTCTCTCAAACCTGCTTCGTAGACCATCCATTCGGCGAAGCTCCCATAGCCTTTTGTGGGGTCATTGACAAAGACGTGGGTAACCGCCCCCACCAGCATCCCGTTCTGTAGAATTGGGCTGCCGCTCATCCCTTGGATGATGCCTCCAGTTACCTTGAGCAACCGCGGATCCGTTACTTGAATGACGAGGCCTTTGTCGCTTGGTCTGGACTGGTTGTTGACCTTGATAATATTAACAGTAAAGCGCTCAATATTATTCCCCGAAATCACAGTGTATATCTCCGCCGGCCCTTCCCGCACCTGATGGGCAAAGGCCACTGGCACGGGTTCAGGAAAGTGAGGATGGGTAAAGGGTTTTTTCAACTGACCAAAAATCCCGAAACCGCTGTTGGAGTCAATACTCCCAAGCACGTCCTGCTCTCCGTGGAAAAACCCGATTTTCTCACCGGGTGAACCTCTGCTCCCCGGTCGGATGCTGTCGATGGACGCTTCCACAATACTGCCTGTGGCGATTCGTATAGGGCGGCCCAGACTATCGGTAATGGTGTGGCCTAACGCTCCAAAGCGGCCGCTGCCTTCATCGTAGAAACTCATCGTCCCCACTCCGGCTGCTGGGTCCTCTAAGTAAATCCCAAGCAGATAATCGGTGGAACTGCGGCCGAACACATCAGTGCGCAGTGCCCGAACGGGTGTAACCTCACAGCTGATAATCCGGTTCCCCCGCCGCACCAAAAAGGTCAGTTTCTCCTTGTTCACTGCTAAGCTGTTGATAAGCTGACTCACCTGCTCGGCCCTATGCAGGGGATGGCCTTCCACCGAGAGCAGAATATCCCCTGCTTCGATTCCGCCGTCCCGAGCCGGGAAATACTCGCGGCCGTCCAGGCCCAAAACACCGCCTACCTGGCTCACCACCAACCCGTCCGTACTCAACAGTACACCAATGGATTGGCCGCCGGGATACACCCGAATAAGGGGAACCACGTCCACAACTACCTCGCTGATGGGAAGCCAGCCAAACAGGCTGAGGCGGTAAGTACTGCGGCCCAACTCCTCAGTGTTAAAAAGACTGCCTGTAACCTCGGTTCCGTCTTGGGCAAAAAGACGAAACGGAGGCTTTAAATCCAGGCTGAGTTCCATACCGGGAAAAACCTTCAGCTGGCGGGGTATCCCCACGGCTGTAACCCAATAGGGTCCGCTGGCCATCACCAGAAAAAGGGCTAAAAAAAGCGCCACAACAGAGCGGAAAAGTCTTCTTCTCACAAAGCAACCTACCCCCTAACAATTATCGTTCGGGTGTAGGTTGCCCTTCTCAACTAACAGATATTGAAGGAACTAGCTGGCAGGCTCGGTACTTCACCGCGCCCGGCGCAACAGCTCGCGAGCGTGTTCGAGGGTAACCGTCTCATCTAAAGTACCACCTAGCATGCGGGTGAGTTCCCCCACGCGCTCCTGCTCCGTCAAAAGATTGACGTTCACAGTGGTACGATCTTCTCGTGCCGTTTTCTGCACCGAATAGTGGTTAGCTGCATAACTGGCAATGACCGGCAGATGCGTAACGCAGAGAACCTGCCTCCCGCTGCTTAAGGCGGACAGCTTCTCTCCTAAGCTCACAGCTGTACGTCCGCCGATCCCCGCATCGATTTCGTCAAAAATGATGGTGGGAGTCTGTTCCGCTTCGGCCAAAATCGTCTTTACCGCCAACAGTACCCGGGACAGTTCTCCACCCGAGGCAATTTTTGCCAGCGGTTTCAGTTCCTCACCCACGTTAGGTGCCATCATAAACTCTACATCTTCTAACCCGCCCACGCGGGGAGTCTGCCCCTGGTAGGGAGAAAACTCTACCTTGAAACGGGTATTGGCCATAGACAAGTCCGCCAGCTGGGCTTCTATCTCCCCCTCCAGCTCCGCGGCGAGTTTAAGTCTAGCACTACTCAACTGCTCAGCCCGCATGAGCCACTCCGCGGCGAGGGCACTACTTTCCTCTTCTAAATGGTCAATCCTTACGGCAGCGTTTTTCAGCTGTTCAAGCTGCTGTTCCGCTTCCCTTTGATAAGTCAGGATTTCACTTACCGTTTCCCCATACTTGCGTCTTAGACTGTCGATCAAATCGAGACGGAGCTCGATCTCCTGCAGCAAATCGGGATCGGCAGGCAGTTTGTCCAAGTAATCTCGAAATTCGCCGTAGAGGTCATTTAGGTTGAAGTAGATGTCACCGTAGCGTTCTTCCAGAGGTTCTAAGCTGCTGTCCAGGGCGACCGCGCGCCGCAACTGGCTAGCGAGGAGAGAAAGGCGACTTAAGATAGACTCTTCCTCGCTGAAACTCTCGCCCAAGCTGACCACCAGTAAACTGACTGCCTCCCGGATCCGATCTAGATTGGCAAGGCGGGATCTCTCCACCGCGAGCCTTTCCTCTTCACCGGGCTCAAGTTCTGCTTTAGCAATCTCCTCAATCTGGAAAGTAAGTAGATCGATCTGGCGGTTTCTCTCCCGCTCGTCCTGCTGCAGCCTTTCCAGTTCTGTTCGCACCTTGTTCCACTGTCTGGCAAGCCGGTCCGTATCCGCGAGCAAAGCCAGGTGCTCCGGTCCGCCGTAGCCATCCAGCAGTTTGCCATGTTCTTTTGGATGCAGCAGCCTTTGTCCATCATGCTGGCCCACAATGTCTACCAAATGAGGGCCCAGTTCAGCAAGCTGTCCTACCGCTGCCAGACGGCCATTTATCCAGCACTTGTTACGGCCGTTCAGGTTTACCTCCCTGGCGATAATGAGCTCCTCTTCAGCGGGCATACCCCACCCTGCCAAAATAGCCTTGGCTGGTGGAGTCAAGCTAAAACTGCCGATTACCTCAGTGGATTCAGCCCCCGTACGGATCATCTCGACCGATGCCCGTTGACCTAGCAGCAGGCTGAGTGCATCAATGATAATCGACTTACCCGCACCCGTTTCGCCGGTGAGCACACTGAAACCAGTGTGGAAAGATAAGTCTAATTCCTCGATGAGAGCGAAATCCCTGATCTGCAATTCTCTTAGCACAGGTTCACCCCTCTAGTATTTCTATGATGCGAGAAAAAACCGCACCGGTGGCTCCCGTGGGCTTGTCCTGTTCCCCTTCTTGGCGTGTGACAATAAGTATTGAATCATCACCGGCAATGCTGCCGAGCATTTCCGGCCATTCCATTTCGTCAATAATTGCTGCAACCGCGTGGGCGCCGCCTGGGTATGTTTTAATCATGATCAGCGCACCGCTGAAGTCAACGCTGCGCACATAATCGGCGAAAACCCGTTTGGCCCGACGCTTCAGATCCCCCACAGTAATCGTGGCTGGCAGGGAGTATCTATAACCACCCCTGCCATCGGCAATTTTGGCTAAACGCAATTCCTTAATGTCTCGGGAAATGGTTGCCTGGGTGACCTTAAACCCCCTGGCGTGGAGGAGTTCCATAAGTTCCTCCTGGGTCTCCACCTCGTGCTCGGCCACAATTTCCCAGATCGCACTTTGCCGTCTACTCTTCATGGATACCCCCCCATGTCTGCGGCATTTTCAGCCTGCTGTGCAGCACCTGGAAAAACCCCCGGCCACTCAATTTGACTAGGCTAGCATGGTGCTCCGCTTTGCAGATTGTCACTAAGTCCCCTGTCTGCAGAGGGAACCCCTGCTGACCGTCTATAGTAAGCATTGCCTCTTCCCTAGCCCGATTGAGCCGCACCGAAACCTGACTGTGGGGCCTGGCCAAAACAGACCTGGACGAAAGCGAGTGGGCACAAATCGGTGTTATGCAGATGCTCTCCAACAGCGGTTCAATAATCGGGCCGCCGGCGCTGAGGGAGTAGGCTGTGGAGCCGGTGGGTGTAGAAATGATTATTCCATCGGCAGCGTAATCGGTCACGTGCTGATCGCCGATGAATATGCTCAGATCGATGATGCGGGCAAACATGCCCCTGGTGACCACAAAGTCATTTAAGGCCAAATAAGATGCAATGATTTCACCCTGACGCACAACCTCCGCCTCAATGAGCATCCGCTCTTCCAGCTCATATTCACCCCGCAGCAGTTTTTCCAGGGCAGGAAGAAGGCCATCCGTTTCTACCTCAGTGAGGAACCCTAAATGGCCTACATTTACGCCAAAGATGGGTACCTGTACTGTACTGGCCAAACGCGCAGTACTGAGTAAGGTGCCGTCTCCTCCCAAGACAATAATCACGTCAAATTTTCCTAAATTGGCCTCAGTGGGTTGGGTGACAACTTCGTAAGGGACTTCCCGTTGGCCAAGAAAGTTTTCCAACACCTTAGTTAGGGCTAGAGCAGCTTCTTTACCAGTATGCGGTACAATTCCAATGTGCATGGGCAGCATCTCCCCTTTCGTCTGCCCGAAAACTAGATACTTTGCTAGGGATAATCTTGACTTACCCGCAGGGGTACCGCTTCTTGTGAAAGAACTCGACGCACTGTACACACGATGTTCTCAGCCGTTAAGCCGTACTCCTGATGGAGTTGGGCAATACTTCCCTGGGGTATAAAACGATCTGGGTAACCAATGCGTTCCACCTTGATACCCTGTTCTGCAGAAAGCAGCTCCAAAATACTGCTGCCAAAGCCTCCGGCGAGCACGTTATCCTCCAGCGTGATTACACATCCGGTGAATCGGGCCACGCGCAGAAGCAGCTCGTGATCGAGCGGTTTGAGCGAACGGATGTCAACCACACCGCAGCTGATTTCAGGTTCAAGTGCCCGGGCTGCCTGTAGGGCCGTCTCAACTAGCGGGCCAACTGCAAAAATGACGCAGTCCCGCCCCGCCTTCAACTCCAGTGCGGGAATCGGTCCCTGCCAGTCCAACTCTACCCGTCCGTTGTAGGGCACAGTGTCCGCCCGGGGATAACGAATAGCAACCGGGCCATCCTGCTTTAGTGCCCAGCGGAGCATTGCGCTTAATTCCGGGCCGCTGCTGGGAGCTAAAACGTTTAAATTTGGCACCGCCCGCAGAAAACTGATATCAAAAACCCCGTGGTGTGTGGGACCATCATCTCCCACCACCCCAGCCCGATCAATCGCCAAAATAACGGGCAGATTCTGCAGGGCGATATCATGGATGAGTTGGTCATAGGCCCGCTGCAAAAAGGTAGAATAGATCGCCACAATAGGTCTCAGGCCGTCTTTCGCCATACCTGCAGCCAAGGTCAAAGCGTGCTGTTCGGCAATGCCCACATCAAAGAACCTGTCTGAGAATTCTTTCGCAAAGCTCCCAAGACCGGTACCATCCCGCATCGCTGCAGTGATGGCCACCACCTTGGGGTTTTCCCTGGCCAACTGAACAGCAGTATGACCGAAAACCTTGCTGTAGGACATTACTCCCGTTTTGGGCACAAGCCGCAGAGCCCCAACGCCGTGGTAGCGATGGGGTTCTTCTTCCGCTTGGGCATGTCCCCTGCCTTTTTGCGTATATACATGCAGAAGTACGGGCCCCTGCCTCCGCAAGGCGTCTCTTATTGCCTTCTGGAGCTGGGCGATGTTGTGCCCGTCAAAGGGGCCGAAATATGTAAAACCCAATTCCTCAAAGAGTTGACCCGGCAGCATCCTTGTGAGCCTGCTCTTCATGTTGTGGGCCACCCTGCCCAACGGGTTGCCGATAAGGGGAATCCTCCGAATCAAGGTAGAGAGATCTTTCCTGGCTTTGTACAGTCTGCTGTCCGAGCGGATTCTGCCCAGGTAGTCGCTTAATGCCCCCACGTTACTGGTGATGGACATCTCATTGTCATTCAGGATTACCACAATATCCCGTCCCAACGAGCCCATGTGGTTCAAGGCCTCAAAAGCCATACCGCCCGTTAATGCACCATCCCCGAGCACAGCTACAACGTGATAATCCTCACCCTGCTGGTCGCGGGCAATTACCATACCCGCAGCAGCTGAGATCGAGGTAGAACTGTGTCCCACGCCAAATTGGTCGTGTTCACTCTCAGTCGGAGCAGGGAATCCCGATATTCCCTTCCATTGACGGAGGGTGTGGAATTCCCGCCTCCTGCCCGTGATCAGCTTATGGGGATAACACTGATGTCCCACGTCCCAGATAATGCGATCTCTAGGACCTGTCTCTTATACACATCT
>DGFC01000082.1 GCA_002391465.1 Firmicutes bacterium UBA3910 | reverse complement strand
CCGAAGCTGGACAAGGGTGGGTTATGGGCTGCCACCGGAATTGTCACCGTTTCGCCGGCACCGTTGACTGTGATCTCACCTGTTACCCGTTCACCCTCCGGCACATCTTCCCAAGCTAGCTCCAGCCAAATCCGCGTCTGAGGATCTACCCATTCCTTTTCCAAACAGACTTTGATCCAAGGCTGATCTACCGTGACAGATACCTGAAAAGGATCAGCATTGTAGTTGAAAACATCAATAAACTGCCTGGTTTTGTTGAAGGCACTAAACTTGATAATACTATCCTCACTCAGAACCTCCCTGCTTCCCTCAAGGGCAATACCCAAACGGGAGCCTGGTGTTTCTGGCAGCCTGACTACCTCCGGCATGTTATTCTGCAGGGGCATGCGCCAGCCCTTTTGGCCCATGTGGGGATTGGAGTTTACTCCGCGCCATTTGCCCCCTGCCAGTTCATTATTGTAATATTCCGTGTCCCGGGCCTCTTCCGCAAAGGCCTGTTCCGCTAGATCGGCATACAAATTGGCCGCTATTCTCCCCTGCTCGGCGTAAAGGTTATTCAAACCGGCGTAGATGTTGACCTTAGCAACATTCTTGCTCGCCCTGGTAGGATAGAGCACCAGCTGATAAAAGGCATCCCTTTTTTCCTCAGGCAGCAGCTCGTAAATCTCCTCGGCCCGAGTGGTGATCTCCTCCCATTCCGCCAGAACCGTTTCCGCTTCTTTGTAATTTAAAAGGCTGTAAGTATTGGGCCAGGTGTCTTCCGACTTTTTTCGACCGGTGAATTTGCGGTATGAGTCGGTTATATGTGCAATCTCGGCGGCATACTCATCCCCAAACTCGCGCCTAGCCCACTCCACCGAAAACTGGGCCAAATTGTCCTGGTTCCAACGTTCCACATCATAAGCCATATCCAAGAAGAACTCGGTGGCTATTTCATGCAGCTTCAAATCACCCACGTTCACAACCCAGATCCGATCCACACCGTAATCGTAGGTCATCTTCATCTGCTCCCAAATCTTAGGGTTGGGGGTGGAATTGACCCAGCGGTAAGATTTTGGTCCACCAACATAGTCAAAGTGGTAGTACATACCGAAGCCACCGGGATGGTTGCGCTCTTTCCCGTGGGGAAGCATTCTGATGTTGCCGAAGTTGTCGTTGGCAAGGAGAATGGTCACATCGTCAGGCACATTAAGGCCCGCTTCGTACAAATCTTGTACCTCTTTGTACAAAGCCCAGGCCTGGGGTACTTTAGTAACATCGGGGTTGATTTTCTCAGCCAAAATGCTGCGCTGTTCGGAGATAATGTCTTCCATCGTCTCCACCATTTCCTCCACCGTGCCGTCGTACATCATGGGCTCATCCCCATCGCCCCGCATACCCACCGTCACAATAACTTCGTAGTCCTTGGCCAGTTCAATACCGTCGGCCCAGAATTGGAGCAGGCCCTCTTTGTTGGTGCTGTAGTTCCACTCACCACTACCAAAGCGTCCCCACTCGCCCCAAGATCTCATCATGGGCTCGTGGTGGGAAGTGCCAATGAGAACTCCGTACTCATAGGCCCGCTCCAGGTTAAGGGGATCATCCCGGAAAAAACTCTTGGGACTCCACATGGCAGGCCAAAGGAAGTTGCCCCTGAGGCGCAGGATCAGTTCAAAGATCTTCTCATAGAATTTATGGTTGAAACCGCCAAACCTCTCAACCCAGGTGGACAGGCTTGGGGCCTCATTATTCAAAAAGATGCCCCGGTACTTAACGGACGGCTCACCCTGTTTGTAAACGCCGTTTGTGACAACTAAAGCGTCCTTCTTATCTGGGGTTACATCAGCCATCCAATACCAGGGTGAAACACCTATCTGCCGTGAGAGCTCGTAAATACCGTAAACAGTACCCCGGCGATCGCTGCCCGCAATAACAAGGGCGCACTCTACGTTTTCAGTGGGTTCAGGTACAACCTGAATGACATAGGCCTCCCACTTACCGGAAACACCATCCACATCGAGCCTACCCTGCTCCACCAGGCCGTCAATCACGGCGCTGTGGCCAAGTGTACCCACAATCACGGCCGTCTTACCCAGCTGCTCCAGAGAGTTTTTAACGTCGGGAAGACGACCGCTAACCCTCTTTATGTCCTCGCGCAGATCGCCCAACGCCCTAGCCACTCCAGGCGGAGCCGTTTCCTCCACGTAGAGATCTGCAACAACGTCGTCAAACACTAACTTGAAATCGCCTGTTTGAAAGCGATCAACAACGAAACTGGGATGTTTCAAAAGCAGTTCCGCTGCTGCCATACCTTCTTTCATCTACTGCACTCCTTAGCTACTACTGAGAAGGTAAACATTTCCCTTTCTCGCACCTAAATTCTTTCCAGTCTGCGCCAAGGAAATCCTGCCTAAACCTCCCTTTCTTTTCCCCCATAAGGGCAACTCTATCCCGTTCTACTCACCAAAAAACCTCCCTGGAAACCGGGAGGTTAATCTCCGTTGACAAGATCATATGGCACGCAGGAACTGCTCAAAGCGAACAGCTAGGCGATCCCGGTCCGGTGCTTGGCGTGGATCTTTTGGCAAGATCAGTCTTGTGCGGTGTAGTTCCTGAATCCCATGGCGGAGCATGGGGCCGTCCTGTTCGTGCAGTAAGTCTGTGTGGACGTAGATCTCGTAATCGGGGCTGACACCGATAAAATGCCGGTCAAAGGCGGCATGGTGGATTTTACACAACGAAAGGCCATTTGGTACGAGGGGCTCCCCACCCAGCTCCCTATCTGGGATGATGTGGGCGGCATCGAGCAGCTCCGCGTGCCTGAGGCGGCAGAACGCGCATTGGTTGCGGTAGGCTTCAAGCACCCGTACCCGAAAAGAGCGCTGATGGAGGCGTACATTAAAGGTCGATGTGATGTAGCGGCGGCGGGCATCATCTTCTACCTCACTGTAAGTGTCCTGGGCGAAGTTTATCACCCTGTCGTCAACTGCCACTGAGAAAAAGAGAGAGCGGGGATCCTCGGCCACAATGTAAACGGGCCAAGCCGCCACATATTTACCGGGCATAATCCCGTGGAAATAGATGAGGGGAGTCTGCCCGGCGCGGGCTAGACTCAGACCCACATTGTCCCGATGCCTAGGATCTGTCCCCCGGTACGCGTAGAGGAGAAACCCATCCTGAAAGCGATCACCATAGGCGCTTTTGGGGGTGGTTGTGATGGACAGGGGTATGGATTTAAACACTTTAGGCTTCCAAATTCCCTGGGGCCCAATCAAGGTAACCCGCTGACCCTGATAAGTAAAGCCCTTTTCTAGAAGGGTTCTGGGCAGCACATCATCGAAGGCGGTCTGTTCCTCCAACCATTTAAAGGCGGCCAAACGGATTTCATGTTCGTGCGGCACCACACACACCCCCTTACGGTTGACGATTTTATTTGTATTTTTTGACATTTCAACCCTTTTTCCTGCCCAAAAAAACTCCCCCTACTAACGTAGGAGGAGTTGATAAATGCTTCGGTATTATCCCTTGAGGCCAGTAGTGGCTATGCCATCCACTAAGAACTCTTGACCCACATAGAAGACAAAGATGACAGGAATCAGGGTCAGAATGGACATGGCAAAAAGGGAACCCCAGCTTACAGCCGCTGCGCTGTCTAGGAACAGCCTGAGGCCGAGGGAGACGGTGAATCTACCCACATCGTTGATATACAACAGCTGGTTGAGGAAGTCGTTCCAGGACCACATAAAGGCAAAGAGACCTACACTGAACACAACCGGTTTGCAGTTGGGCAGGATTACATGCCAGAAAATCCTGAACGTACCGCAGCCGTCCACAACCGCCGCTTCGTCCAGCTCACGGGGTATACCCCTGATGAACTGGGTCATAAGGTAGATAAAGAATCCGCCCGAGAATTGGCCAAAAAAGGCCGGAATGGTCAGAGCCTTGTAGGAATTCACCCAGCCCAGTTTGGAAAACAAAACATACCTGGGCACCAAAAGCACCTGCTCTGGCAGCATCAGTGTTGCCAAGAGTACGGTAAACAGCAGGTTCTTAAAGGGGAAGTCCAAGCGGGCAAAGGCATATCCCGCCAGCGTGGTGCTGACGATAGAACCTAACACCACAAAGAAAACCAGTTTAAAAGTGTTCATAAAGAACGTGCCAAAGGTGAACCTGGGCAGAGCGTACCAGCCGGCCTTATAGTTCTCCCATTTCCATACGCTCGGAAGGATCCGGCCGCCGGCGAAGATTTCGTTGTTAGCCTTAACGCTGCCCAAAAACAGCCAGATCACCGGATAGAGCATAATCAGGGTTAGGGCTATTAAGAATATGAACTTGAGAATACGATGCCGTTGATTGGTCATAGTTTTTCCTCCTCCCGCCTTTACTCCGCCTCATAGTAGACCCAGTACTTAGACGTCCTGAGAATCAACAAGGTGAAAGCAAGGATGATAAAGAGCAATACCCAGCTGAGGGCACTGGCGTAACCCATTTCGGACGCAGTAAACGCTTTGTTGTAGATATAAAGGACCATAAACAGCGTCTCATTGAGGGGACCACCTTTGGTAATAATGAATGCCTGCGTAAACGTCTGGAAGGCGCCAATTGTTTGCAGTACTAAGTTAAACAGAATAATGGGCGACAGCATTGGCAGAGTGATGTGGAAAAACCTCCGCAGGCGGCTGGCACCATCGATTTCCGCCGCTTCGTATAATGACTGGGGAATATTGTTTAATCCGGACAAAAAAATCACCATGGAAGAACCAAACTGCCAAACCGCTAGTATGACTAATGTGTATAAGGCCGTTGATGGATCGGCAATCCAGCTGCGTGGGCGGATGCCAAAGATTCCTACTACATCGTTAATAACACCACGCAGCCCAAAAAGCTGGGTCCACATGGCAGCAACAGCTACGCTTCCGCCAATGAGCGAGGGGAAATATAGTGCACTGCGGAAGAAGTTTACCCCCCTAAAGCGTTCTTTCAGCATGACCGCTACAAACAAAGCAAAGGCTAGTTTCAAGGGCACCGAAAGGAATACAAACTTCAATGTCACCTGGATCGATTTAATAAATCTCCGGTCGGACAAGAGCTGTTTGTAGTTTTCCAAGCCCACCCATTTTGAAACAAACAAATTGGTCTCCTGCAGCGACATGGTGAAGGATGTGATAAACGGCCACAGGGTAAACACAAAGATGCCTATCAACCATGGTGCAAGGAAGAGAAAGGCGGTCATGTTGTTTCTACCCACCCTACTGCCCTGTGCGAATCTGTCTTTTAGCATGTTCACCATCTCGTCAACCTTCTTTCCTCTCTAAGGCATGTTTAAACTTAAAATTGTCCCTGCAGCCTCGCTTCAGAAAAAAGGTGGCCAGAGTCAGGGAAGGCTCTGGCCACACAAGCGTACTCGGTGTCTATTGAACAGCCTTCATGAATTCTTCTGCAGCTTCCTCAACGGTCATCTGGCCGAAGCCTACCATCTGGCTGAGTTCCGGCAGAACAACTGCGGAAATCTCGTGGTTGCCGGCGGGGCCAACATAGGCCAAGAGGAACTCTCTCTGCATAATTTCGTCGATTACTTCATTCACTTTGATATCAACTGGGCTTAGGTCTGCTTCACTCAAAGCGCCCCTCTGGGACTCTGTAGGCAGAACGCCGCGGGACATCTTCAGGATTCTTGCTGCTTCTGGGCTGTTTGTGAACCAGTCGATGAATTTCGCTGCTTCTTCAATGTGTTTGGATGTCTTTGCTACGTTGAAGATTAGACCGGGTCTGGCCAAGTCGCCACCGCGGCCGTCCTGACCAACAGGCATGGGTTTGGGCACAAGCACGTCGGTAGTCTGATCCTGATATCTTTCGTAGGTTCCTGCGTAGTTGATTTCATAGGCTGTCATCCGCTGCAGGAGCAGGGAGTTGGCAGAAAAGTCGTTCATAGCAGAAATGCCAACGGGAGCAACAGCATTTGTCTTCCTCATATCATCAAAGAACTGGAAGAAGTCTTGAATGTCTGCTTTCTGAATGGTAAATTTCTCGTCGTCAAACGGGAACGGAGTGGTGTAACCGAGTTTGGAATAGCCGTAGTAGCCGAGAATGCTGAAGCCCATGCCTTCGGGTGTTGCGGTGAAGTCCGCTGCACCGTAGACCCGGCCGCCAGATTTCTCATAGACTTCCTGCCATTTTGCTACCATGTCTTCCCATGTATAGGGAGCCTCGAGGGGTTCAACACCGAGCTCTTCCAAGAGGGTGGTGTTCTCGATCATAACCATAGCGTTAACAGACAGGTTTACACCGTACATTCTGCCGTCGTAGGAGCAGGCCTCAACATACTGGGGATTGTGGCCGCTCACGTCGATCATGCCGGTCAGGTCTACCATTGCGTCGGCAGCCAACAGATCCGGATACCATTCCATGATCGAGGTGAAAACGTCAGGGGCATTGCCCGCTAACACCTGGGACAGCAGTTTATTCTGGTAACCTTCAAAACCAGCATATTCAGGGATGATTGTTACATGGGGATTCAACTGCTCGTACAATTCAATGGCTTCAAGGGTTGCGCGGTGTCTCGTTTCAGCACCCCACCATGAGACCCTAAGTTCAACTTTTTCTTGGGCCATAACACTTACGGATAACGCTAGAAGTACAAAGAGCGTTAAGAATGGCATGAATTTTTTCATTATCTTTTTCCCTCCTGAGCGGATATCTTCCATCTTTCTCAGAACCGACAACTAGTGTGAGTAAGCAGCTATTCAGGCGCCTTTGTCCCCCACCCCCATAAACCATTTTAGTATACTACCATGCTACGATACTTTTTAACGTCTGTCAACACCGATGAAACAATTGTATTAACATGGAAACATTTAACTGTACCTTTAGCTGTGGTATAATTGTGAACATAGGGATCTGTTTTGGTCTTTCTTAAAGGAATTTAAACAATGTTAGCGAAGGAGAGATATGGAACTCTGTTTCTTCGCGCCATTATGCTGACCATATTCAGGGGGTGGGTGTAAAGATGGATTACATAAGCCAAGTAGACAACACGGAAAGAGATGAGGAACTTAGTGCCCTGCGGCACGAACTGAAGCTTACTCGTCTGTTACTTCGAACCATTATTGACAATCTCCCCAGCGGGATCTACGCCAAGGATAGTGATGGCCGTAAGATCCTAGCCAACAAGGTAGACTGCCGCAACGTTGGTGTAGAAAGCGAAGATGAACTTTTGGGCAAGACAGACTTTGATTTCTTCCCCCGCCATATTGCAGAGCAATTTTACCAGGATGATTTAAGGGTACTGCGGGATGGAGAAGCGGTAATTGACCGAGAAGAACAGATTGTAACGGAAGGCGGCAAGCCAGGCTGGCTCCTCACTTCCAAGATTCCCCTCAGGGACGAAACGGGGAGAATTATCGGTTTGGTCGGTTTCGGCCACGACATTACGGCGGAGAAAGAACTGGCCCTGAAGAATAAAGAAGTCCAGCAGCAGATCCGGGAGCAGCAGAACATGATTGAGAAGATGATCCTGGAGCTTTCGGAAGTACCGCGGAAGATCAGCGAACTGGTGAACAGCATCACCTATATCGCCAACCAGACCAAGATGGTTTCCATTAACGCAGCCATCGAATCGGCCCGGGTAGGAGAACACGGCCGGGGCTTTCAAATTGTAGCGGATGAAGTTGGTCGTCTCTCTGAGCAGTCCGGTACCGCTGCCAAACAGGTAAAGGAAGCAATTAATGAAGTGGACAACTTAGTCCAAACCATCCTCCAGCTCTGGGAGGAAGTTAGAACAGAGGACTAAGGACTAAAAAAAGGCCCGCGGGCCTTTTTCTTTTGCCTAAATATCAGTCACCATCCCATCGTAAGCGGGAGAAATGCCGTGGGGACTAAGCAGTTCTTCCAACTGAGCATGGTTCAGCCCACCGTGGGGAGAAAAATGGGAAGCTATAACTATAGAGCTGTCTGTCAGAAGTCCCAGTCTAGACAGCTCGGCCTTCGTTTCCATCACTTCAGGCACACCCATGTGCCCACCGCCACCTGGGCCGAGACCAAAGGTGGCGTCCAGTACAACGCAGTTAAGAATGGGCCCGGAGGCAAGGAAATCCCATGTTGCCTTGGGGAACCAGCCGGTATCTAAAGCGTAGAGGAGGGTTTTATCCCCCTGGGAGAAAAGGTAGATAAACGCATCACCGGCCATATGATTGGCGAGGAGGGGCACAGCCGTTACTGTGCCCGCTTTTATTGCTTTAAATGGCTTCAGTTCATGGAAAACCACACCGAACTCGTTTAGGTCGGGCAGGACGGCAGTTAAACCTTGATATACAGACTCGCTGCCGTAGATGTACAGAACTCCCTGATCTTCCTTTCCCTCAGGGGGACGATTAAAGGAATCCCTCCGCATTTTTATCTCCGCCGGGTAGAAATGATCACTGTGGGCATGGGTGAAAAAGAGGTGCTCGAGTTTAGACCAATCCAGGTTTTGGCGGAGGGCTTGGGCGAAGGAGTCTGGAGGGAAATCGATTTTATGCTTTTCCCCCAGCAGTGCCCCAGATCTGGTGCGGATGTCTTTTCCCCCCAGTGTGCGAGCTTGCTGACAGAATTTACAACCGCAGAACACCCCAGGCCATCCCTGGGAAGAGCCGCTGCCGAGAATGGTAAGGCGCATTTTCTCCCCCTCCTACTCCGTTATCTCAACTCTACGATATAATCCTTTTCCGCTTCGTACAGCTCGTCAAACATGGCCTTGATCTCACTTAAGGAGCATACCGCCGCTGTGAGCGGATCCACGATCAGAGCCTGCAGGGCAAGATCCCTATCCCGCTGGATGAACGCTTCCACTGCCAAATCAAAGAAGGCCATGTTCGTGGCGTTCAGGAGGGCCAACTGGGTAGGCAGGCGGCCGAAATAGGTTGGTTTAATGCCATTGCGATCCACTAGACAGGCAACTTCCACAATGCCGTCCTGGGGTAGGTTCTCGATTAACCCCGTATTCAGCACATTGCCGTAAATTACGGTGGGCTTGTTGGTCAGGATCGCTTCGATGATAACAGCCGCGTATTCATAGCTTCTGCCCACTTCCAGTTCCTTATCTCCCGCAACCAATTCCCTAATGGCCTGGTCCGTATCTGCCCGCCAGGTGGGCCAGTTATTGGCGTAAAAGCCTGTTTCCCCGGTGTAGCCGCCACCACAGTGCAGATCAATCAGTTCCTGTCTTTTGCGGTAATAGGGTATATATTCGGAGAAATGGCCGCTCGATTCGGTCACGAAATAACCTAGGTATTTCATGGCATCGAAGCGGACCGGATCCTGAGCCAATATTTCCGGATCCTCTGCCCTTTCCCGCAGCCGCGGATACATATCCTCACCCTTGTACTCTAGCGTGGTAAACCAAGCCATGTGGTTGATTCCAGCGCAGTCCCACTTCAGCTCTTCATAGGGCACGTCTAAGTAGCCTGCGATCTGGCGGCTGGTACCCTGAACCGAATGGCAGAGGCCAACAATGGGCAGCTCGCTCAGGCGGACTGTGGCCAGTGTAAGGGCGGACATGGGGTTGGTGTAGTTAAGGATGACGCTGTCCGGGGCAAGCTCTTCCACATCGCGCAAAATGTCAACCCAAGCGGGTAGGGTGCGCAGCGTTTTAAAAAGACCGCCCGGCCCAACCGTGTCCCCAATGCACTGCTTCACACCGTATTTGAGCGGAATTTCGTACTCCATCTTCACCGTTTCCAAGCCGTGCACTTCAATTTGGTTGATGATAAAATCCGAACCAGCAATAACTTCCCGCCGGTCGGTGGAGGCAATCACTTCCCAGTTCTTGCCCAGTTTGGTCATTACCATTTCTACCAGCTCTTTGGCTAAACCAAGGCGCTCCCCGTCGATATCCACCAGGGCGATAACTCCGTCCTCCAGGCCGGGAATCTGCAGTATATCACCTACTATGTGCCGGGTGAACATACTACCGGCACCGATAATCGAAATCTTAGTCATTGTGCATACCCCCTTACCCTTCTCTTCTCTAAAAAGGGCAGCTATCCTGCGCATTGGGGGGATTTTGAAGGACAAAAAGCAAGCCTACGGTCTTCCACCGCAGGCTTGCTCTTTTTCTTACGCATTGTTAGAACTCAAGGCGTAAGGACAATCTGTGTGAGTCGGGCAGTACCCTGTTGTACTGATAGGCGTAATCGATCTTGAAATCGGAAACGGCAAAGCCCGCTCCCAGAGTAAGGGATGTGTCATCGCCCAAAGCGGCCCCTGCCCTCAGGGCAATACCGCTCCTCAATGTGTATTCTGCCCCAAATCTAGCACTGAAGTCTTGCTCTATCACTGCGTCCGCTGCCAGGAGCAGTTCGTCCATGGGCCTATAGGCCAACCCCAGACCGAAGGAGCGGTTGAATTCCGCCTCCGCTTCACTGGAGTATTTTACCTTGCCAAAGAGGTTTCTACCCACAAAGCCCACAGAACCCTTACCTTCCGGTAGAGTGTACAGAATGCCCAAGTCCGCGGTAAAACCACGGCCCTTGTTTTCGGGCAGATCCTGGCCGTAATACTTAAAACTGCCGCCTAGACTCAAACCATCTGTAATTGTCCGACCGTAGCCAAGCAGAAGGGCAGTCTCAGCCACACTAAAGGTGCCGATCTCATCACCGTATTCACCGGTTTCTTCTATACCTGACGCGCTGAGGCGCAGCATGCCTGCACCAAAGTTCTGGTAGGCTGCTCCCAGCGTCAAGAAGTTGAGCGCCCCGTACTGATTGGTGTAAAGCGATACCAGGCTGAAGCGGTCAATCTGCCCTAAGCCAGCCGGGTTGTAGTATATAACGGAAGCATCTTCTGCCACCGCGATATGGGCTCCGCCCATGCCAAGCGCCCGCGCTCCCATGCCAAGCCCCATTATTTCCGCCGTGTAACCGCTGCCGCCATTGGCTGCAGCATTTGCCGCAAGGAGTACGACCAGAAGCAGGGTCAGCGCAAGCACATGTTTTCTGATTGCCATTCTTTTCCCCTCCTAAATGTTTGCGTGTGCGTATCCATTTCAGCCAAGATGGGGGAAGCATGGGCTGCCCTACGACAGCCCATGCGGCCCGTTGTTTTTACCTATTCACCACAAGCCGTCCCAGTTCGGAACGCTCGCCTCCGCTGACCACGAAGTAGAGGTAGATGCCGTTAGCTAACGGCCTGCCGTTTGCTTCGAGGTTCCAGTCGTGGGCATTGAGTGCTGCCGCCAGCTCTGCTGTGTAGACCAGCTTACCGGCAACGGTGTAGACGTACAGTGTCCCGTCTTCGGGCAGATCGTAGTAGAAAGTAACTGCAGCTGATGTTGGGTTGGGTGCAGCCACTACTGTGCGGCTCAGCTTTGCCACAACGAACTCCAGGCTGGTGGCAGAGCCGGTGGCGCCGTCCGGGTCAGCAGCGGTTACCTGCAGCTGATACCTACCGCCCTGGGGCACCTGGGAACTATCCCAGAGGTATTCCCCGGTGTTGGCCAGGTTGGTGGCAATGAGCTGCCATTCATCGCTGTCTGCCCCTTTGTATTGTAGTGTGATCTTGAGACTTTCTGCTTCATCGTCCGGGTCCACTGCAATCCACTGCACAATCTCCTTGCCCGTCAATACATCGCCTGCCAGCGGTTTAATAACTTCCACCGTAGGCGGCAGATTGACGTAGATCACTTCGATCTCCTGTTCTGTCTGGGCGGCTGTGCCGTTTTCATCAATTACTGTCAGCTTCACTGTGTAAACGCCGGGGGCGCTGTAGCTGTGCTGCGGACTCCATTCGCTGCTGGTAGTATCGTCGCCAAACTCCCAGAAGCAGGCTGTGATCTCACCGTCATCCCTGGATTCGTTGACAAAGCTGATTGTTTCCCCAACGCCCGGTTCCGCTGGGCTGAAGCTGAATTTGGCAATTGGCGGTGCATTGACTACTGCGACGGTACGGACAGTCTCTGCAGTCAAGCCTCCGTTGTCAGTGACCACGAGCTTAACTTCAAATTCACCCAGTTCTGCGAAGATGTGCTCGGGATTCTGCTCACTGCTCACCGTTCCATCGCCGAAGTCCCAAGCCCAGACGGCAATCCAGCCATCATCAGTGGATTCGTCGACAAACTTCACCGTATCCCACCTGGTGGCAGGTGAAGGAGTGAAGCTGAATTTAGCGGTGGGTGCGTTGTTGATGATCGTGAACTCTGCTGTGACAAACTCATGGTAGGCGCCGGCTGGATCCGTTACCCTCGCTTTGAGGCGGAAGGTATCGCCTGCTTCACCCACTGCATTGCAGTTCCACTCAAAGGAACCGGTGTTGGCCAAGCCAGCTGCGATTTCGTGCCACTCTTCCCCGTCTCTGCTCCAAGCCAGATCAATTACCAGTTCTTCTGCCTCGTGATCGGGATCTGCAGTTACCCAGGTAATCTCGATCAAGCCATTGAGTTCGGCTCCGCCCACAGGTGCTGTAATTTCCACCTGCGGTGCAGCGTTGACGGTGAGCGCAACCGGGATCTGGGCAAAGGGCCGGAATGGATCGTTGGCCGCTACATAGAGGTTGAGCAGATACTGGCCGTACGCAGCCTGTTCAGAACCGAACGTAACGACCACATCCTGCGATCCTCCCTCTACGAGCATGCCCGCTGCCGGATTTACATTCAAGAGTGAGCCAACCGGACTGAAGTGAATGGCAAGGCCATCTTCGATGTAAGGTGCGTTGTATACTACCTGCAGGCCGTCCGTACCCCGGGCGTTTTCAATACCCACTGTGGCACTGTTCAGATCACCGTTCATCGTCAGATACTGGTAGACGATGGTGCCATCGGGATAGAGAATTACCTGGAAGCTGTAGGATTCAGAACCCAGCCATTTGGAGACTCCCTTGTACTCTACGATGAAGCGGTTAGCTTCTTGGTCGTTGTAGAAGTACACATCCCCATTGGAACTAGGATCCAAGTCATCCCAGAACACTGCCAACAGGTCATTTGGTTCACTGGGCTCCGGTATGGGTGTATTGGTCCAAACGGAACCGGTCCAGTTTCCAAAGGTGAGGTAGCCGTTGGAGCCAATGCCCACCTTGGTCTTGAACTCACCGTAGAACGGGAAGGCAAAGGGCAGTGCCACATCGACTACAGACTCGTCAGACAAGTACAGTTTTGTACCTACCTCGCTGATTTCTACCCAGTCAAAACTGGGTCCGAAGTCATCTTTGCTGTCCATCCAGATGTAACCAAACTGATCGGGACCGCCTGACCCTGCCCCGGCGTAGCCTTTGGGCTCGGAGGCGTAGTCGCCTTTGACCGGTTCGGAATCGCGATACTCAAGCCACTCCGGACTTTCAGCAAAGCTGGGAGCTACCGTAATCAGGAAGTCCATGGGTGCAGCACCCATATTGCTTACCGTCAGGTAGTCCTGCTTAACTTCGCCTACTTGAATTGTTTTTTCGAACGCTTCAGGATAAATGCCCAGTACAGGCAGCCATTTCACTGTCACGTCTACCTCTGCGGTAACCACAACCCCATTGGCATCCACTACCGTAAAGACGGCTGTGTACTCGCCCACCTCAACGTAGGTGTGCTCAGCTTCAAGGGCATGGACCTGCTCGCTGCCATCACCGAAATCCCACCAGAAATCGATAATTTCAGCTGCCCCTGCTTCAACCGCAGCTGCAAAGGTTACGTTCAGAGGCGGTTCACCAATCTGGGACTCTGGCGTGATCTCTGTAATGGACGGACCGGGCTCGATGTTGACGATCAAGTCGACATAGAGATAGGCGTTGTAAGGATCGTTGGTCTTAATGGCCAGATGCTGCTTAACCACTTCGCCCGGTTTGCCCAGCTCAGCTGCGTCGATGCTGATCTCCAGTTCAGCCGTTTCGCCCGCTGCAATGGTGCCCCTATTCGGATTCACTTCAATTCCTTGGGCCAAGGGCATCTCGGTACTTACCAAGTACATCATGAAGTCTTTCATGGAAGAGGCCCACAGGTTGCCATCCCGGTGAACTGTCAAGCCAGCTCCGCTGTAATCCATACCAGCCGGATGGGGGAACTGATAGACAATTTCCAGTGCCTCCAGATCCAAACCGTAGATCATGTCGGGTGCAGCGTTACTGCTCACCCACAGCATACCGGCGGGATGCCAGGCCAAGCCTGCGATGCCCACTGGCAGAGAGTAAGCTTGAATTACCGCACCTGGGTTGGAATGACTCGGTCCGTAGATGTGGTAGATGATGTCTTCATTCCAACCGCCCACGAAGAAGGTGTCGGTGGCTGCGTCGTAGGCCAAGCCTCGCTGGGATACGGAAGTCCAGGGGCCGGTGGTAATGGACATAACCACCTGTCCTGTCTCCACATCCAGGGCGTAAATGCCGTTGTCGCCGCCAACATTGACCTGCCACATCAGGTTGCGGTTGGAGTCATACGCCATGTCACCGGGCCATGCCCCTGCCCACGGCGTAGCAAAGACTGTACCTGTATGGCTACCCGAGGTGGTGATCAGATGGTCGTTCACCATGGCCGGATCGGAAATCCAGATCTGCTCCGTATCGAAACCTACACCCCAGGGTGTGTCAATTTCCAGAGGTACTTCCCAAGCTGCAAGCACGTCACCTACCGCATTGGGTTCAACCGCAGCTTTTAGCTGGGCCACAAGCTCTGGATCAACCGCTGCGTACAATCCCTGGGCATTGGATGCCAGCCCATCAGAGACTGTACCGATGCGTTTGGGCAGTACTACCAGGGGAGCAGACCCGCTGGACACTTTCACTTCGAAATCGAGAGCTGCATTACCATCCTCGTTACCGAGCACAACCGTTTTCGTGGTCTTGCCCGTAATGGGTAGTGTAACCTCGATTACGCTGGGTTCAATGGTTGCTTTGGGCAGCCATTTCACTTCTATCTCAACACTCATTTCAGCTGTGCTGCCGTTTGCGTCCTCTACCGAGAAGGTTGCTGTATAGACGCCGGGTGCGGTGTAGACATGGGTTGTATTCGCTTCAGAGGAGAAACTGCCGTCACCGAAGTCCCAGCCACTTGCGATAATTGCTGCGTCGCCTGCAATGTACTCAGCCAGGAAGGCAACTTCGAGGGGAGGCTCACCGAAGTTCGGTGCTGCACTTACCTCGATTATTTCCGGTCCAGCCGCAATGGTGGCTGTGACGGGAATGATAATTAACGGGTTTTCAAAGTCATTGGTGGCCAGCACCACACTGCCTGTGTAAACACCGGCACCAAGCTCGGCAGCATCGATTGTAACCTTAATCAGTTCAGAACCGCCGGCCGGAATTTCACCCTCCATGGGTTCCCAACTGAGCCAGTCACTGCCGATGGCACCAAGGCCCGTTTCGAGCAGATACATCCTGCCTTCGCCCCATCCGGAGACCCACAGGTTGCCGTCCCGATCGAACTCACAGCCGACACCCATGTATTCACCACCGGCAGGATGGGGGAATTGGGCCAGTACAGCGTGGGAAGTGGCATCTACGAAGTAGATCATATCCGGTGATGCGTTGTTGGTCACAACGAGTACGTCAGCCTTGGGGTGGTAGGCCAGGCCTGCAATGCTCACTGGCATATCCCAGGATTCGATTACCTGACCGGGGTTATCCCAGCTTTCACCCTTGATTTTGTAGATAATGTCTTCGTTCCAGCCACCGATGTAGAACGTGTCGTCGTTGGCGTTGTAGGCAAGACCCCTCTGGGAGATGGAAGTCCAAGGCGAACCGCTGATGGAGCCAACAACAGTACCTGTTGCCGGGTCAATCTTGTAGATTGCGTTATCGCCGCCCACATTTACCTGCCAAATATGGCTGCCGTCAAAGGCCATATCACCGGACCAGGAGCCGCCGAAGTTGGCAACCCAAGATCTGCCGGTGTACGTACCGTCTGCGGTCACCACATAGTCCACGGTGGGATCGACCACAACATCGCCCAGGACCAACTCATTACTGGTCAAGATGGTACCTACACCCCACACATCGTTG
>DGFC01000183.1 GCA_002391465.1 Firmicutes bacterium UBA3910 | reverse complement strand
CGATGCAGAAGGTAACGTTGTGCTGTCCAAGAGAAGGGCAGACGCTGATCTCGCCTGGGAGAGTCTCGAGAAGCTCTATGAGACGGGCGAAACACTCGAAGCCAAGGTAGTTCAAGTGGTAAAGGGCGGCCTTTTGGTTAATGTGGGTGTGCGTGGATTTATACCTGCCAGTCATGTTTCCCGTGGTTTCGAGGACAACTTGGAGCAATATGTTGGTCAGACGCTCGAACTGAAAATCATTGAGCTCGATCGTTCCAAGAATAACGTTGTCTTCTCTCACAAAGAAGTCTTGGAGGAACGCTATCAGAAGGCGAAGGAAGAGGCGTTTGCCAATCTGGAAGAGGGCGCAACCGTTCCTGGCGTTGTCAAACGGCTGACTGACTTTGGTGCCTTTGTAGATATCGGTAACGGTGTCGAGGGTCTGCTCCATGTGTCGGAAATGGCTTACAGTCGGGTAGACCATCCTTCCGACGTGGTCTCGGAAAACGATGAGATTACGGTAATGATTCTTGGCGTTGATCGGGAACGGGAGCGTATTTCCCTTGGCTTGAAACAGACTCTGCCCGATCCGTGGTCAACTGTTGCTGAGCGTTACCGCGTTGGCGATAAAGTCGAGGGTGAAGTAACCAGAGTGGTTGACTTCGGTGCCTTCGTGAAGTTGGAAGACGGTGTTGAAGGTTTGGTCCATATCAGCGAACTCTCCCACCGCCACGTGGCAAAAGCAGAAGATGTGGTCAAATCCGGTGACCGGGTAGAAGTCCAGGTAATCAGCGTAGACGCTGATGCCCGCCGCATTGGCCTCAGTATAAAAGAGTTGGAGCCCAAACCCGCTCCTAAGCCCGCACCTAAGGCCAAACGGGAAGAGGTTCTTCAAACTGAACCGGAGGAGCTGACAACCAATCTAGGCGACATGTTCGGTGACCTTTTTAAGGATGCTGACGTTGCCGATGATGAGGAATAGAGCAGAAGTGGAATAACCACCCGAAAAAAACCTGCAGACAATTTGTCTGCAGGTTTTTTGTTTACTCCCAGCCCCTCCCGGGGAAACTATGGGAAAGTGTAAACTGGGAGGTACAATAATGGCCATTGGGACAACACTCTTGTTGATCGCCGCAGCCTTAATTTTCTTCGGTGCTGCACAGCGCCTCCTCGATCGTTTGAGGCTCACCGACAGCCAGGCCTTAGTGCTTATCGCCCTAATGATCGGCGGTAGTTTTATCACTATACCCCTGACACGTGGTCCCACCAGCATAAGTGTCAATCTGGGAGGTGCAGTAGTGCCCCTTGGCATAACTGCCTATCTCCTACTTACAGCAGACACCAGTACTGAACGATGGCGAGCGATCATTGCTTCCGTGATTACAGCCGGAATTGTCTATGGAATCAGCCAGCTCACAGATTTCGACCCATCTAGCCCCATGCTGATCATCGATCCGCTCTGGCTCTTCAGTCTAATCGCTGGACTTGTGGGTTATGTGGTGGCTGGACGTTCTAGGCGTGCGGCTTTTGTTGCAGGTATTCTAGGAATTTTCCTAGTTGACTTACTGCACCTATTTAGAGCTGTGTTAGCCGGTATGAACACCCGCATAGTCCTGGGCGGGGCCGGGGTTCTCGATGGAATGGTCGTGGCCGGTTTCATTGCCATCGGTTTGGCCGAGTTTGTGGGCGAGATAAGAGAACGGGTCGAAGGAGGGGAAAGCGAGTTATGAAAGGGAGAATGCTGCTGTTACTAGTCCTAATCCTCCTTTGTGCGCCAGCTGTTTGGGCGGATGGGCCGGGTACCCACTACTACACGCTCCAAGACGAACAGGGTCGTACCATCACCATGACCGGCAGGGAACTGGATCCTGGCGACCGGTACATCGCCTCAGACAACAGGCTCTATGAAGTTGGGGATACCCAAGGCAGCATCGTTCAGGTTAGATACGTGGAAACGATTGAGCTGCCCGATATTTCCCACCTCCTAGGTGCACAGGTGGGAAGAGCTAAAGAAGGTGGGGGAGTAGTGGGCATCTACCACACCCACAATGCCGAAAGTTATGTTCCCACAAGCGGTACCGATTCTAAGGACGATGGGGAGGGTGACATTCTTCAGGTCGGAAAGGCCCTCGCAGATGCCTTAGAGGAGCAGGGAATTACGGTCCATTGGTCAACCAACAGCCACCTGCCCCATGATGGGCAGGCTTATATGCGTTCTAGACGTACAGCGACCGAGCTGCTGGGAGAAAACCCAGATACACTCATTGACGTCCATCGCGATGCGACGCCGCCTGAAGTGTATGAAACGGAGGTAGAGGGGGTACCCAGCACCAAAGTCCGCCTCGTGGTTGGCAGACAGAACCAAAACAGGGAGGCAAATTTGGAGTATGCCAAGCGGATTAAGGCTGTTGGAGACAAGATGTATCCGGGGTTTATTGAGGGTATATTCGATGCCAGGGGCAATTACAATCAGGACCTTGGCCCGAAGACAATTCTCCTCGAATTCGGCGCTCACACCAATAGTCTGGAGGAGGCGAAACAGGCCGCCAAGGTCTTCGCTAAAATAATTCCGGCCGCAGCAGGCTTAACCACAGCTGAGCGGGGTGAGGCTGAAAAGCAGATCGGTTTGGCCGCAAGTCGTTCCTTGGTCTGGATCTTGGGTATTGCTGCTGTTGTGGTGGTGGCTTTCCTGTTGATCAGCCAAGGACGAATTGGTTCGCCGGTGAAGTTTTTCAGACGGGAAATGGGGCTGGGGAATCAAGATGAAGAGGGAGAGCAGGACCGGTGAAATACCTGTTCACGGTGGTTGCGGCTGCCTTGGGGGGCACTGTGGCCCGCTGGTACATGTTGGAGAGTGATTACCGCATGTATCCAAGCTATCCCCAAGGTTGGTCGATCCACCTCTTTCTGGGGTTTATCGGGGGGAGCATAGGGGCGATCTTGGTGCCTGCGTTTCTGGAAGGTGAGTTTTCGGCCGTTTCTTTCCTGCTCTTGGCAGCATCCCAGTTTCGGGAAGTGAGAAACGTGGAGCGGGCGACTCTCCAGGCTATGGAAAGGACAGAAATGGTTCCCCGGGGAACGGGGTATATAGAGGGTATTGCCCGTACGTTCGAAGCCCGTAACTACCTTTCTATCTGGGTTGCTTTGAGCATGGCTGTTACAGCAGAAGGATTCGCTTTTCTGGGTTGGCCCAGACTGATACTGAGCCTTGCCGCTGGTGCTTTGAGTGCCGTGATGCTCAATCGTCTGATGCGGGGGACACAGATCCGGGATATTGCCAAGGTCGAACTGGTACCCATAAGATTTGACCAGTCCCTCTTGGTCTTGGAAGAGACGGTGATGCGTAACGTAGGTGGAGAAGACGCCCGGGCGGTATACAGAGAGAGGGGGTTAGCAGCGGTAATCAAGCCTAACGGTCCCAACGAAAAGGCTACTTTATCGAACATAGGTCAAATGCAGGCTATAGCCCATGATGTGGCTGCCATGGTTGGTGTGTTTATGGACGTGGGCGAACAGCAGTTTTCTCCCCTTGTGAGGCGTAATCCCTCCTCCGGTAATTTGTATCTGGCCATGGTACCCTCAGAACCGGACCGGGAGGCTTTTCTCTCAGCGGTAGAACGTGTGCCTGTCCTGGAAGGTGCTGTGCGTAAACCTCTCACATCGAAAGCTGGGAAAATGATGGATTAAGGGGGGATTCGATGAGGATTCTGGCGGTTATCACCTCCGACAGCAGTAAGGTGGGTGGCGGTGCCCCCATTTTTTTCGCCCAGAATCAGGAAGAAGCGGAAACATTGGGAGCGATGGTCAGTGCCATTTTTGGTGCTGCAGTTCACGATCTCAACAACGGAGTGCTCATCATTGTCAAGCATTGAACCATCTTCTTAGGGTTAGTGTAAAGTTACAGTA
>DGFC01000134.1:7304-32640 GCA_002391465.1 Firmicutes bacterium UBA3910 | reverse complement strand
TGCTCACCGGAGTGGTTACACTAGTAATTGGCTATCCAGTGGCTTACATAACGGCTAACCTGCCACCGAAAAAGCGCGCTTTGTCCTTGGGCTTGATCATGCTTCCCTTCTGGATTTCCAGCCTGCTTAGGACGTACGGCTGGGTGATCCTTTTGGGGAACTCGGGGATAATCAATAACGCCCTAATGGCTTTGGGGATTATCGACCAGCCCTTGCCCATGATGTACCGTTTTGGTACAACGTTGGTGGGTACTGCCTATATGCTCATTCCCTTTGCCATTATCGCCGTGTTCAACTCGGTTGATAAATTAGACCGTTCCCTCTTGGAGGCGTCTTATGATTTGGGTGCGAGCAGGGTTCAGACCTTTTGGCGAATTACGCTGCCCCTAACGATACCCGGCATTGCAGGTGGCTTTACCCTCGTTTTCATACCTTCTCTGGGTCTCTTTTTCATTTCGGATCTGCTCGGGGGAGGCCGCACCATTTTCCTGGGCAACTTGATCAACACTCAGGTTACAAGGGGTAGAAATCGGCCCCTTGGCGCAGCTTTTGCAGTGGGCATGTTTGTCTTGGTGCTGTTGGTTATTGCCATTTACGCTAGGACAGTGAAGGAAAACAGGGAAGGGTTATTCGGATGATGAAGATAAGAAACAGTCGCTTCGGTGTATTCTATCTTTCTTTGTTCTTTGTAGTCCTGTACTTTCCCGTGATCAGCGTGATTTTATACTCCTTCAACGCCAGCTCATCCACTGCCCAATGGACCGGGTTTACGCTGGACTGGTATCGTCAGCTCTTTGCGGACCGGGTGATCGGTGCCGCCTTTCGGGTGAGTGTGCAGGTCGCCATAATTACGTCCCTGGTTTCCGCTGTATTGGGTACCGCAACGGCAGTAATCGCCATGTGGGTGAGCCGGGGTATGAAAAGGACCATTCAGGGGTTTATGCTTCTACCCCTGCTTGTACCTGAAGTGGCGTTGGGTATATCTCTGCTGTTCTTTTTCAACACACTGGGTCTGCCCTTTGGGCGTTTGACGTTGGTTTTGTCCCATTCCCTGTTCTGTGTTCCCTATGTTTACATCATGGTGCAGCTGAGGCTGCAGGAGATTGATAAATCCATCTTAGAATCGGCTCGGGATTTGGGTGCAACTAGGTGGCAGATGGTCAAGACGATTATTTTACCCCTGGTGGCCCCATCCATTTTGACCGCATCCCTTTTGGCACTGGCCCTTTCCCTAGACGACGTTGTTATTTCCACGTACATGTCGGGGCCTAAAACAACCACCCTGCCGGTGCACATCTTTTCCATGATGCGCGTGGGTGTTACGCCGAAGGTGAATGCTCTATGTACTTTGATTTTGGTTGGGACGTTCTTTATTGTCGGTTTGAGTCAAATTATAAGCAAAAGGCAGAAACAATAAGAGGAGGTCGTCTAGTTGAACAAGGTGAGATTCAAAAGGATCCTAGCTATTTTAGGGATTGCCCTTCTAACCCTAGCCTTGGTGGGCTGCTTTGCCCGGAAGAAGGAAGAAGAGGTCAACCTCATGACCTGGGGCGGAGACTTCATCCCCCGGGTAATAATCGATCAGTTTACGGAAGAGACGGGTATCAAGGTTAACTACAAAGAAGTGGGTTCCAACGAAGAGATGCAGTCCCTGCTGGAGGCCAATCCCGATCAATACGATCTGGCGGTTGTGACCGATTACATGGTGGACATCTTGCGGCAGAACGGCAATTTAGCGGAGTTGGATAAAAGTAAGATGCCCAACTACTCTAACATGAACCCCGTTTACTTTGGCAATTACTACGATCCGGAAGATAAATACTCCATACCTTACGCAGTCTCCATTTCGCTCCTGCTTGTTAATCAAGAAGCGGTGGCAGAACTGGGTGCAAAACCCATTACCAGCTACCAGGATCTCTGGCAGCCAGAGTTGGAGAACAACATCGTTGTTATTGACTGGGGTGTTGAGATTATCGGTCTGGTGCTGAAATCTCTGGGCTATGAGTACAACGAAACGGATCCGGTTAAGGTGGCCGAGGCACGGGAGAAACTCTTTGCCCTCAAGCCGAATATTATGCGGTTTGAGACCAACACGCCGGAAGACTCCCTCCTCAGTGGGGAAGCTGTGGTCGGTTTCATGTATTCCAACCAGGCAGTTAAGGGGAACGCAGCCGATCCTAGGCTGACGCCTGTCTTCCCAACGGAAGGTATGCCCATTTACATCGACTCCTGGGTGATGTCCAAAGACGCACCCAACAAGGAAGGGGCTTACAAGTTCCTCAACTTCATCATGCAGCCTGAAATCGCAGCTAAGATTGCCGATCTGACAAAGTTCACTACACCCAATAAGGGTGCCGAACCCCATCTGCCCGATGACTTCAGAAACAACCCCATGCTCAATTTGGCAGATGAGGTTGTGCGGAACACCAGCTTCTACATTGGCGTAGACAAGGTGTTGGAAGAGTACGATCATATCTATTCTGAGTTTAAACTGCGCTAAACTGCAGAGGAAACGCCCGGGTTTTCCCGGGCGTTTTTTTACGCCATTTCAGTTCTTAATTACATTTTTCGCGTAAACAAGGTAAATTTATCGGGAAGTCGAAACATAACAGTGAAATGATGAATCGGAGGTGGTTGTCATGACCGAAAAGGGTACTGAGCCCAGAAAGACTTTAACCTGGGGCAAGGGAGAGACGGAAAAACACGTTCCCAAGGAAAGGATTATTGCGGGCTGGGTATGCGTGCTATTCACCCTAGTATTCATGAACGTCCCGTTCTTGAGCGCCTGGGCACCGTGGATACTCCTGGCCATTGCCATTTCCCTCATCCGTGATGAAAACAAATTCGCCAGGATCAACGGTTGGGTTTTTCTGCCCTTATTCGCGCTCAAACTGCTTGCCTACATAACCTATTTCATCGTTGCGAGATAACAACAAGGCGCTGGAGATTTCCAGCGCCTTTGAATTCAGTTTATCAGCTCCACAATTCACTCACTTGTTTTCATGGTCAGGCTGATCCGCTCCCTATCTTGGTCAACGTCCAGGATTCTGACTGTAACAATGTCGCCGACCTGGACCACATCGGTGGGATGGCGGACGAACTTGTCGCTGAGCTGGGAGATGTGGACTAACCCGGCCTTTTCCACGCCAATATCAACGAAGGCACCAAAGTCCACCACATTCTGCACTGTCCCCTGCAGTATCAGCCCGGGCCTGAGATCCTTAAGACTCAGAATATCTGCCCGGAAAAGGGGTGGGGGCAGCTCATCCCGGGGATCCCGTCCCGGTTGGGCCAGGGATGCCATAATATCCCGCACGGTGGGCTCACCCGCTGCCAGCCTCTGTGCCATCTCCTTTGGGTCAAGCCCCCTAAGTTTATCCCTAATCTCCGCCAGTTTTTCCCGATCGGCTAGATCCTCTTCCTCCGCACCGATCTCTGCCAAAATTCGCTCCGCTAGAGCATAGGATTCGGGATGGACGGCAGTGTTATCTAACGGCCTGGCTCCGTCCGCAATACGCAGGAAACCTGCCGCCTGCTCAAATGTTTTGGGACCTAAACCCTTCACCTCTTTCAGTTCAGCCCGGCTGCGAAAGGGGCCGTTGGCTGTTCGGTAGTTGACCACTTCAGCTGCCACCCGGGGCGATAGGCCAGATACGTGTTTTAACAGGGCACTGGAAGCGGTGTTCAACTCAACACCAACATGGTTCACACAGCTTTCCACCACAGCATCTAGGGCGCTGGCCAGCTCCTTTTGATTGACGTCGTGCTGGTATTGGCCAACCCCGATGGATTTTGGCTCAATTTTCACCAGTTCTGCTAGGGGATCTTGTACCCGCCTGGCGATGGAGACCGCTCCCCGCATGGATACGTCCAAAGTGCGAAATTCTTCCCGGGCAAGCTCGGAGGCAGAGTAGACGCTTGCTCCCGCTTCGTTGATGACCAGGTACTGGAGCTTAGGACAGTGGTTTTTGATCAGTTCCGCCACTAGCTGCTCCGTCTCCCGGCTTGCCGTGCCATTGCCAATGGTTACCAGCGAGATCCCATGTTTGGCTGCTAACTCTTTTAAAACAGCCAGTGCCTCGTGCCAGCGCCGTTGGGGTTCATGGGGGTAGATGGTTGTGTATTCAAGTAAATTACCAAATTGGTCAACGGCAACCACTTTACAGCCAGTACGGAACGCGGGGTCGATGCCCAGAACCCTGTGGCCCCGCACCGGGCTCTGCAGCAGTAGATCCCGCAGGTTCTTGGCAAAGATTTCAATGGCGTGGGCTTCTGCCTTTTCTGTAAGGGTACTTCGAATTTCCCGCTCTAAGCTCGGCCCCAACAGACGTTTATAGCCGTCTTCTACCGCTGCCCTGATCTGGGCTGCGCTGGGTGAAGAGGGTCTGTTGATCACTCTGTCGTTTAGTATGGCATACACTTTTTGCTCGTCCACTCGTAGATTTACTCTCAGCACTTTAAGGCGTTCGCCACGGTTGATTGCTAACACTCTGTGGGGCGGTATTTTCGCCACATCTTCGTAGTAATCGAAGTACATCTGAAACTCTTTAGCTTCTGCAATTTCGCCCGTGTCTTCACCTCCGCTCACAAGAAGGCCGGTTGAGTATGTAAATTGGCGGATCAGGGCACGGAGCTCCGGATCATCTGCAAAGCGTTCGGCGAGAATATCCCGTGCGCCTGCCAGCGCGTCTTCCACTGTGGATACTTCCTCACTGAGAAAAGGTTCGGCCAGTTTCTCTATCTCCGTTGGTCCCTGTTCCAGCAGTTTTTCTGCTAGGGGTTCCAGACCCTTTTCCTTGGCGATAGAAGCGCGTGTACGCCGTTTGGGTCTGTAGGGGCGGTAAATGTCGTCCAATTCCTGCAGGGAAAAAGCTTTGGCGATACTTGTGGCAAGTTCGTCCGTGAGTTTCCCCTGCTCAGCGATGAGGCGGGAGATATCTGCTTTCCGTTCTGCTAGACTTCTCAGGTAGCTCAGTCTTTCAGCTAAAGAGCGGATAACCGTTTCATCCAGTTCACCCGTTGCTTCCTTGCGGTAACGGGCGATAAAGGGAATGGTGTTGCCCCCATCCAGTAGTTCTACCGTCCGTTCCACTTGTTCTGTCCTAATCGAAAGTTCGGCTGCTATTTGCTTTATAATATCCATGGCAATCCTCCCAGTGATAGAATAACAGAAGGGGAAGGAAGAAGCAAAGCAATGTTGAATTTGCGTTAGAGGTGGTTTTGTGCTGGTAGAATATAAAACGGTGGCCAAAGAGGCTGAAATAACCCTGTTTGAAAGGAAGTCCAAATTTATCGGGCGGATTAAGCCGGTAGGGACGGTGGAAGAGGCGGAGGAGTTTATTGAAGCCATCCGCAAGCAGCACTGGGATGCTACCCACAATGTGCCCGCGTACATTCTCGGTACCAATCAGGAAGTGCAGAAATTCAGCGATGATAACGAGCCCAGCGGCACGGCAGGCCTACCCATGTTGGAGATGCTGAAGGGTTATGAGCTGACCAATGTGGTGGTAGTGGTAACCCGTTATTTCGGCGGTATCCTGTTGGGTCGGGGAGGCCTGATCAGGGCCTACGGCGGCACAACCCGCGCCGCCCTGCAGGAAGCGGGGATTGTACGAATGGTTCCTGCTCGGGCGGTGGCCATAACAGTTGACTATGTCCATGTGGGCAAAATCCAGAACGAACTCCTCCAGGCGGGCATATATATAGCTGATACGGAATATCTAGAAAAAGTGACTTTTCATGTTCAGCTCTTTGCAGAGGAGATGGAGCCCATCCGTCAGCTTCTGCAGGAACTGACCGCCAATGAGTTTATTTGGCTGGAAGGGGAAGAGTTGTACCGGGCCCAGCCGGTAGAAGGGTAGGAGTGCTGTGCAAACGCCTTCCTTTGTGTTATAATTAATTAGTTACGAAAAGAGGTGACAAGCGGCTTTGGGACGTTCTAAATGCAATATTGTTGTGGGACTTATGGTATTGATTTTTCTGCTTGCCCAAGGTGCACAGGCAGCCTCATATCCAAAGGCAGTTGGTTTTGTCAATGACTTTGCCAATGTTTTAGATCAGCGGAGTAGAGCGGAGCTGGAGCTGATAACCCAGAAGCTCCGGGATGAAC
Organism: Firmicutes bacterium UBA3910; assembly: GCA_002391465.1. Lineage (GTDB taxonomy): Bacteria > Bacillota > Limnochordia > Darwinibacteriales > Darwinibacteriaceae > UBA3910. The sequence continues at coordinate 26,531 of DGFC01000134.1, read as the reverse complement.
AAGGTATTGAACTGGCAGTTGTGACCATTGCCACCACTGCTCCGGAAGATCCTAAGACTTTCATTACCGGTCTGTTTAACGAGTGGGGAGTTGGGGGTCCGGAGGACAGCGGTTTAATGATTCTGCTCTCCTTGGCGGAAGGCGCCATTGAAGTGGAAACGGGCTACGGTTTGGAAGGTGTGCTCCCAGATGGTTTGGTTGGTGCAGTTATTGACCAGGAAGGCCTAGAGCACTTTAAGAAGAAGGATTACGCCCAGGGATTAGTGAATATGTCCCGGGCCTACGCCAATATTTTGGCGGGAGAAGAGTTCGAGATTAGGAAAGAGAAAACAGAGTCAGGTTGGCTCAGCGCATTTGTCATTTTTCTCATGATTGTGGTGCTCTTAAGACGTGCTAGGCGCTTTCCCCCCGGGGGTACGAGCGGCGGCAGCGGTGGAGGCCACCGCGGCCCAGTGATCATTCCCCGCACCACTACCCGTGTGGGCCCCATGCGAGGCGGCGGGTTTGGCGGCGGACGGGGTGGAGGTTTCGGCGGCGGCCGCAGCGGCGGCGGCGGAGCAGGACGTCGATTTTGATAAGGAGGAGGAAGAGGAGTGAAAGGTGCAGCTAAGGTTTTACTGATTATTGCCGTAATAGTGATTGTGTTAGGTGCTGTGGTTGCGGGCCGTTACAACCGTCTAGTCCAGCTCGAAACTGACGTTGAAGGGCGCTGGGCTCAGGTGGAAAACGTGCTGCAGCGCAGGGCAGATCTAATTCCCAATCTGGTCAACACCGTTAAGGGCTATGCTTCCCACGAGGAGCGGGTCTTTACAGAGATTGCCGATGCCAGGTCGCGACTGTTGGCAGCCCGTTCGCCGGAAGAACAGATGGCGGCCAATAATGGACTAGATGCGGCCCTCGGCAGGCTGTTGGCTTTGAGCGAGGCCTATCCGGAACTGAAGGCTGATGCCAGCTTTATCCGCCTCCAGGATGAACTTGCTGGAACAGAAAACCGAATCGCAACCGAGCGGATGCGCTTCAACGAGTCTGTGCAGACGTGGAACTCCACTATCAGGCAGTTCCCCATGAACATCCTGGCCGGCATGTTCGGCAAACAGCCCAAAGCTTATTTCGAAGCAGCACCTGGGGCACAGGAAGTTCCCCAAGTCCAATTCTAGTAAGCTGAAAAAATGGGGCCCGAATGGGCCTTATTTTTTTGCCCACTTTTTTAACGGTAAATCGCACTGACGATAAAAATCGGTACCGAGTTCGTTAGATGTATCCGGTGTCTACTCCGAAAACGAGTTACTCAACCAATTTGGGACAAACGTGCCGCTCGCGTTTGAGCAGGAATTGATTGGTCGGGAATGAAGTAAGTAAATAAATAGGGGAAAGAAATTAAAGGGAGTGTTAAGAAGTGGATATTTCTCTGGTGAAAACAACAGCCCCAAAGACAAAACCCAATGAAGCAGAACTGGGCTTCGGCCGTTATTTTACCGATCATATGTTTATGATGGATTACTCCAAAGGGGAATGGCGCGATCCCCGTATTGTACCCTATGGGCCCCTGCAGCTCGATCCATCAACATCTGTTTTCCATTATGCCCAGGCGGTTTTCGAAGGTATGAAGGCTTTTCGGGCTGAGGATGGGCGAATTTTGCTGTTTCGGCCGGAGCAGAACATGGCCAGACTCAATAAGAGCAACCGGCGGCTCTGCATACCCGAAATTGACGAAGAGTTCCTTTTAGAAGCACTGAAGAAACTGATCAGGCTGGATGCCGATTGGGTGCCTTCCCAGCCCGGGACTTCCCTGTACATCAGGCCCTTCATCATTGGTGTGGATAATGTACTGGGCGTGCGGCCAGCACCCACCTACAAGCTGCTTATTATCCTGTCCCCTTCAGGCGCTTACTACGAAGAGGGGATTAACCCGGTGAGCATTTACGTGGAGCCCCACTACGTTCGGGCGGTGCGGGGCGGTACAGGTGCGGCTAAAGCGGCGGGCAACTACGCCGGCGGTCTCCTTGCCCAGAGGCTGGCCTCTGAACGGGGCCATGCCCAGGTGCTCTGGTTGGACGGGTTAGAGCGCCGCTATGTGGAAGAAGTGGGCGCCATGAACGTCTTTTTCAACATTGACGGCGAACTGATTACACCGGATCTGGGCGACTCTGTTCTTCCGGGTGTAACCAGGGATTCGGTTCTGCAGCTCCTGCGGTCCTGGAACATTCCTGCCCTGGAGCGGAAGCTGGCCATTGACGAACTCTTTGCCGCCCATGCCGAAGGCAGGCTGCTTGAGGCGTTTGGCTGTGGTACCGCAGCAGTGATTTCGCCCATTGGCAGGTTGGAGTATAAGGAGCAGGTAATCGATATCAATGGAGGCAGAACGGGCGAGATTTCCCAGAGGCTGTACGATGCGATCACAGGTATCCAAAGCGGCCGCCTGCCAGATGAATTCGGTTGGATAACGGAAGTTTAATTAAGCAGATTGTGCACTTTGCCTACGAAACTCACCGGGAGTGATTCCGGTGAGTTTTTTAAATACCCGGTTGAAATAATTCTGGTTGCTGAAGCCCACCTCCAGGGAGATGTCTAAAATGGAGGCGGAGCTGTGCCGAAGGAGTTCCTTGCTTTTTTCTATCCGGAGTAGATTGACAAATTCGGTAAAGGTCTGGCCTGTCTGCTGTTTGAACAGGCTGGAAAGGTAAGCTTCGTTTAGACCCAAATGGCGTGCGACCCGCTGCAAGGAGAGTTTGTTATGGTAGTTTTTTTCGATGTAATTGATGGCTCGGGAGGTGTGCCGGCAGTAGGGATTCGACTTCTGCCGCTGGACACAGGTATCTTGGAGGCTGCGCAGGAGCTGGAGTAGATGGGGTAGGACGCCGGAGCGTTCTGCTTCAGGATATGGACCTAGGACAAAGAGGCCCATTTTTCCCCTGTGGGGACAGATAGGGCAGACGAAGAGGGAGTTCCGGTCTCCGCACTCCAACTCGGCACATGCGACATTTCCCTCCAGATAGGGCTGTAACTTGGCCATGGGTAGTTCAGCCTCACCATTAAGTCCGCTTCTGCCCATTACGCTCCCGTTGTGGGCCAGGGCAGAAATGGGGAGCTGGGTACAGGCATGGAACAGTTCCAATGTTTGTTTAAGGCTTGCCGCCAGATCACAGCTGCACATGCTGTCGCCTCCCTTACATCCGATCTAAAAAAAGTGGAAAAAACCCAAAATTCCTGCAAGCAGTTTGCACGCAGGCATGGTACACTGTATGAGATTGAAAACCATTCTCATATGGTATTTTTATTTTATAAGATCATGCAGGGGGTGTCAAATGGGTAGAATCAGAAGCGTTTATCTGCTTGTGCCCTTGATCCTGCTCACCTTTGTGTCGCTCTTTTTAGGACTGAAGGATTTTCCTGGACAAGCCCGGCAGATTATTGCCTTGAGCCGCCTACCCAGGGTGCTCTCCATTATCCTGGCGGGGATGAGCATGAGCATTGGCGGTTTGATCATGCAGCAGATTGCCAAAAACAGATTTGTCTCGCCAACCACCGCTTCCACCGTTGATGCAGCTAAAGCAGGTGTGTTAGCTTCCCTGATCCTTTTTCCCCAAGCGAGTTCCCTGGGCAAGATGGTGGTTGTGTTCTTCTTCGCTTTAGCCGGCACTTTTCTTTTCATGGCCATTTTACGGCGTATAAAATTCAAAAACGCAGTCTTTATTCCCCTTCTCGGCCTAATGCTGGGCGGAATCATTGACTCGCTCACAACCTTTGTGGCTTATCGTTATGATCTGATCCAAAACATAAACTCATGGCTTATGGGCAACTTCTCCATGGTAACCCAAGGTCGCTACGAGCTGCTTTATTTAAGCCTGCCCCTGCTGGCAGTGGCCTTTCTTTTTGCCCATCAATTTACCATTGCCGGCCTGGGCGAGGAGTTTGCGGTCAACTTGGGCCTAAACTACAACTTCATCGTTAATCTAGGTGTAACGATCGTTGCACTTTTGTCCGCACTAGTGATTATCACAGCGGGGAGGATCCCCTTCTTGGGCCTGATCGTACCCAACGTCGCTTCCCTCTATTACGGCGATAACCTCAAGGCGAGTATCACTGCCACTGCCCTGTTGGGTTCAGTCTTTCTCTTGGCTGCTGACCTCTTGGGCAGGGTGATAATCGCGCCGTACGAGATCCCCATCGGTCTGACAGTGGGGGTGCTCGGCAGCATGATCTTTCTTTTTTTGATCTTCCGGAGTGAGGGGCGGTGAAGGCAACAGTGACTGATAAACGCAAATTACAGCTCTTGGCAGTAATCAGCTTGGCCTTAATTGCCCTGTACGTCTTAGTGGGGCTAAATGCGGATAATTGGCGCTACGCCCTTTCTTTGCGTCTGCCTAAAACGTTGGCCATAATTCTCACAGGAGCAGCGATAGCCTACTCCACCACTGTTTTTCAGACAATCACAGTCAACCGGGTACTGACCCCAAGCATTATGGGTTTGGATGCTTTATACCTTTTTACCCAAACAGTTTTAGTGTTCTTTTTCGGCTCCAGGAGCGTCCTTTTCCAGACAGCACATATCAACTTCTTCCTGTCGGTGGGGTTGATGATGGTTTCCGCATCTGTACTGTATAGATTCCTCTTTGGGGGGGAGTCTAGGGACATTTATTTCTCCCTACTGGTGGGTGTGATCCTAGGCACCCTGCTCCAGAGTGCCGCTTCTTTCCTGCGCATGGTGATGGATCCCAACGAGTTTCTGATTTTACAGGGGAGAATGTTCGCCAGTTTCAACAATGTAAATACCGCTCTGCTGCTGCCTGCGGCTGTGGTGGTAATACCTATCCTCCTGGCAGGCAAGGGCAATCTTGCGCTTTTGGATGTTCTGGCATTGGGCAGGGAACAGGCCATCAATTTGGGTGTTGATTACGAGCGCAACGTGCGGCGACTTTTGACCACTGTTGTGGTATTTGTTTCGGCAGCTACCGGTTTGGTTGGGCCCATCACCTTTTTGGGGCTACTCACCGCCAACTTGGCCCGGGAGTTGATCCGTTCCTATCAGCACCGCTATCTTTTGACCGCATCAATACTGATCGGGATTATCACTTTGGTGGGGGGCCAATTTGTGGTGGAGCGCCTCTTCAACTTCGCCGCACCCCTCAGTGTGTTCATTAACTTAGGGGGAGGAGTCTATTTCGTTTATCTATTACTAAGGGGGAGTCAATCTTGATTGAACTGAGGCAGGTTGTGAAACGCTACGGTGATGTGAATGTGGTTGACCATGTTTCCCTGGCTATTCCGCGGGGGAAAATCACGTCGTTAATTGGTCCGAACGGTGCGGGTAAGAGTACTTTACTTGGGGTGATGAGCCGTTTGATCAAAAAGGATGGGGGCGAAGTGTACATCGATGGGCAGGAGCTATCCCAGTGGGACCATTGTCTACTGTCCCAGAGAGTTTCCATTCTCCGCCAGCAGAATCACGTGGATTTGAAACTCACTGTGCGGGAGCTGGTGAGCTTTGGCCGGTTTCCCTATGCCCGGGGCAGTCTGCAGAAGCACGATTGGGAGCTGGTTGATCAAGCTTTGGAATATCTCAAGCTCACTGATATGCAGGACAAATATATCCAGCACTTGAGCGGCGGCCAGCGACAGCGGGCTTTCCTGGCCATGGTTATTGCCCAGGATACCGATTACATTCTCTTGGATGAGCCCCTGAACAACTTAGACATGCAGCATGCGGTGGAGATTATGCGGATTCTCCGCTCTTTAGTAAACGTGCTGGGGAAAACGATTGTAATTGTCCTGCATGACATCAACTTCGCTTCGTGTTACTCAGATTATATTGTGGCCATGAGAGAGGGTAGGGTGGTGCAGGAGGGCGACCAGGACTTGATGATGAACGCCCAGGTCCTAAAGAACATCTACAATCTCGATTTTGCCATTACAGAGATAAACGAGCAGAAAATCTGTGTCTACTACTAGTGAGGTGGAGAAAATGAGTAAGATGAACTTCATTAAAGTCCATGTAGTTTTGTTATCCCTGGTATTGCTGTTTACTACCGCCGCAAACGCCAGCATTACGGTTGAACAGGAACCGGGCTCAGTGATCGTCCCAGTTAGGCCGCAGCGGGTTGTGGTGTTCGATTACGGAGTACTAGATGTTCTAGATACACTGGGGATTGAGATTGTTGGCCTGCCCAAAGCAAGTCTGCCCAGTTATCTTGAAAGATACGATTCCGATGAGTACGTGGATGTGGGCACTTTGTTCGAACCTAACTTCGAGCGCATTTACGAGCTCAAACCCGACGTAATTCTCATTGGCGGTAGGCAGCTGACGCTGTTTGATGAGCTGAACCGGATTGCACCTACCGTACTGTTCAGCATTGATTCCGCCAACTTCTGGCCTTCCTTCCGAGCCAATCTGGAGCTTTTGGGCCGCATCTTTGCCCAAGCAGAAGTCATTGGGGAAAGAGTTACTGTTTTGGAAACTAAGCTTACTGCCTTGGGCGAACAGGCAGCAGCCAGCGGGTTGCGTACGCTCATTCTGCAGGCCAATGACGGCACATTGGCAGTGTACGGGCCCAATTCCCGTTTCGGTATCATTCATCAGGATCTGCGTTTTGCCCCTGTGGATGAGGGTATTGTCCTAGGCACCCACGGTATGAGCATTTCCTTTGAGTACTTAGTCAGGACGAATCCAGATCTGATCTTTGTGATTGACAGGGCAGCGGTGGTGGGAGGCAGTATTAGCGCTCAGCAGGTTTTGGATAATCCCTTGGTGAAAATGACTACAGCAGCCCAAAACAGCCGGATTGTCTACCTTAACGCAGAAGCGTGGTATGTGGCTTCCGGCGGGCTGAAAGCGGCAGAGATTATGCTTACAGACATAGAGCAGGCGTTTTCAAAATAATCGGCCTGTGCTATAATACATTCAGAGAGAAAAGGAGGTTAGGGCCATGGATGCCTACAAAATCGTGTTGGAGTACTTCGAGAAGCTGGACGAACCTGTACGTGCCGGGAAAGTGGCAGAGGATACGGGCCTTGATCGCAAAGAAGTGGATAAGATTATGAATCAGCTGAAAAAAGAGGGGAAGATCGTTTCTCCCAAGCGGTGTTTCTGGGAACCAAGTAGGGGATAAAGCGAAGGGAAAAGGGAAAAACGACCCGCGGGTCGTTTTTCCTAGAATATGAGAGCCAACACCAATATTAACAGCAGAATGGGGGATGCTGCCAACACTATTGGTATCAAGAGGCGCAAAAATACCCAGCCAAGCTTGATAAAGAGAATGAACGGGATAAACAGCAGAACCAGCAGGAAAATCGGTCCAACTACACCCAGAACGATCAGCCCCACAATCAAGGCGATAAGAACGGCGGGAATGGCTATAAGTGCCTTGAAGAAGGGTGAATCCCGGTCCACTTCCACCAGTACTTCGCCGGAAGACTGTGAGTCTCGCCGCTGGCCATTGCCTGCCTGATAAAGCGCCACCAATCCCAAGGCTATAAACACCACGGGCCAAAGAACTCCCAAACGGGGCACTAGGTTTAGATTCCGCAGCAGAAAGGCGATCCCGATTACAATCAAAGCTATTGCGCCAATATTTTTGGATTTCATAGGTACCTCCCCCTTTCACCCATATTATAACAGCATATGCAGATAGCAACAATTCGACCTGGGGCTGTTTTCCTCTCCGTCTCAGGGCGGAGTTTGGTAAGGAGGAGACTAGAACCGTGTATACTCCCATATTTACCGCCATCGATCAGCGGCTCGAAGAAAAGAAGCGGGTGATCGTGGCCATTGATGGCCCCTGCGGTGCGGGGAAGACTACCCTTGCAGTCAGGCTCCAGAGTGTGTACAACTGCCCAGTCATCGCTATGGATCACTTTTTCCTCCAACCCTGGCAGCGTACTGAAGAGCGGCTGGCAGAACCGGGGGGAAATGTGGATTACGAGCGCGTATTGGAGCAGGTAATTAACCCCCTGCGGGAGGGTAGGCCGTTCCAATACCAGATCTATGACTGCCAAGCAGATAGTATGTCTCTTTCTGAGGAAATCCCAGTTCAAGCCCTGACGGTAGTGGAGGGAAGCTACAGTCACCATCCCGTTTTGGCTGAACACTATGACCTAAAGGTCTTTATCAAGGTGGCACCGGATGAACAGAAACGGCGTTTACTCAAACGCAGCGGTCCGGTCATGCTGGAGCGGTTTTTAGGGGAATGGATTCCCTTGGAGGAAAAGTATTTCAGCCATTTCAGAATCGAAGAAAACAGTGACTTAGTTGTGCGGGGGGCAAGTTGAACCCAAACAAGTAAGCCCATCCGTGCGGATGGGCTTTTATTTTTCACCTGCCGATGATCAGCTCGTCGAGGGGACGCTTTGGCACCATATGGACATCGTCCTCAGTACGCCAATAGCGAATCTGACCTCCCTCAGCTTCCGTGAGCTGGACTTCCTCTCCCGGAGCACCTAAGGCGATTACGAGCGCAATTTTAAGCTCCGAAGGTAGACCAAGCTCCCCTTGCAGCCGCTCCCTTTGGACCGAGCCTAAAGCGCAGCCGCCAAATCCCTTTTCCCGCGCCCCTAACAGGATGGTTTGGGTGACAAGCCCAACATCAATACCCGGGTTGGCACTGATTTTCGGATCACTGAGGATGATGATATAGGCGGTAGGTCTCTCTTCTGGGCCGGGCCCATCCCATTCGGGCAGATAACCGGCCCAACCTACGCAGGCGAACACCTTATCCCTGTCCTCTGCACCACAAACAAGAAAATAACGGAGGGGCTGCAGGTTGCTGGCAGAAGGCGTCAAGCGGGCCAGAGCCACCAACTCCTCCAAACAAGCTAAGTCAGGCGCGGGATCCTGTTTAAAGCGACGCACACTGCGGGTTGCTTTAACAAGCTGTTTAAGCATCTTTCTCCTCCTTTAATAGGGAATTTCGTTTAGAGTGATCTTTGCCTTGTATTGTTCAGCCAGGCCTAGATCAAAGCGGATTGGATCGAGCTCGGTTGTACTGGCGGCGGCAGCTGCCAAACCCCAGTGAAGGGCTGTGGGGAAGTCCCGTCCCTGAGAGAGCTCAGCCAATAACCCGGCTGTTAAGACATCACCAAACCTGTGCGAGTCTGAATTTTCCGCCGTAGAAACGGAGCGGGAAAAATAAGCTTTGTCGCCAGAAACGGCAAGGACGCCTTTCCCACCGGTAGAGACAATTACGTGTTTGATTCCGCGGCGGGTAAGTCCGCGGGCTGCCTTCGCTGCCTGGACGGTAGAGTAGCAGGGTCCCACTAAGCGTAAAAATTGGGGCCAAGTAAGCTGCAGTAGGTCCGGTTTGGCCTTTATCCCTGCCTCTAGCCATGGGCCTTCAGTGGCCAAAAACACCTTCGCACCCCGCTCTGCCGCTGTTTTTATCAGCAGGAAGAAAATGTCTACGGGAGCGCGGAGAGGGGGAACACCTGAGAAGACTACCCACCTACACAGGGGCGCTAGTTCAGCCAGTTTTGCTTGGAGTTCCCGGTACGTTTTTTGCGGAACGATGGGACTTGGCTCTGTTATGTGCGTGTGGGTCTGGCCTTCGCTGTCGATAATGGAGATGGAGAGACAAGATTGGTCTTCGATCCAGACAAAGTTTTGGGGAATGCTTTCCTTCTCCAATTTGGCTGCGATCAGGCGGCCAATATGGCCCCCCAAAATGCCGGTGGTTCTCGTTGGGATGCTCAGATGCTGCAGCGTTCTAGCTATGTTAATCCCACTGCCGCCGGGCGCGGCAATACCATGTTCCGCCCAATGAACGGAGCCAGGGACAAAGTGGGGAATTAAATACGTTTTGTTAAGTAAAGGGTTTAAGGTGACAGTAAGAATCATCATTCAACTCTCCTTAGCAAGGTATAATATCCTTCGTGAAGATAATCATTTTCCCTGCCGCAGGGTGCATTATAATTATTTGACAAATCAGATCCAACGTGGTATAATTCAGATACCAGCCATCGGGAAATCAGATGAAAGGAGGAGATACATAGCACGTATCGTCTGCCACCAGCGTCTACGGCGACGGTACAGACATAAGCGAAGAACACATGCTAGGGTGTTCACCGCCGCTAGGAAATACTAAAGATAGATCCCGCAGGCGGTGAAACCCAGCACAAACAACGACTACTCCCGGAATAAAACACAACGACTATTCCCAAAAAGACAGCTACCCAAAAAGGCCACCCGATCGTGGGGTGGCCTTTCATCTGAGTCACGAAAATATGCGTCTCCGAGGACAGCCTAAATGCTATCAGCTGTCTGTTACCGAAATGCTTCCATTGGAGGTCCTTACGTGCAGGGAAGGACCTGGCCCGTTGTTGAAGGATATGTTTCTCCCGCTCATAGTTTCATTGCCCAAGCGGAAATCTATACTGCCGTTGGATGTAGTCAGGCTAAAAGAACCGGTAGTGTTCGATGGGACGCGTAGGTTCACTCTGCCGTTAGATGTTTCAAAGACGTGCTCCCCCAGTTCCAAGCCGGCAAGGTGGCCAGTGATCATGCCGTTGGAGGTTGTGAATTTACTAGGACCCGTGAGCCTCACTCTGCCCAGTTCGATCCGGCCGTTGCTGGTGCTCAAGCGGAGCGTACCCGAGCCGGACTGGACGGTAATGCGTCCGTTACGGGAGCGCAGATCAAGGTTGCAGTTAAACTCACAGGTTACTTCTATGAGCCCGTTGCTGGTTTGGACCTGGAAATCCTCCACCTGTTCCGGTGCGGCGTACAGGGTTAGTCTAGTTGAGACATTGTGGACACCGGAGCTGCGGCGGGACGGCATGACCACATTGAACATTTGGCGGGTGCCTGAGGTGTGATGTTCCAATCTGATCTGTTCCAGGTAGCTTTGGAGAGCTTCATCGGAGTTCCCCGCCACTTCCTTCTCCAGTACTAAACGGGGTTCATCCCCTTCCTCCAGTGGGCGCCAGTAGACGGAAGTATTACTCCCGCTGATGGAAATCTGTCGTATGTCCATTGTGATAGGTAACACGTCCGTTTTGGCTAGTGTTGTTCTAGCGAAATTGGACGCAAAGGTATCAATCAACCGATCGAGAAATGACATTGCACTCATCCTTCCTGTTTTCCTCTTGTTACCACTATACAACGGGGGAGGGGAGGAAACCTATTGGCCCGGAAGTTGATTTTATCTCCGACTTTGGTCTGACCAATTCAACAAGGATTTTGTGGGCAAGAGGGGAATGTAGGGTGCAAAAGTGTTTAAAGGAGGAACCCATGAAGTATCTATTTCTCTGTTACTCCCGCTGTTCCACCTGCAGGCGGGCCCGCGCTTGGCTTGACGAGCAGGGTGTTGACTACGTTTCCCGGGACATTGTGGAGGAAAACCCCAGCAGGGAAGAGCTGGAGAAGTGGTTTACAATGAGTGAACGTCCGCTTAAGTCGTTTTTCAACACCAGTGGGAGGCTCTATCGTGAACTGGGCCTAAAAGACCGTCTGCCCGAAATGTCCGAGGCAGAGCAGCTGGAACTATTGGCTACCGACGGCCTCTTGGTGAAAAGGCCCCTCTTGCTTGGGGAGGATTTTACCTTGGTTGGTTTTAGGCAAAAGGAGTGGGAGGAGAAGCTCACATAACAAGCTTCGCGGACACAATTCGAGAGAAAACTTCACAGTTCATACTTGCAGGAAATGTATTCTTTTAGGTGAATTGTGCAACAAGAGGTGATCCGCATGCCTAATACACTTGATGACCGAGTCGGGATTTTCTTCGTAGCTGATGGGGAGATTCTCCTCCATACCTGCTCGCTCGCTGAGGCTAAAGCCAAAGATGGCCTGCTTATTTATCCAGAGAGCCATGAGCAAGTCTGGACGCGCCGTCATGTCGAGAATTACGGTGTGGAGTATGATTATTTCCCCAGGGGTAGAATTGTTTATGTGCGTGAACACGATTATTTTGTCCTGTACCACAACGAATGTTCTCGCCAGGCTGCCTTGGAAATACACAGTCGCTATCGCACTAAGCGCTGCCAGTTAGCCTACGACCTTTCCTACAGGTGCCATCAGTGCCGCTCAAAACGGTCAAGTGTATGGCAGCGCCTGCGGCGCCGTTCTTGACATGCGGAAAAACTCCATCCCGTGGGTGGGCACCCTCCTTAGGGAGGGTTTTTCTCTGCAGGGATTTTAGTATGAAAGGGTAATGATCTTAGGGAACATATGATTGGATAGGAGGGTTAAGATGAGCAACCATGTTCGCTGGCTTGGCCATGCTGCCTTTGAAATTACCTCGGCCCAAGGAAAAAGGATCTTAATTGATCCTTGGATCACGGGAAACCCGTTATGCCCGGTGAAGGTGGAGGAGTTGGCAGGGCCAGATTTGGTCCTAATCACCCACGACCACCACGATCATTACGGCAGCGATCTGCCCAGACTCCTGGGTGGGGGTAAGGGTATTCTAGTGGGCCAACCTGAGGTAATGGCCAAAGCAAAGCAGGACGGGGTGGAAAAGGAGCAGATTATTACCGGAGGCTCCGGTATGAACATTGGGGGAACGGTGGAAATTGACGGCATCAAGGTGACCATGACACAGGCGGTGCATTCCTCCCAGGAGGCTGGCTCACCCTGCGGTTTTATTGTCACACTTGAGGACGGAACGGTTATCTACCACGCCGGAGATACGGGGATTTTTTCTTCCATGGAGCTGTTCGGCCGGTTGTACGAGATTGATGTGGCACTACTGCCCATTGGCAGCGTTTTTGTGATGGATCCGGAGCAGGCCGCCTTGGCTTTGAAGCTCCTACAGCCTAAGATAGCGGTGCCCATGCATTTTCTGACCTTTCCCGCCTTAGAGCAAAGTGCGGATAATTTCATCGCCGCCGCCAACAGGTGGGCGCCGGGAGTAAGGGTTGAAGTACTGCAACCGGGAGAGAGCCTTTTCGCCGAAAAATCGTGAAAAAGAGCAGGTAGACGCTTTACTATTTGTACCAATAAGTTTAGAATACAAGACAGGAAGACAGTACCAATACTAAAAGAGACAAAGTAACAGAGATGTGGTGATGTGATTGGCAGAAATACCGCTTGTCCGCGGTGATCTGGACGGTAGTGAACAGACGCTGAGCATTCGAGATAATGTGCTCCGCTGGGACGATGGGGAAAACGTCAAGAATTGGCCCCTGACAGAAGTGAAGGAACTTGAGGTACGCCACTACGTGGGGACGGTTGCCCTGAGTGCAGTTTTTGTGGATGATACCGAACTGATTCTGCTTAGGGGCAGTTTGGGCAACCGTTCCTTCTATCAGGATTTTGCCCAGACAGTAAATGCCCAGATTAAGGGCACGGAGGCTGAACTGAGGGAGCACAGGCAGGATCGCTGCCCCAAGTGCAATCGTCTCTATCCCGATCCGGTACGGCCCATCTGTCCCAAATGCTTGGATAAGCGTTCTTTGTTCAAAAGGGTGTTGGGTTTAACTCCACCCTATGCAAAATGGGTCGCCTTAATGGTTGTTTTGATGCTGGCCTCTTCCGCTGTGGGTCTATTATCTCCCTACGTGGGCGGAAGGGTCTTTTTCGATGAAACGTTAAAGTCCGGTGGTAAATACGCTGGTAAGTTGGGTTATGTGGTTTTGGCCATGTTTGCTATTCAGCTGCTCACCCTGGTAATCAACATCTTCCAGGGGAGGGTGGGAGCGAAAGTGGCTGCCCAGATTGGCTATGACCTAAAAACGGGCGTTTTCAATGCCATGCAGAACCTGTCGCTGCGCTTCTATAACCAGCAGCAGACCGGTTCCCTCATGACCAGGGTGAATAACGATGCAGAACATCTCCAGTATTTTTTCCACGATGGACTGCCCTTTTTTATTGTTAACGCACTGCGTTTGATTGGTGTTATTATCATTCTTCTTGCTTTAGACTGGCAGCTCGCCCTGCCCGTACTTATTCCGGTCCCCTTAATAGTGTTTATTACGGTCAAGGTGAGACCCATGCTCTGGCGTATGTACACCAAACGCTGGCGCGCCAGCTCCCGTTTGAATGCGGTTGTGAATGACTCGCTGAGCGGGATGCGTGTTATCAAAGCCTTCGGCCGGGAGGACGCTGAAATCGAACGCTTCGGCCGCCGTAATCGGCGCGTCTACGAAGTGTTTCGTGAAGTGGGCAACACCACTTCCACCGTCTTTCCCCTCCTTTCCTACCTAATGGGTATCGGTGCTTTAGTGATCTGGGGCTTTGGCGGTTGGCGGGTTGTCCGCGGCGATTTGACGCTGGGAACACTCATGACCTTTACCGGTTACTTGGGCATGCTCTACGGTCCCCTGGACTTTATGACCAGGGTGGTGGAGTGGTGGTCGTCGAGCATGAACTCGGCCCAGAGGATCTTTGAGATTATCGATTCTACCCAAGTGCTCTGGACGCCCGAGGGTGACGAGCTTGTTCAGATGCCCGAACTGAAGGGTGCTGTGGAGGCCCGGGATGTTTCCTTTAGCTACGAAGAGGGCAAACCCATCCTTGAAAACATCTCATTCAAGGTTGAACCGGGCGAGATGATCGGTATTGTGGGCCGCTCCGGTGCGGGTAAATCCACCTTGATCAACCTGATTGCCCGCCTTTACGATCCGGACCAGGGCCAGATGCTCATCGATGGGGTGGATCTGCGTTATGTTTCCCAGGCAGATCTGCGCAAACAGGTGGGTATGGTTCTGCAGGATACCTTCCTCTTTAGGGGGACCATTTTTGAAAACATAGCTTACGCTAAACCCGATGCTACGCCGGAGGAAGTGATGGCCGCGGCCAAGGTTGCCAACGCCCACGATTTTATCATCCAACTTCCCGACGGTTACGAGACGGTACTTGGCGTACGGGATGTGAACCTGTCCGGTGGGGAGCGGCAGCGGATAGCTATTGCCCGGGCTGTTCTCCATGATCCGCAGATCCTTATCTTGGATGAGGCGACCGCTTCCATTGATATTGAAACGGAACGCTTGGTGCAGGAAGCACTGGAGCGCCTGGTGGAAGGACGGACAACCTTTGCCATCGCCCACAGGCTTTCCACCCTGCGCAAGGCTAACCGCCTCCTTGTCTTAGACAAGGGACGGTTGGTGGAAGAGGGTCATCACAGCGAACTGCTGCAGCAGAAAGGTATTTATCACAAGCTGCTCACAACCCAGAGAAAGGGCCTAGCCCATTTGGGTATAGATATCACTGATTTGGAAGAGGTGGTGTAAATGGCCGAAGTAAACTATCTAGATGCCAGTAAACTTCGTTTTCGCTTAACAGCCGGTGGCATTCTCACCCTTGAAATAGAGGACAAATTGTATCCAAAGGTTGATTTGTTCCTAGCCTTTCCTTTCACCTGGCCAGATCGCTACATCTCGGTGCGTGAACCGGAGGGCGATGAAATTGGCATGGTAAGAGAGATTAGCGACCTTGACAAAAACTCCCAGGAGGCAGTTCGACAGGAACTGCAGTGGCGCTATTACGCTCCGAAAATTACCAGGATCAAGAGCTACAAAGAGGAGTTCGGCCATTCCTACTGGTCCGTTGAGACGGATCGGGGGCCCCAAAATTTCGTCACTGGCCGGCGGGATCAGAGTGTCCGCAGTATCAGCCCCACAAGGGTTTTACTTGTGGATGTTTCGGGCAACCGCTTTGAAATTCCCGATGTGCGAGAACTGGATGGACGCAGTCGTTACTATCTAGAAACATTACTCTAGGAGAGAGACCGAATGATAATCGAGTACAAAATACCCGCCCCGCTTGACTTTGATTTGAACGAGGCGGATTGGGAACTGGTGGTGACCAAGGAAAAGCTGGTCATCCAGGAACGAAACGGCGTTGAAGTTGAAGAAATCTCGCTCGAGGGCGCCACCAAGGTGGAGAGCGAGACGCTGGTGGGCGTGGGGCGCCTGGTTGTGTGGTATGGAGAAAAGCCCCGCACCGTAGTTTTCTATCCTTTGGAGTATGTGCCAGAGTACAGCACGGTGGCCAGTGCCTTGAGCGAGTACCTGGAGGATGGGGAAAAGCTTGAGTTTAAGCCTTTGGAAAAGGATTTCTGCCCCACCTGCAGTCGCCCCCTGGTACGGGGAAGCCGGGTGTGCCCCTACTGCATTAATTCCATGGCAGTCTTAAAACGTCTGGCTCAAGTTGCCAAGCCCTACGGGGGCTTGATTGCCATAAGTATGCTCGTCTTTTTCGCGTTAACAGCCATCAACTTGGTGCCGCCCCAACTGCAGCGGATGCTGGTGGACGATGTGCTGCAGGTGGAAGAGCCCAGTGTGAAACTGCTCTTTATCCTCATCGGCGGCTTTGCCCTTTCCAGGTTGTTGTCAACGCTGTTGACCATCTTAAGGGGACGCATGATGACTACCGTCGGTGCCCGTCTGGGCCAGGATCTACGCTCCATGGTGTTTAGCCGCCTCCAGGCCCTATCCCTGAGTTTTATTGACAAACACCGCGTGGGCGACTTGATGAACAGGATCAACCATGACACAGGGCATGTACAGGGTTTTCTCCAGCACCATATGCCCGACTTGGTTAGTCAAACGCTGCTGTTAGTAGCAATCACGACCATTTTGTTCTGGCAGAGCTGGCAGCTTGCCCTACTAATTCTCGTTCCAGCTCCCTTTATTGTCTGGATGTCCAGTGCAACCAGGCGGAGGATTAGGCGTATGTACCACCAGCAGTGGCGCTGGTGGGATGAGGCTAACTCTTCACTGCAGGACATTTTGACCGGAATCCGGGTAGTGAAGGCCTTTGGTAACGAGAAACGGGAAGCGGCCCGCTTTGCAGAGAAAAGCCGTAATTACAGGGATATTACTGCTCGGAACGAAAAAACATGGAATACCCTGTACCCGACCCTCAGCTTCATTATGGGTCTGGGCAACTTCTTCATCCTGTATTACGGCGGCTCCTTGGTTTTGAACGAGACGTTCCAGATTGGAGAACTCATTCAGTTTTCGGCCTACGCCGGACTGATTTACGGCCCCCTCCAGTTCATGTCCTTCATTCCTCGCTGGTTTCACCAGGCCATGACGTCAGCGGAGCGGCTGTTTGAAATTGTGGACACAGTTCCGGCCATTCAAGACAAACCGGAGGCGGTTCCCATCCCCGAGCTTAAGGGAGAAATCCGCCTAGAAAACGTAACCTTTGGCTACCGTCCCTATGAGCCGGTCCTGAAAAACGTTAATCTGCACATAAAACCCGGGGAAACACTGGGTATCGTTGGCCACTCGGGGGCAGGAAAATCGACCTTGATCAACTTGATCAACCGCTTTTACGATGTGGATGAAGGCAATATTTACATCGACGGCATCAACGTTAGGGATCTGGCCTTAGGCGACTTCCGCCGTCAAGTGGGTGTGGTTCTGCAGGAGTCTTTCCTCTTTGCCGGTACAATCTGGGAAAACATCGCCTACGCAAATGCCGATGCTACGGCGGAGGATGTGATTGCCGCTGCCAAGATTGCCAACGCCCACGATTTCATAGTCAAATTCCCCGACGGCTACGATACGAGGGTAGGGGAGCGAGGCCAGCGCTTGTCGGGTGGGGAGAGGCAGCGGATCGCTATCGCCCGTTCCATCCTCCACAATCCCCGTATCCTGATCCTGGACGAGGCCACCTCGTCTGTGGACAGTGAGACGGAAGAGCAGATTCACCAGGCCATTTACCGCCTGGCGGAGAACAGGACCATGATCATCATCGCCCACCGTCTCTCTACCCTGCGGAACGCAGACCGTTTAGCGGTCCTATCCGAAGGGGAGCTGGTGGAGGTGGGTACCCATGACGAGCTCATGGCCCTGAAAGGCTATTATTACCGTCTGGTAGAGGCACAGCGGGCCATTGATGAGATGGATTTTGCTGTATAACTTAACTAAAAAACGGGTCAAACGACCCGTTTTTTTGTGTACTGCAACCACTGTCAGAAGCTAGCTTTCAAAGCGGCGTTGATTGTAAAGGCCCTGGCAGGCTTTTCCAGTGTGCTCAGTGCAGCCTGCCTGTGCCAACCTAGGGAAGTGGTTAGGGACCATGTTTCACTGAAACGATAACTGAAATCCGCTGTGAGTTGGAGTTTTAGGGAGTGTTCCGGGGCGATTGAACGCCCCGTTTCTGTGTTCAGCCTGGTCAATGCGGTGCCTGTAACGCTGCTCTTCTCGCTTAATCTGTAGAACAGACTGTTCTGCAGCGTCACCGTGTGCTTTTTCACTTCCTTTGCCGCTGAAGTGAGGTTCAAAGCATAGGCCGCTGAAGCGGTGCCGCGCAGTTTTTCAGACGGATTCCAACTCAGTCGAATGGAGCTAGTCAAAGAGTGGGTGTTTACAGAGCCTAAATCGGGCCGTTCTGATACTGATCGTTTCCAGCGTAAGTCAAACTGGGGCTGCAGCTTGCTGGCTGTTATCGGGTTAACGCTTGTGTGAAGCTCGGTTTGTGTTACCTCCTTCTTTAGTTCGGGATACACTGTGCGCTTCACAAGTAAGCCACTGCTCAGGCGAAACCGTTCTAGACTGCCGGTGATGTTGGCCTGGGCACTCACTGTTGTCTTTGCCTGGCCCGTAAAGGGAACCGTCTGTTCCCAGACAAACACTGCGTTGGGTATAAGGCGATTCTCGTTAATGGCGGGCAGGACGGCCTTCAGTTCAGCCTTTTGATTGGATGATGTCTTGTCAGTCGCCAGGTTGTGGCGATAGATGTTGTTGTATAAAGCCCGGAGATCGAGCCCAGCCAGCTGTTTCGCCCACTGGGCAGTGAAGCGGGTGTCTGAAATACCGGAACGCCGTTCGTTAACCAGCTTGACCGGCTTCCGGTAGCTGCCTGTGAGGGACAGGGCGTCAAGTGTGAGCTTGGCATCGCCTCGCAGGCTGGTTTGAACGAAGGAATTAAGTGGGCTATTTGTGCTCGCTTCTTCGCTTCTCTCCAGACCAGCGCTCACATCTAAACGACCGTCTAAGAGGCGCTGGCTTCCCACAAGGGAAAAGGTCCTGCCCCTTCTCACATCGTGTGCATTTTTCGTCAGGGTCTGGACAAGGGTAACATCAACTTGGGGACCGATTATTACGGTGCTTCCCAACCGGTTGGTGATGGTTACCGTTTCATCCTCTGAAGAAATAGGTCTGCTGGCAGTACGGGAATGTTCGGCGGTTACAGTCAGCTTGGAACTGGGCGTCCACTGGGTGCCCAGGCGCCAAAGTTCCCCTTCCCGTCTTTCAGCCCGGCCCAAACGCATAAAGTCAGGGGAGTTCTTTTCATAGCTGCCGAAAACGCCTACAGTTTCCCCAGTATAGCGCGCATTGAGCCTGCCC
>DGFC01000134.1:0-7011 GCA_002391465.1 Firmicutes bacterium UBA3910 | reverse complement strand
CATCATCGGGCGATACGGCCAAGTCTTTTCCCCCGTGTTGAAAAACGGTCTTGGTGTCTTCCAACTCGAAACATACGATCTTGTTTATGCCTTCCTCAACGGTTCCCGCTGTACCCGCCCAGAGAGTTTGCCTGCCTGGGGATTTATACCCACGGGCGGTGCCTAGGGCGGTAATGGCAAATCCGTTTGTTTCTGCAATGAATGTCCACTCGTTTCCATCCCAATTGTAGAGGCCCGCTTCCGTGCCCACCCACAGCCTGTTTTCCCACAGCAGCACACTCAGGCAACCGGCCGGGGCGCCGGAAATGGACTGCCAACTACCGTCCTTTTGTCGGACGTAAACGCCCTCTGGTCCGGCAGCAAAGTTGTTTAGCCCGTTGAGCAGCGAAAAGGATGAGCTGATAGCTCTGATGGGGACAGCATCCAGTTCGGTTGTTGAGATCTCACCCCTGATCGCGGCAATGCCCCTATCTGTGCCCACTAAGACCAGATCGGCGCGGGGGTCATAGGCCAGGGCAGAAACCGCCTGGGACGGAAGCTGGCCAAGGTGGGGCGTCCAATTGTCCAGGGCGGACAGTTCGGCAGAAGCTAAGCCGTCCTGTGATGTACCAACCCACACCTGCCAAGGTGTTACCGCTACAGCGGAAAGGTCGCTGCTGGGCAGGCCGGAGGAAGTGGAGAAACGCGTCCAATTACCGGCGTAATCCAGGGGATTGCCCAGGCCTGGGCCTGACTCGGCGGCGAGCACGGTGAGGCCGTTGGCGGTAGCAAAAAACCAGAGGCTATCAGAACTGGCCAAAGCCCGGACGGAGTTATGGGCAAGTCCGCTGGCAACCTGGTAATTTTGGAAGGATTCGGAGCCAACGCTGATGCCATCGTTATGGGCAAGGATCACGTACTCTCTGCCCAGTTCATCTTGGGCCTGCATTATGGCTGAGATTTGATTGGGTGCCCTTCCTTTGGCGTTATCATCCCTGGGAAATTGATTGTGGCTGAGGCCAAGTTCGCCCGATATGGTCAGTCCGCCCAGTTTGTACGTGCCCGCTAAGCCGGCCATTAGATGTTGATTTGGCATGGTGCCCACCAATTCCGGTGTTTGAGCGGAGCGGGGCAGGTCTAGTTGGGCAGCGAAACCTAGGTTGAGCTGGAGATTATCGTTTACAGCCCAATCCAGTTCGGTGCTGTAGAAGTTGGTCTTGTAATCGGCGGCGCGGCCAAAGGGTCCGCGGAAATACTCGTATTCCACAACCAGTACATCTTCCGAATTGAGGGGAAACCAGAGCGTTAAAATACCAAGCTCATAGTCGAGGGAGTAGTCTTTGTCCTTAACCAGAAGGACATCGTTGAGCAGGACGCGCTCGCTCCCTTCCACCAAGCCGATGCCCAGGTTGAAGCTGCCCATGGTGAGTTCGTGCTGATAGGTTATCTCCATGCCGCTGTAAAGGTCGAAAAAATGGGCTGGGAACTGAAAATCAACAATGCCTTGGTCATAATCAACCAGGAAGGGCAGGGAAAGTTCGTTCTCCACCGGTACAAAGGTAGATCCTTTACGGACCTTGATGTCCAGCGAGCCTGGTATGATTCTGCTTTGGCCCAGATGATACAGCCTTCTTTGTAGATAGGAGTCTGCTTTGGCGTCAAGGACGCTGTAACCTGTTTCTCCCTCCACACCGGCCGTGATGGAGACGTGTCTTGTAATCAAATCCTGGAGAAAGGCCTTTTCTGCCTCTGAGCCCACAACAAAAGGATATTTCTTTTGTTCATCCCCAATTAGGCCATGTTCTAGGTTGTAAGTTCGGATCAGTGCTTGGATTTGGCTGCGGATTAGGTCCCCGCTGCCCATTTTCAGTGCCAAGAATTCCCCGCTCAAGGAAACGCCCACATATTGTCCCGCTGTGAGGGGTAGTGTTTGCCCCGCTTCCAGAGGGAGATAGTCCAGGTTCCAAAGTTCCAGTGTCTCCAATAGGGTCCTACCTTCAGGGGTTGGTTGATCCTCATACCGGAACGATACTGCCATGAAGTCTGGGTCAAAGGTATCGGTTAGGATGTAATACTCCATACCGTCGAGGGAGGCAGTGAACCCCTGGGAAGTGGGCGATGGGCCGTAGGGTGCATCCAGTTCGTAGCGAATCGTCTCCTGGGCGCTGCTTCCCTTAAACGTCTTTTTGGCGGCTACCCCTTGCACGCGTCCCGCAACTAGGGTGATGTTCGCCTTGGGATAAAGGGTGCTTATTGTCAATCCCCGCAACCGGTCTGAGAAGGCGAGGTAGGGGTTGGTCGCTTTGTAACCTATCCCACCATATTTCCCCCGGACTTTTTCCCCCTCTAACCTCAATTCCACCATCTGCAAATTGCCATCCCTGCGGTTGTCCAAATTGACGGCTGCCGTAAAACCGGGTGCGATCTGTCCTTCCACATCGAGGGTCAGAAGCTGCGTCAGGTCGGGGCTGCCGAGGGAGTAGCCGGTGCCTGTAAGGGCAGCCGTGTCACCCCTTGCGTATTTCAGCCTGAATTCGGCACTACCAGTAATGCGCAGGGCAGGTTCATCCATTTCCTTCGCCCAAGCCGGCACCAGCCAGGCGAGGCAGAGCAAAATGGCTGTTAGCCACAACATTACTACCCCTTTTTGTAGTCCTTTCATTTTATCCACCCCTTCGGCCAAATTGGCATAATGTTAGTTTTTCCCGTAAATGTAAAATTTATCAAGTAAGGAAGGCAGGCACAATTTCTTTTGTATAACCCAGATAGCCGTATGAAATTAACTGGGACGCCAACCCGCCTAACCGTTTGTAAAGCGGGTACTCGGGATATCCTTCTTTATCTTCATTGAAATCTGGGATTTGTGCGTCCCAATTAAGGATCACGCGGATGGGGGTGGTAAATGGATAGAGGTTAAACTTAGGACAGCGGTTTGCAGAAAGCGGGCAATCCGCTGAATTTGTAAATCCGTCTAGGAGTTGTATGTATATGGCCAGTCTTTTTCAAAGGAGGGCAAGTAGTTTATGTTATTGAGACAAAAGAAGTTAGCGATTACCGCCTTAGCCCTAATCGTTATCGTCCTTGTAGCGGTGACGGGCTATGCCGCACCCCGAGGCGGCTGGCAGGGGGGAGAGGATTACTATCACCCCCAGCGGGTAATAGTGCGCTTTGCCGATGTTGTTACACCGGCAGAGGCGGTAGCCAGCATGGAGCAGCTGGGATACTCTGTATTAAATGTGGCTTCCTTTCAGCCCACCAGAGCGTTTCCCAGCGGCCTAAGACTCGGCATTATAGAGCTGCCGGAGAAGACGAGTGTGGATCAGTCCAT
The DNA here is from genome assembly GCA_002391465.1 of Firmicutes bacterium UBA3910. GTDB lineage: Bacteria > Bacillota > Limnochordia > Darwinibacteriales > Darwinibacteriaceae > UBA3910. The sequence continues at coordinate 3,704 of DGFC01000134.1, read as the reverse complement.
AGTCCAGCTCCAGTCTCTGCCGGGTATCCTCTATGCAGAAAGGGACTACATCCGCTACAAATACGATGTACCCCAAAGCATACCCCTGTTCCCCAACGACACTTACTTCGATCGGATGTGGGGGCTGCACAATGAAGGGGTAACGGACATTGACCCGGAGATGCTGGGCATTCCGGTGGACGATGCGGACATTGACGCTCCGGAAGCCTGGGCCATGCATACCGGTTCAGGCGAAGTGGTTGTAGCGGTTATTGACACCGGCATTTACATCGATCATCCGGACTTGGCCGATCACATCTGGATCAACGAGGCCGAGATGGGCGGGACGCCCGGTGTTGACGATGACGGCAACGGCTACATCGACGACTTTTGGGGCTGGAACTTCCATAACGGCAGCAACCAGGTCTTTGACCCCACCGACCGAGACCGCTATGGGTACCTCAATGATGAACACGGAACCCACGTTGCGGGCACAATTGGTGCGCTGAGCGACAACGGAATGGGTGTAGCCGGGATTAACTGGGACATCCAGATCATCGCCTTGAAGTTCATCGGCGGTGATGGAGGTTACACCAGCGACGCCATTTTGGCCCTTCAATACGCGGCTGAAAAGGGGGCAAAGGTAATCAACTGCAGCTGGGGCGGCGGCGGATACAACCAAAGCCTCAGGGATACAATTGAAGCCACAGGCGCCGTTGTGGTCTGTGCAGCAGGTAACACTGGGGACAACACGGACATAGACCCCCATTACCCTGCCAGCTACGACGCTCCCAACATTATATCGGTAGCGGCCATGATGCAGAATGAAGAGCCTGTGAATTACCCAGGCTGGTGGAGCACCTGCTGGGGACCGGAAACAGTGGATCTGTATGCACCCGGTGGTTACATTCTGTCCACCATTCCACCCGATCCGGTACCGGTTGAGCCCACTGCGGTCTACGCCTATTTCTACGGCACTTCCATGGCTTCGCCGCACGTGGCCGGCTCGGCAGCGCTTCTCCATTCGTTGAGACCCAATCTGCCGTTGTACCGGACAGCGGAAATGGATCCCAATGAGCTCACGATCAGGGATGCCATCCTACGCTCGGTAGATGTTAAGCCAATCTATCAAGGTACTGTGAGCACCGGCGGCAGGCTCAATCTGGCCAATGCCATGATGCAGATTGTTGGACCGGTAATCACCTCCATCAATGCGGAACCAAGTTTCGGTCCGCCTCCCTTGGAAGTGGCTTTCACTGCCGCGGCTACGACAGCAGCGGGTGAAATCGTGGACTATTGGTGGGACTTCGGTGACGGTAGCGATCCGGTACACGAGTTTGAGACGGTTCATATTTACGAGGAGCTGGGCGATTACAACGCCACATTCCACGTTGTCGACGAAGAGGGCGTTGAAGCGACAGCTTCCATCACCATCCGGGTCTTTTATCCGCCTGAAATTGAGGTGGATCCGACCGAAATCCACACTTGGCTCCAATGGGGCGAAACTGAAGACTACACCATTGAGATCCAAAACGTCGGCTTAGGTGAACTGACCTATACAGCAGCAGTTCAACTGGTTGGCAGGATGGATACTTCCGGAAGGGTTACTCCGCTGGGTTCGGGTGGGCCCGATGAGTACGGGTATTTCTGGTGGGACAGCGACGAGCCGGGAGTGGCCCTGCCCGAGTGGGAAGACATTAGTGAAATCGGAACGAGGCTCATCCTAGGCGGAGATGACAGCTCCGTTGTGGATCTCCCCTTTGAGTTCCCATTTTACGGGGATTTGAAAAACTCGGTCCGCATTTCTTCCAATGGTTATTTGACCTTTGGCGACACAGGTACCACCTGGAGCCCCCATCCCATTCCCGATACTAGGGAGCCCAACGCTCTGATCGCTCCCTTCTGGTGTGACCTGGAGCCGCAAAATGATAACGGCAGGGTGTTCTACTACGGTGATGGGGAGAAATTCGTGGTGCAGTACCAGAATGTACCCCGCTATTCCCACGGTGGAGCGTACACCTTCCAGGTCATTTTGGAACCTAGTGGTTTGATCACTTACCGCTACGAACAGATGCTGGGAGGCTGGGCGAACGACGCTTCTGTGGGCATTGAGAATGCAGACGGAACAATCGGTCTGCAACTGGCCTACAAGGAGGACTACGTCCATGATGACATGGCTGTCTTCTTTGTGCCTGGCTGGCTCATCCTTGACAAGTATGGAGGAGTAGTTGCTCCCCAAGACTCAGATCTGTTAACAGCAACCTTTGCGGCCCACAACCTGTCCCAGGGAACCTGGCAGGCAACAATTAAGATCATGAGCAATGATCCGGCCAACCCTGTGGTAGATGTGGAAACATTTATGTTCGCAAAGTCAATCATTCCACCCACGATCCGCTCCATTTCAGCTGATCCGTGGGCAGGCAGTGCACCTCTCACCGTCAACTTCAGCGCTGACGTCTACGATGTGGATGGTGAAATCGTTGAAGTGGTGTGGGACTTCGGTGACGGCAGCCCCCTGGTAAGGGACACGCTGGCACCCATTTACACCTACACGGTAGAGGGAGAATACACCGCCACTTTAACTATTACAGACGACGATGGCCTAACTGCTGAAGCAAGTGTCCAAATTGTGGTGCAGGATCTGCCTGAGGTGTCGGTAGAGCCCACCTCGATCCGGCGTGCACTGAGGGCACATCGGGAAGAGTGGGCAGTTGTTACCGTTACCAATGTGGGTGAAGCCGCGCTGGAGATGGAGATAGAAGCGGTTACGACCGGTGACTTCGCTGACGCGGTTCAACCGCTGGCAGCAGGTGGACCGGATGGCTTTGGCTATCTCTGGGTAGATTCGAATCAGCCTGGCGGGCCTACCTTTGAGTGGGTAGAGATCAGCGAGATCGGCACAAGACTGCCCCTCTCCGGTGATGATTCGTTGGTTATGGATCTTCCCTTTGAATTCCCCTTCTACGGGGATCTGAAAACAGAGATCCGGATCTGCTCCGACGGATACCTCACCTTCGGTACCAGGGGCAATGTTTGGCAGAACTCGTTCATTCCCAACGCTGCAGATCCCAATGATCTGTTGGCGGTTTACTGGGATGACTTGAATCCGCCTTATGCACCTGCCACCGGCGGCGTCTTCTATTACTACGATGAGGCCAACGAACGCTTTATCGTGGAATGGAAAGAACTGCCCCGTTACTACCAGAACGGATCCTATACATTCCAAGCGATGCTCTATGCCGATGGCACCATCGTTTATCAGTACAAGGATATGGAGTTTACCCCGGGCTATATAAACCAAGGAACGATCGGTATTGAAAACGCAGACGGCAGCGATGGCTTAGAAGTTCTTTACAACCAAGCAGGTTATGTGCATGATGGTTTGGCAATTCAGTTCAACCTCTTCACCTGGCTTACTGTAGAACCCTCTACCTTGGTTCTGGAGCCGGGCGAGAGTGCCGCTGTGAACGTTAGGATCAACCTGGGCGAGATCGGCACAGGTGAACTGGAAGGCGCTATCGTCATGAACACCAATGACATCCGCACCCCCCGCACCATAGTGCCGGTACAGGTAGAAGTCCTGCCCAACGCGGCCCCTGTGATCACAGCTTGCGGCGTAAATCCCCAGACAGGCCCCATGTCCACAGTCTTTTCCTTTGTGGGAGCGGCCCATGATCCGGACGGTCAGATCGCAGATAAATGGTGGGATTTCGGCGACGGCAGCG
>DGFC01000176.1 GCA_002391465.1 Firmicutes bacterium UBA3910 | reverse complement strand
ACATTACCCATGACCTTTCCACTGTCCGCTACTTCTCGGAGCGTATTCTAATAATGTACGGCGGCAAGGTTGTGGAACAGGGGCCGGTAAGGGAATTCTTAGAAAACCCAGCCCACCCGTACACCCAGGCACTCTTGGAGGCCACGTCCGATCCGGATCCGGAAAACGTGAAGACATTCAAAAAGGTACCCAGCGGCGAGCCGCCCAGCCTGTTGAATCCGCCTGAAGGATGCCGGTTCCATCCCCGCTGCGACCGTATGATAGCTGGGCTGTGCGATCAGCAGGAGCCGCCCGATTTCGAACTGAAGGAAGGACATTTGGCCGCTTGCTGGCTGTACAAAGAGGAAGCATGAAAGATACCAGAAGAAACTTGATAGCAGCGGGTTCGATCATGATGATCGCGGGCTGGTCCATGGTAATGCTCATGATCGTCGGTGTATTCAGGACAACCTATCCCCTCTCCATCACTGCATTCGTGGTGTTCACGATAGGATTTGCCATGGGTGGCCTGGCCCTGGCCTCCTATTTCCAAGAGGAGAGGAAAAAGCGGGAACACAGAAAAAAATGGGAAGACCCCTTTTAGAGCCTTCCCAGAAATACAAAAAAGCGCGCCCCTGCGGCGCGCTTTTCTTATTTAACAGTCCAGGAGATATTATAGCTGCCCCGGGCCTTTTGACCCCTGATTTTGAGCGTGTGTCTACCACTCTCGCTGATAACTGCTGTCTCTTCTCCCTTGGAGCTCGCTTCTACTTCGAATACGGTATCGCCGGACGGAGCGATGAGGGTTACGGTTAATTCTCCCTTTTCCGCCTTCAGTTCATACTGAAACGAAACCACATCGCCCTCTGTCAGCTTGATGTATTTCGTATTGGTCCCAGACAGCAGAATAAACTTAGCCGACATCTTGTTCCCCATCGCCGAAGAGCGGTAACCTATCCTAAAGCCGCTGCGATGGGCACAGCCCGTGAGTACAACTGCAAGTAGTAGAAAGGTGAGAAAAAGAATCTGGACTTTTCTCCGTCTTTTCACCTGCCCGGCCCCCTTACATTTACGTTCCTAGTTTCACAATCTTATTCAAGAAAAAAGGACAGTTCCCTCCCTTCCGCCTGAATTTGACCTAGGCCAGGGCGGGAAGCTTCCGCAAATACTCAAGCAGCCCCTGCCGATCGCCATGGGGAAAGTGGGAATAATCCTCACCACTGACATTAATCAAGTCGTCCGTAACCAGAAAGACAGGAATGCCCAAACGGGCTGCCACGAGATCCTCCTGCACATCGTTCCCCACCATGAGGCAGTCCTCCGGCTTAAGCTGGAGTTTATCTAAGATTTCCTGGTAATAGCCTAGATTGGGTTTGGCGTAGCGGGAGTTCTCATAGGTTGTGATCAGGCTGAAGTCAGCTGGATTCAGACCTGCCCAGCGCATACGCTCCAAAGTGGCTACCCGGGGAAAGATGGGGTTGGTGGCCAGCACCACCTGGTAACCCTTCTCCTTGAGAAGCTGGACTGCCTGATGGGCCAGGGGTGTGGGCTGAACCGCCTCAGCTACCCTGGCAAACTCTGTTTGGTAAAAGAGCTCGAATTGAAGTATGTAATCTTCAGGTGTGCCCCCGAAAACACCTAGAAAGAGCTGCCAAAAGCGTTCTTCGTTCGTAATCGTACCGTCATTGGCAGCCATCACAGCGGCGCCCTTAAGCACCACTTCCACCAGTCTCTGGGCCTCAAAGCCTAAGGCCGGCGCCTTGAGCCCCAATTCCTTCACATAAGCTTGGACGAATACGTCCTGATCCATGGGGAGTAGCGTCCCATCAAGATCGAATAAAACTGTATTCACTAATCTCCTCCTAGACCTTCCCAGCCCCAACCGGCTGCAATTCTTTCACCACATCGGTAAAAACCCTGCCTGCCGAAAAGCTTTCCTGCACTGCGGTGTGGAAATAACCAGATTGGAACAGTTTTCTTCCTACTGCAACCGCTCTCGGGTTAGCCTGTTCATAGATGGCCACAACCCGATCCCGTGGGCGGCTGTCACTAAGTTCATAAGCCGCGACTAAGACCAGCTGGAAGTCCTCCAACACGGGATCGCCATACTCGATAGTATACCGCTTACTTCTAAGGTAGGGCGTGGCTTCTGCCAGCACCAGTGAACCGGCGATTGCATCCCTGGCACCGCACCGTATCCTGCGTACATGCATCATGTTAATGGCACCAAAACACATGGGACACGGCTCTAAGCTCGTGTACAGGGTGTATTCCCGGATATTCGGATGCTCACTTTCCCGGATCCGGCTCAACGCCATCATTTCCGCATGGGCAAGATTACTGCCGGCAAAGGGCCAGGGATAATCCCTGTCATAAATGGCGTTACGGCCCTCTGCCACGATCCGGCACTCAGTGTCCACAATCACGCACCCCACTGGTACCGTGCCAACGCAGAACGCCTCCCATGCCAGCTCCAAGGTACGCTGCCAGCTTAATTCAAGGTTCTCCCACACAGCTATCTCCTCCCCTCGCCGAACACCGCCCGATGGACCTGGTAAATGCGCTGAAGTTCAGTGATGGGCGTTGGGTGATCGTCCACACGTAGATCTATTTTCACATCGTTAAAACCACCGTAGCCTGCCCCTTCCTGCACCACTAAAAGGGCTGCCGCCTGCTGGCCACGGGCGTCTCCACCGGCGTTCTGCCCCGCCTCTAACGCGGCAAGGAGCCGTTCTGCCAAGGGGCCTTCACTGGTCTCAAACGTTCTGGCCATAGCTTGTACCGTCTCTTCGCTGACCAAAATGTTTCCCTGGGCAGTGTAGTTCTCCCCTGTTACTCCCCCAGCCCAGTCATGGCATTCAGAGCCGGTGAAGGTAGCCGCATTGCCCCGGGAGTCGACGATGCCCACCTGGCGTTTTTCCCGGCCTGGATCAGAAGCAAGGAGGATGTCCAACACTTCCTGGGCGCTTTTCCCTGCCGCCAACAGCTCCAGTCCCCTTGGCCCAAAACTAGTATTGGCATAGGATTGGGTGCTTATTGCCCCCACCCCTGCCTTGGCCCAGGGGCAGACCGCTCCAACAGCCACAAACTTGGACTGTACTGCTACTCCCCATTCCTTGGTTTCCGGATCAAACCCTACGATGGAAAAGGTGGCCACGATTTTATCTTCCATGCCGATCCCTCCCTGTGTTATTGGCTATATTCCCTGTTTTTTCCAAAAGTCCTTGCACGCTCATTCTACCGCTTGCGCGCTAATACTCCCCCTCAGCCTGTACATCTGTCCCGGTGGGAAATGGGACTCGGGTAGTTTCAGGAATTCGTCCTTCAACAGGGCGAAAATCAAGACGTCTTCCCAAGCATCCCGGTAGCGGACGTAGGTATACTGCTTTAGCACACCTTCCTGCCTAAAGCCAAACTTCCGCAACAGGCGGATGGAAGGCTCATTGCCAGGGAAGACAGTTGCCTGAATGCGGTGCATTTCCAGTTCGTGAAAGCCAAAGGGAATCACAGCCCGTACCGCTTCACTCATAATCCCCTGCCCTTGGTAAGCAGCGGATAGCTCATAACCCAGTTCCGCCCGGGAAAAGTGTTCGAAATCGCTAAAACCGATGGTGCCAATTACCTTGTCATGGGGTTTAAGGGTAATGCCCCAACGGATAGACTGTTCTTCCGCAAAGCCCGTCTTGAAAAAACGGACAAAGCCCCTCCCTTCCGCTTCCGTTTTGGGCCACCAGTCGTAATACCGGGCTAGTTCTTCTGTAAAATAGGCATGGATGTCTGCGCCGTCCTCATACCGCAGCTGGCGCAGGATTAGTCGTTCTGTTTCAAGCACAGGAAACTGCGCAAAAAAAGGCATACAAGTACCAATCCACCTTACTCTGATCTCTAATATCCATATTCTACTACATTCTACACAAAATATAGAGCAAAACCTTACCGATCTTCGGAGCTATTCCAGCCCCAGGCGGGAAAAGATCAAATCCAGGTGTTTGAGGTGACGATTGTAGTCAAAGCAGGCCTTGACCTCCTCCGGACTGAGCCAATTGCCCACTTCAGATGCGGCCAGAACGATGGGCAGGAAGGACTTTTGTTTCTCCCACGCTTCCATTGCCAACGGTTGAACGATGTTATAGGCCTCCTCCCGGGAAAGTCCCTTATCAACTAAGGCCAGCATCACCTGCTGGGAATAGATCAGCCCCAGGGACAGATCCATGTTGCGCTTCATCATGTCCGGAAAGACAACTAACTGCTCCACAATGCGGCGGAAACGGTTGAGCATGTAGTTCATGAGAATAGTGGCATCGGGTAGGATGATGCGCTCGGCCGAGGAATGGGAGATATCCCTTTCGTGCCAGAGCGCCACATTTTCATAGGCGGTGAGCATGTAACCTCTCATCACCCTGGCCACACCGGTCATGTTCTCCGAGCCGATGGGATTGCGCTTGTGGGGCATGGCTGACGAACCGGTCTGCTTGGGTGAGAAATACTCCTCCACTTCCCTCGTTTCCGTCTTCTGCAGACCACGTATTTCAATGGCAAACTTCTCGATGGAAGTGGCCATTAGGGCTAGCGTGCCTAGGTATTGGGCATGACGGTCGCGCTGGAGTGTTTGGGTTGAGATCAGGGCACGCTTAAGCCCAAGTTTCTCGCACACATACTCCTCCACAAAGGGATCAATATTGGCATAGGTACCCACCGCACCCGAGATTTTGCCCACTTCTATGTTCTCAGCCGCAGCCTTAAAGCGCTGTAAGTTCCGCCCCATTTCGTCATACCACAGGGCGAGCTTCAAACCAAAGGTGGTGGGCTCGGCATGGACCCCATGGGTGCGGCCGATCATTACCGTGTCTTTGTGTTCAACCGCCCGTTCTTTCAATACCGCTAGCAGGCTTTCCAGATCCCGCAGGAGAATCTGGTTCGCCTGTTTGATCAAATAAGACTGGGCAGTGTCTACCACGTCCGTGGATGTGAGCCCGTAATGGATCCACTTACGCTCCTCCCCCAGTGTTTCTGACACAGCCCGGGTGAAGGCCACAACATCGTGACGCGTTTCCGCTTCTATGGCACGGATGCGGTCCAGATCAAAACCTGCGTTTTTGCGAATTTTCTCCACGTCTGCCCAGGGGATCACACCTAACTGGGCCCAGGCCTCACAGGCTAGAATTTCCACCTCCAGCCAAGCCCTAAAGCGGTTCTCTTCACTCCAAACCGAACCCATTTCCGGTCTTGTATAACGTTCCAACATACACCTAACCACCCTTGTCTTGTCATAAATACAGGTGTCTCTCCCGCAGGAAAGACACCACAGATTTGTCCTTACAGCATCTAGTCCAAACCGTAGAAGTTTTCCACCTGCTCCTGTAGGCGCTGGGCCAACAGTTCCAGCCTCTGGGCGTCTCCGGCGATCTGATTAATTACCGCTGACTGCTCCTCCGTGGAAGCGGCTATTTCCTCGCTGCCCCTGCCCACATCTTCCGCTGCCCTGGTGATGGCGTTTACCTGTTCCACTACCTCCCGGAACACCCTACCTATTTCAGCAAACTTCTCACCTGTTACGTTGATGCGGTCCTCAACCTGATCAACACTGCGTCCAGTCAGCTCCATGCGCTGCAGCGTCTGCTGGGTCTCCTGCAGGATCTGCTGGATCAAAACGGCAATTTCCCCGGAGAAGCGGTGTGCTTCTTCCGCCAGTTCCCGGACCTGGGCTGCCACCACCGCAAAACCGCGGCCGTCTTCTCCTGCCCTAGCCGCTTCAATGGCCGCATTGAGGGCCAACAGGTTAGTCTGCTCGCTGATATCGGCTATGGCGCCAACGATGCCGCTGATCTGCTGGGAATGGACAGCCAGCTCATCCACTGTGATGGACAGGTCATTCACGTCCCTACGGGCACTGCCCACATCCTGGATCGCCTGGCGCAGCAGCTCTAGACCGTCCTCCAGCTCATTGAGGGCCCGCTGTGTGTTGGTTTTCATAGTCCCTGCGTTCTCCGCCATGGTCACGGACGTACTGGCAAACTGGTTGGAAGCGCTGGCCACTTCGTGCACCGCCGCTCCCGTCTCAACTGCGGCACTGGACAGGCCCTCTGACAGATAGTTTACTTCTTGACTGGTCTGGCGGATGCCCAAAACCAGCCTGCGCAGTCCCGCCAGCATCTTTTCAACCGAACCGGATAAGGAACCGATTTCATCCCGGGAGCGGATATTCCATTCGGTACCCAAATCACCTGCGCCGATCCTACTAACCGCTTCGCCCAGGACGTGCATGGGCCCAATAATGGATCGGGTCACCAACGCAGCGATCACGATACCTAAGACTGTAGCGGCAGTAAGGAGAATTCCATTTTGGGTGATCAAGCTGCCAGTTCCCCGCTCAATGTCTGTCTCAACTTGGCCAATCTGCAGTCGAATGGCTTCCCTATTTGCCAGGAGCAGACGAGCGATTTCTTCCAGTGCAGCTTCCGTGATACCGTTGTAGGTTTCTGCTGCCTCGGCCACCCTGCCCTGACTCAACAGCTCCCTGATTGTTTGGGCTGACTGGTGCAGAGTGTTATGGGGTTCGTGTAGGGCCGCAAACCCCTCCTTCAGGTGGGGATAACGGGCTACAACGTCTTCCAACTCCTCACCCAAGAGCCATTTACCCAAATTGCACTGGGTCGGATCGAGTTCAATACTGAAGTTATCAGCTGTTCCATCGATTATGTAGTCCTGCAGGTGGAGGGACCAGCGCACATGTTCCACTTCCCTCTGCACGAGCGATGCGTAGATCTGCTCCGCCGCCTGGATGCGGGAGGCGGCCTCCCTTGTCTTCTGAATTCCATTGATACTGATGCCCGTTGTGATCAGGGCCATTACAATCAAAAACAAGAACCCTATTCTCAGTTTAGTGCGAATCGTTATCCTCCAACGCGACATTATCATCTCCTCCCATTGGATTTCTTCTAAAGAACAGTTCTTGATAACTAACATTATTCCTGTCAAAAAACACCAACTACTCGTGAAATGGGTCACAGCACAGCATTTCCCTTGAATCTTCCACTTCTTCCCCGCAGGATTTCATCCTGTTGTCGAGTAATCAAAAACCAATAAATGTAATTGACTTGAATTGAAGTATAAGGAGGGGATCATTCTGTTTAATCGACAAAACGGTGACAGCGTCAGTCTTCGGCCTTACATACTCCCTGTTGCCCTGATTATTATCACCCTAATCGTGGGTGGCGGGTTTGTGTTGCGGGCTGTACGTAATTTCCATTTCCGCGTCCTCAATGAACAGTCTGTCCAATACGCTCACAGTTACGCCGATGGCATCACGAAAACGGCCCAGGCTACCGCCGCCATCGATGAACTCTTGGAAGCAAAGCTTCTCACCGCAGGCAGAACGATCGCCCTTTACGAAGAGGAAGTGAGTGGAGAGAGCCTGGCAGCTCTGGCCGCTTCCCTGGAACTGGATGAGGTCTACTACTTCAACGCCGAGGGGGAAATACTCTTCTCAAACCACGGCCGTTATATAGGTTGGCGCCCACCTATTGGCCACCCAGTGGAAGATTTCATGCTGAGTGGAGATCAAATCAGGGTAGAAGAAATCCGGCCCGATACGGAATCGGGCAATCTGTTTAAGTATGCGTATATCCGCTCAGGCGGCGGGTTTTTTCAAATAGGTATTTCCGCCCAGACAGTGGAAGGGCTACTGCACGCCTTTCGGCCCGTCACCATTCTACGGGAAATCGCGGAGGGTTCTGAACACGTAGACAGCATCAGTTTCGTCAACAACGACTTTCGCATTGAAGAAAGCTCCGACCCTGCCCTAATCGGCCTCGAGCTCGATTCGCCTGACTTAAGGACTGGGCTGGCGGGCAGTGACGCCTTTTCCTTTGTTTACGCCCTGCAGGATGAGCCGTATTACTACGTCCACGCACCTGTCATTGTAGATGGAGAAAGGGTGGGCGGCCTACTCATCAGCCGCTCCTTGGAAAACACCAACCGCCTGGTGCGCCAAACCACCGCCCTGGGCCTTGCTGCCTTTTCCATTGTTGGCTTGGCCCTGTTCTATGCCCTATACATGACTTACCGCCGGAAAAAGGAGTTGTACCAGCTGTCCAACCTGCATAGTGCGACCGGTCTGCCTAACCGTCGCTCACTCCATAGGAGAATATCCAGGTGCAGCCAGCCCGGCTCTGCCCTGTTCTTAATACACATATACCGTTTGGACAACCTGGACCACACCTACGGTCACCGCTTTGTGGAAGGTTTCTTTCAAGACTTAGCCCGGCACCTGCAGGAAGCCTTCTCCCATCAATATGAGTTTGTCCATTACGCCGATAACCGCCTTGCCCTTTTCATCGAGGATGCCCTGAGTAGAGATACACTGGAAGATCTGGCCCAGCAGTTCAGCAATTCGGTTCTGGACTTTTTTGGCCAGATGGGTCTCTTGAAACAGTTGGGCGTTGGTGTCGCCATCGTGCAGGTAGGAGAAAACAACCACACTCCAGAAGAGCTCTTTGCCGATGGGGCCATTACCCTTTTGAACCACTCCGAAGATTCTCCGTTGCCCTATACCTTTTTCAGCCAGTCCATGAAGGAAAGACTGCAGCGGGAAAACGCCATTTCTGAGGAGCTGCGCACATTCTTAATCGGCCAGAGGGACCAACTGCTTGCGGTGGAATTCCAGCCCATCCTCGATCTGGCAACCGGTGAAATAGCTGCCTTTGAAGCATTAACCCGTATGCGTTCACCTAATCTGGGTCAGGTTAGCCCGTTGGAGTTTATCTCCATCGCCGAAAGGGAGCAGCTCATTGGCGAGCTGGACCTGTGGGTGCTGAAGCAAGGCTGCCTCTTTCTCCGAAGGCTGGAACAGAGCGGTTTCCCCCAAGTCAGTGTGGCAGTCAACATCTCCGGGAAAGATCTGTACAACCCCGCCTTCCCCAGCCGCGTTGGACTCGTCGTCCAGGAACACGGGATCAATCCGGCCCGCCTTGTCCTGGAGATTACCGAGTCCATCATGTTTGAGTCTTTTGCGGAAATCTCGGCAGCTATCAGGGAACTGAAAAAACACGGTGTGGAAATTGCCATTGATGACTTCGGGGTAGGCTACTCTTCCTTTGCCAGGCTGGAAGAGCTGCCCGTTGATGAGGTGAAAATCGATAAGTCCTTTATCGACGGCATTCTCACAAAAGACCGCGACCGCCTGATCATCGGTGAACTAGTGGCCATGTGTCATAAACTCGGCTTAAGGGTTGTGGCGGAAGGGGTCGAAGAAGAAGAACAAAGGCAGTACCTCCGGGAACAGGGCTGCGATATGATGCAGGGCTTCCTGTTCAGCCGTTCACTGCCTATAGATACCGCTATAAACAAACTTAAGGGCGTGGTCTAGAGCGCCTAGCGCGCTCCACCACCGCCGCCGCCAAAGCCGCCGCCTCCACCACCGGTAAAGCCTCCCCCGGTTCCTGTGGTAGCTATGGACTGGGTTAGGGACGACTCAAAAGAATTGGTGAACCTTGTGAAGCGGCTGCTGGAGAAGGTATGGTAGTAGATGAACCAGCCGCTGCCGAAATTGTAAGCCCCGTCCCGGAGATCGGGGAAAACGAGATTAAGCTGATTGAGCAGCTGATCCCCAACGCCCAGGATGTAGGCATAGGGTACATACTCTTCCCAGATGCCCAGGCTGCCAATGCGGCTGGTATCCACCCGGGAGAAGTCCTTCAGGTAGCGGCGAAGGGCACGCCACTTAGTGTACTGGGCCTGACCCTGGGGCGTCCGCCGCTCTGCCCCGAAGGCGGCCATAAAAAAGGTGACCAGGCCCATAATCAGGCAGGCAATACCGGTAAGGAACATATCGAGGCTGAAGGGAATCCCGCAGCCGATGAAAAGGAGCGTGCCAGGGACAAGGAACCAGTACACGCGCTTATTGCCCTCAAAAAACTGATATTTTTTCCCTTCGGCATCGATCTCCTTTGACCATTCCTGCCAAAACTCGCGAAAATCCTTCTTCTCATCCCTAACGTACTCCTCAATTTCCGTTAAGCTGATGCGGTCCCGCTCCGTCCTTTCAAACAGGAAGGACAGGAGCTTTTGTTCATAACCGGAAAGCTTATCCCCGGCCGATTCGCTCCTTTCCCTACGGATAAAGGCGTAGTCGGCCTCATCTTTCCGCCTGCCTGCTTCAGGTGTTTCCTCAATTTGCAGATACCCACGCCGGGCAAGGTCTAATACAGTTGCCATGAACGTCTGTCCGTCAATGGGACGCTGCCAGAGGACACCCAATACAGCCGGGGGATACTTGGCGGGGAGTTCCTTGTAATACTTGTCTTTGAAACCCGGGTGGGGTTTGGCGTAGTTGTAGTAGATATAGGCGTTGAGGAGATAAAAGACTGCCACCACAATTAGGGCAGCATAGGGATCGAACTTCTTCAGTCTCTCCCGCCTTTCCCGCCTCTCAATCTTGCCCTCTTCCTCAGCCACAATCCCCGCCAAACCATCCTTGTTGGTGGTTCGTTCAGCCAGAGGCACAAGCCTGGTGGGAAAGACTACCCTGCCTTCCACGAAGGTGCGGGAGGGCAGATCGTCCACTTCCCAAACGATTTCCTGGGGTGAAGCAATGGTAACAACGCCCTGACGCGGCCCATGTCCCCAGGCCAGGATTTCATCCTGCTGAGCACCGTAAGGCAGCCACAGGGTTATCCGCACGTGATCTCTAGGCTTCTCCCACTGATCGCCGACGAATTGGTAGTAAAACTCGGCCACATCGTTATGTTTCAAGACCACATTATCCAGTACATAGCTCAGCTGAAAGATCCGGATCTCATCTTCCGCCTCGAAACTCCAGTCTATGTAAAGCTGGCCGTCCTTAGTGGTGACGAAGTAGGTGCCGGTCGGACCCGGTGAATCCCGCTCTAAGCGGGTGTAGGGAACCGAGTTTTCCGAGATGACCACATCCCGCACTTCCAAACCGCGGTCCAAATCGATCCACTGGTACATTCCCGTGTACCTGCCGTTGAACTGGACAGTGTGGGTTTCCGTTACACGCACAATACCGTCCGCACCGAGGCGAGCATCAATCTCCAGATCCAAAAAGTGATAGGAGCGCGCCAAAACCGGTTGTGCCAACAGTAACAGTAGAAGCAGTGGTAATATGAATAGCGCGGGTTTTCGCTGCATTGCAACCCCTCCTTTGCTAGTTTATTTCTACTAACAAATTCCCATTCCTCCCCCCTAAACGGGGCCATCGGTGCAGGATTCCCTGGACGTTAGTTGAATAGAAGGGTAAATTGCGAAATAAAGCACAAACAGGGAAGTGATCTGAATTGCGGGTTAAAAGAATCCTTTGGTCTGTACTCCTTGCCCTCCTGCTGGTTTCTGGTCTAGCTGCGGCCCAGGAAGTGCTGGGGGACGATTGGTATGTTATCGAGCAGGACGGGGTGGCCAGCGGCTATGGCCGCGACCAATGGTACAAAACGGAAGACGGGTATTATTTCAGCAGTTTCTTCGAGCTTAATCTTGAGTTCCTGGGCACAGCCTACGTGCATCTAGAACATATAGACGCCTGGACAGATGCCGATTACAGGCTGATTAAAGTGCTGCGCATCAGCAGCATCGATGGTGCCCAGACCAGGCACGAAGCAGTGTTTACATATCATGAAAACAGCACCGAAATCGCTGTGACCAACACGGATACAACGGGCACAGAAAAGACCAGGGTGATTGAGCTGGCTGGAGCAACACCCATCTACCTCAGCGATTCTTTCCTAGCAAAGCTCTTCAGCGAAGGAAAATTAGCTGTAGGCCAAACCTACACCTTTGCCCAGTGGGAACTGGACGAAGTGGTGGAAATGGAAATGCGGATTGACGAGGTCAAAGCATTCGAATACGCCGGTGAGGCAGTTGAGGTCTTTGTAGTCTTCCAGGATACGGGCTCCCTGGAAGCCACGGTTTGGGTTGACGCAGAGGGTCACACCTATCACTCCGAATCACTAGGGGGCAGCCTGGTCATTCGTAAGGTAGACCCCAACAATCTGCCCGAACTGCAGACTATGGCAGCTGATGTACTGATGGTGCCAGGCAACATTGCGGTCCAAAACCCCCACCGCAGCGAAGCCAGTCTTATCACAGTGGAATGGAAAGACATTCCCCTTGGTGATTTGTCCCTAACAGATAACCGTCAGACTATTACCCAGTCCCTTTCTAACACCTCTGTTCAGCTGGCAATTAAGCGGGAGGAAAGGGATTTTACCGGCCAAGTGCTGCTTCCCGTGCAAGATCCGACCTTTGCCCCCTACCTCGCGGATACGGACTACATCAGCCCATCAAACCCGGAGGTTCAGAACCTGGTTGAGGAGATCCTGGCAGGAGAAACGGACGGCTGGCAGGCTGCCCAGCTCATTTTGGCATGGGTTTACAACAACATCACCGCCCGGCTTGTGGCCCGCAATCTGACCACAGAGGAGATCCTGGCGGAGCGGGCTGGTAAATGCGCCGAGTATGCTACGCTGTACGCTGCCCTGGCCCGGGCGGCTGGGCTTCCCACCAAACTGGTTGTGGGGGAACGCTACATGGGCAGTATGTGGATCGCCCATATGTGGAATGAAATCTGGTTGGGTGAGTGGATCGCCGTTGACGCCTCCCATAATCAGATTGCCCCCGATGCCCTTTTGGTCAAGTTCACCGCGGGCGACACGCTGATCGGCACCAGGGATATCCGCCTCAGATTGGTAAGCAAACTAAGTATCACGATTGATGAGGTTAAAATGGCCGAATTGGGTATGGGGCCAGCAGTCAAAACGGGCCGGGACGGGCAGACGTACTATAACGCCGAGTACTACTGTGAGATCGCAGTGCCGGAAGGTTGGATCACCATGGAAGGGGAAGACCAAGGCTTTCCCCTTTTGATCCTGGAAAACCCCCGGGATAGGAACTTTTCAGCCATTCTGGTCATGATGGGGGTTCCGAAAGGAACGAGAGCGGACCAGATCATGGCAGCGAGGATTGCCGCCATGCCCACCCTCCTCCCCAATTTCAAGTTCATTGGGGAAGGAACAGCTGTAATTCAAGGGGAGCTCGCTGCTGCGGCTTATTGGGCATACGGAAACGAGCCTCGCCTCAAACAGGCAAACCAGCTTCTGATCAAAGAAGATGTGGCCTATATCTTTATCTTTACCGCCCTGGAAGAGGTGTGGGAGGATTACGAGTACCTGATTGAGACAATTACAGCCGGTTTTAAAAGTTATTTATAAAGATAAGGCGCGGACAAAATCCGCGCCTATTTTAACAGTAAGATGGGTATAAGCACAAAGCTGAGGGCAGTGGGTACCAACACGCCTAAGGTGGCCAGCTCCTCGTCTGCCCCCAACGTTGAGGCAACCATGGCGGTGGTCAAGAGCGGGGGCATGGCCAGCATCAAAAGGAGTATTTCCCGAAGGGGCTCCGCCAGATCCAAAAAGAGCAGAAAGGGAAGCCCGATGAGGGGACTTAGCACAAGGCGGTGCAGGACCACTCCCCACACTTCCCTACGCCAGGCCTTGGTCTCCAGCGTTATTGCCAGCAGCGAGCCTAAGATAAGCATGGCCGAAACAACGCACATACCGCTCAGAAGCTCCAATGCACCAAGGATGGGTTGGTATAATTTCAGGCCTGACAGGCCTGCCGCTAAACCGGCGAGCAGGGCGAAGATGTTCCAGTTAAAGAGGCGCTTCAGACTGAACTTTGGCCCCTCCCTAAGTTCTGACACGCCGTAGCTCCAGTAATAAAGGGCGGCACCCAGTTCAAATAAGAAGGCGTAGACAACGTATTCGTCGCCAAATAGGGTCAGAATGATGGGCATGGGCAAAAAGATGTTGTTGCCATTGGTACAGAGAATCCCGTATAGGCCCTGTACCTTGCCCTCCAAGCCCAACTTGCGGCCGCTCCAGCGGGCGGTGAAGGCGAGCACAACGGAAACAATCAGGCCGATAACAACAAAAACCCAACCTTGACGCAGGGCGTCAAGTTCAATGTTTTTATACATGGATACAAACAGGAGGGCGGGAAAAGCAACCCGCACCACCAACCTACTCAGCTTGCGGTCGAAGCCTATATCCAATACACCCAGGCGGTGCAGGCCCATTCCCGTTAGTATCAACAGGATAAGCATCACAAAAGGTTCAATGATCTGCAGCGGTGATCCCCCTCTTCTAAGACTTAGCTAAACCCTGCTGTCAATCTTACCACTTCGGACCCCGGGCCTCAAGTACCATTCTTTTTGAGCCTGAACGGCAGGTATTAGCGCTAAAAGCACGAATTATCTAGCATAACCTTGTCCTTAAAGGAGCGATTGCATGTCTAAGTATGAACGGTTGATAATCTACCCGTTGCTGTTCATTGCCCTCTTCTGCGCGTTGACAGGCGTGAATATGGTCAACGCAACTCAGCAGTTCATAGACAAAATAGTGGCGAAGGAAATCGTGGTGATCAACGATGCAGGGGATACCGTGGCATCGTTCAAATACGATCAGGAAAAAGAAAACGTGAGTTTGGAGATGTATAATGGGGACGGAGTCCGTACCCTCTCCCTCCTCTCCTACGATGACGGAGGGGCCATCGGCCTCTTTAACCGGGAAGGCTACCTCACAACGGCTATTCAAAACGATGGCCAAGCTGGGACCCTTCACCTGTACAACGGCACGAGCAAGGAGACAAAACTGGTTGGCCTGCGCAGCGGCCTTTACGGCGGTGTGGTAGAAGTGAATAACGCCAGGGGTCTTCCCACAGCCATCCTGGGCAACAACGCCCACAACAACGGCTATCTGGGTCTCTTTAGGGGAGAATTACTCGGCTTCTTAAGCCCCCAGATCATTCTGAATGTGGGTGAAACAGAAGCAACGATCGAAACTGCTAAGAAATAAGACGGCACAAATATTGAAGCTCCTATTAGTGCAGCACACTGCGCTAATAGGAGCTTTTTTATTGACTCAGAGCCTGCCACCCTTTTGCAGTGATGGCCAGGGTTGAAAGGGAAACCCGATTGCACATGGATGCGTAAGGACAGCCGCCGCAGGGCAGCTCGCAATCTGCCGGCCCATCATCCCTCTCCACAAAACCCAAACGGACAAGTTCATCCAAGGCCGCATCCACCAAGGCCAAGGGTTTACCAAGCTTGACTGCCAACTCCGGTTTGGACACGTACTCTCCGCTGGCCAAGGCCAGGAGCAGTTCCTTAATCATTCCTTTACCTCCAAACTCTAGGCAAAGCCCAGAAGCAAGCCGACGCGGTAAACCAAGACTGCGGCGAACCAGCCCAGGACGAAGGTATACACGGCACTAAAGGCCATCCATTTGGTGGAGCCCGTTTCCTTTTTGATGGTACCGAGCGTTGCCACACAGGGTGTGTAGAGCAGCGTCATCACCATAAAGGAAACGGCTGTAAGGGGTGTAAAGACAGAGCGAATGGCCTCAATCAATTCTACGCCACTGTCCACCCCAGCATATACCATACCTAAAGTGGCTACTACCGATTCCTTAGCCGCAATACCTGAGAACAGGCCAACGGCTGCCTGCCAGGTGCCGAAGCCGGCTGGGCGGAAAATGGGGGCAACAAACGTGCCGATTCTGCCTAAAATGCTTGCGGGACCGTAAGGTTCCACGCCGGTGGGCAGTACAGCTAAGATCCAGAGCAAACTTACAACCGCAAAAATGACCGTTCCGGCCCGTACCAAAAAACCGGACACGTTATCCCACATGTTACGCAGCACATTGCGTAGGGTAGGTTTGCGGTAAGGGGGCAGCTCCAGGATAAAGTGGGAGACTTCACCCTTAAACAGCGTTGCACTGAACAGCTTGCCCATAAGAAGGGCCACAATAATACCTAGACCGTAAACGGAAAACATAACTAGACCACCGTGCTCCGGGAAAAACGCCCCGATAAAGACCAGATAAATGGGTATCTTTGCCCCACAGGACATGAAGGGGTTAATCAAGATGGCGATCATCCTGTCCTTCTTATTCTCCAGGGTGCGGGTAGCCATTACCCCCGGCACGTTACAGCCGAAGCCCACCAGCATGGAGATGAAGCTTTTACCCTGCAGCCCCACTGCACGCATTATGTTATCCATAACATAGGCGGCCCGGGCCATATACCCGCTGTCCTCTAAAAAACCCATGAGCATATACAAAACTACGATTAATGGTACAAACTCCACTACCGCACCGAGACCGGCAAACACACCTTCAGAAAGGAAAGAAATAAGCCACTCAGGTGCACCCATTGTGGATAGTCCGCCCGTCACAAACTCGCCTAAAACCCCAATCCACCCTGCCACTATCCCGCCGAGCAGTTCTTCACCAATGGCAAAGGTGAGCTGAAACACGCCCAGCATGATCAGGGCGAAAATGGGCAGGCCGAAGTATTTATGGGTCACGATTTTATCGATCTTATCAGTCAAAGTTGGCACAGCCTCATCGGGCCGGCAGACCGTATCCGCTGTTACTTCACTGATAAACCTGTACCTATAATCTACAATTTCCAGCTGATACTGCTCCGCCCGAGGTTTGAGTTCACTCAGGAAAGCGGCGAGCTCCTGGGAGGATTTGAGCACCTCGTTTTCCTGCATGAGCCGCTCCGCGTATCCATCGCCCTCCAACAGCTGAAGAGCAAGCCACTGCCGGGGATAGTCGAGCCTCAGGCCGTCTAATAGATCCTGCAGTCTAGCCAGCTTGCCATCTAGGTCTTCTCCGTAGGTAATATGGGGGCGGCCGTTTAAAGGCGCGTTAATCAAGTCCGCAGCCGTGTCAAGGAGTATATCTATTCCCTTACGCCGGGAGGCTACGGTGGGTACAACAGGTACTCCCAGTCTTTCTGAGATGCCAGCCAGATCGACTTTGATCTGCTTTGCTTCCGCCTCATCAACCATATTCAAGGCCAGAACGACCTTGACGTTCATCTCCAGGAGCTGGGTAGTAAGGTATAAGTTCCGTTCAATATTAGTGGCGTCAACTACGTTGATCACCACATCCGCCCCTTGGCTGAGGATGAATTCCCGGGCGATCCTCTCGTCTTCTGCGTACGCCCCTAGGCTGTACGTGCCGGGCAGGTCAACGATCTCATAATCAACCCCTCCGTGGCGAACATAACCCACCTTTTTCTCCACCGTCACGCCGGGCCAGTTGCCCACATGGTGGTTAGAGCCGGTTAGGGCGTTAAAGAGTGTTGTTTTGCCGCTGTTTGGATTACCTACTAAGGCAATCGTCTTGCTCATCCTGTTTCCTCCCCTACAACCGCTCCAATTTCTTTACCAGCATTTTCTCGGCCAAACCCCGACCTAAAGCAATTTTGTTCCCTTCCAGAGCAACAATTAAAGGTCCGAAGTCATTTTTCATGACCCGCACCTGAGCACCAGTGTTAAAACCCATTTCATAAAGGCGTTTTGTAGCATTTGCCCCCGCCGCTATTCTCTGCACTCTGCCACATTCACCTGCTGCTAAGTCTACTAACGATCTGAGCTCCATGGAAAAGAAGACCCTCCCCGCCGCACCCATAAATGACTGAAAATGATTCTCATAGTCATGATATTATAGACACGCCCAGCCTGTCAAGCCCAGCTCTACTGGATTTGCGATTATTTTCTCTAATGCCGTTGTCCGGGCCACTGCGTTTACGACTTCCGCCTTGGCCCCCCTTCCTTTTAGAAGGAAATCATTAATTCAAAAAGAATAAGGTAATTGTTAAAAACTTTACGGAGGTGATGCAAATGCGTATTCAAAGCCATCCCATCCTGGAAGCCCCAACCGGCCGCGAGGTCACCTTCACGTTTGACGGCCAAACGCTCACAGGACGCAAAGGAGAGATGGTCTCATCCGCTTTATTTGCCAACGGCATCCGCACTTTTTCCATTCATAAAGCAGAAGATGCCCCCCAGGGTATTTTTTGTGCCGATGGCCAGTGTGCCCAATGTACTGTAGTAATCGACGGCGTGCCGGTGAAAAGCTGCGTCACACCTCTGCGGGAAGGGATGGAGATTCAAACGCTCGTCCATGACCCTGAACTCCCTGCAGATGACGAATGGCGCCCATCCTACCGGCCGGAGGAGCTTTCCTGCCAGGTTTTGATCGTGGGCGGCGGACCCTCAGGTATTACAGCCGCTTTGGAACTGGCTGGGCTCGGCGTTTCAGTTATTCTGGTAGACGACAAGGACAGGCTGGGAGGCAAACTCGTCCTCCAAACCCACAAGTTCTTCGGATCCATGGCGGACTGCTACGCCGGTACCAGGGGTACTGACATTGCCCGCATCTTGGAAGAAGAGGCGCGCAGCCATGAGAACATCACCACCCTGACCAACGCCACTGCCGCCGCCATTTTCAGCGATAAAAAGGCAGGCGTATACATTAACCAAGAGAAATACATTCACATAGCCTTTGAGGCCCTAATGGTCTCCACCGGCGCCAGGGAACGTTCCCTGGTCTTCCCCGGTAACGACCTGCCCGGCGTATTTGGCGCAGGTGCCTTCCAGACCTTAGTGAACAGAGACTTGGTCAAATCATCCAACCGAGTGCTTATTGTAGGGTGTGGAAATGTGGGCTTAATTGCGGCCTACCACGCCCTGCAGGCAGGTATCTCGGTGGTTGGTATAATTGATATCGCCTCCGAAGTAACCGGTTACAAAGTACACGCCGACAAAATCAAACGCATGGGCGTACCCATCTACCTGAACCACACCATTTTGGGGGTTACGGGCGATGGGAAGGTGGAAAAGGCCACCATTGCCCAGGTGGATGAAGACTGGAACCCCATCGCAGAAACGGCCAAGACGTTCGCAGTTGATACTGTGCTCATCGCAGTGGGCCTTTCTTCCGCCGATGAATTTTTCAAGCTGGGTGAACAGGGCGGTTTCCCGGTTATGAAAGCGGGCGATGCGGAAGAAATCGCAGAGGCATCATCGGCCATGATCGGCGGCAGGGTTGCGGGGCGGAAAATGGCCCAAACCCTTGGGGTGGAAACAACTATCCCAGCTGAGTGGCTGGAAAAGGCGGAAATTCTCAAGAGCCCACCGGGTCAAACATTTGCCCGGAGCCACAGCCTGCCGGAAGGGGATGGCTGGGAGCCCATTATCCACTGCTACCAGGAAATTCCCTGCAATCCGTGTACCACCGTCTGCCCTTACGATTCCATTCAACTCAGGGGCGAGACAGGTACCATCATGGACCTCCCCTATTTCTCCGGCAAGTGTATTGGCTGCGGTCAGTGCCTTTTGATCTGCCCTGGCCTGGCCATCACCCTTGTGCGGAGGTCCAAAAACGAAGGGTATGCGGAAGTGATGCTGCCCCATGAATACAACCACCGCTTTGAAGCGGGAGAAGAAGTCCCCCTGCGGGATCAGGATGGTAGTTCCCTGACTGTGGGTAAAGTACTGCGCACCCGCTTCAGTAAAAAACACCGAACCCATGTGATCACAGTGGAAGTGCCGGAAGAGTTGGCTGTAAATGTAGCCGGGATCTTGGTCCAAGCAGAAGGGGTAACGGAGCCCTTACCCGAAGCAAACCTTACCTTTCTGCCTGATAACGCCATCGTCTGCCGCTGCGAGCGGATCAGCCTGGGCGAAATTAAAGAGTTCATTAAAGAAAACCGGGTGAATGATCTCAATCAGTTGAAAATACCGCGGGTGGCCATGGGTGCCTGCGGTGGTAAGACGTGTCTCGATCTCCTCCCCCGTGTTCTGGTGGAGGCGGGTGTGGACAGGGATAAAATTCGTCCGGCAGTGATCCGCCCCTTGGCTGTGGAAGTACCTATGAAAGCGATTGCTAATCAAGGCGGTGAAGACAGGTGAAGACTTACGATGTGGTAATTATCGGTGCCGGTAGTGTGGGACTCCCCGTTGCCTACAGTTTGGGTGCAAGGGGCCTCAAAGTGGCTGTCCTGGACAAAAGAGCTTCTGTGGGGCAGGGTGAAAACAAGGCGGCTATTGGGGGAATCCGCGCCACCCACTCAGACCGGGCTAAGATCAAGATCGGTCAAGCGTCCCTTGATTTCGTCCGCAGGCTGAAGCCGGAATTTGGTTATGATGTGGACTTCATTGAAGGGGGCTACCTCTTCCCCGCCTATGACCCCAAAATCGCCGAGAATCTGAAAGGCCTCCTGCCCATCCAGAAAAGCTTTGGCTTGGAAATTGACTGGATTGGGCCGGAAGAGGTGAGGGAGAGAGTACCGGGAATTCGTGCCGAAGGTCTTTTAGGCGGCACGTTTTCGCCCAAAGACGGCCACCTCTGCTCCCTCAAATTGGCAGGTGCCTTTTACCGTATGGCCCTTAAGGCAGGGGTAGAGTTTTTCTTCGAGACAGAGGTCACAGATATTAAGGTGGCAAACGGCAAGGTAACCCACGTGGCTACCAATGGCACTACATTTAGTGCAGGCTGCGTTGTTAACGCTGCAGGCGCAGCCGGGCGGGACATTGCCCTTTTGGTGGGTACCGATCTACCCGTTTACCCGGACTCACACGAGGCCGGCGTTACCGAGCCTGTTAAACGGTTTATGCTGCCCATGATCGTGGATATAGCCCCCGACGAAAACTCTGACAACTACTATTTCTACCAAAGCATGGCGGGGAACATCATCTTCTGTATTACCCCCAGGCCCCAGCGGTGGGGTAGGGATCGCCGCTCCACTTCAGAGTTTTTGCCCATGGTGATCCCCCGTATGCTGAATTTGTATCCTAGGCTCCGCAACCTGAAGGTGCGGCGCACCTGGGGTGGGCTCTATCCCATGACGCCCGATGCCAAACCAATCGTGGGCTTTGATCGGGATGTGGAAGGCCTTTTCCACGCGGTGGGTATGTGCGGCCAGGGCCTGATGCTTGGGCCGGGACTGGCGGAAATAGCGGCTGAGGCCATAACAGAAGGGAAAGAACAACCCGAGATATTTGAAGATCTATCTCCCTATCGTGATTTCAGCGGTGAGGAA
>DGFC01000085.1 GCA_002391465.1 Firmicutes bacterium UBA3910 | reverse complement strand
AGTTCAATCGCTTCCGTGAGCTGGAGGCGGCCGTTGAGATACCAGGCAATCTCTTTGTAGCCTAAAGCCTGGAGAGCTGTGGGCTGCTCGGGGTAACGCATTAACAGCTCCTTTACCTCGTCAATTAGCCCATCTTCGATCATAATCTCAACTCGCCGATTTATCCTTTCGTACAATTCCTGCCGGTTCCTCGAAAGGCCAATATACAGGGGCCGGTAGGGACGATCCTGTTCAGCTGCCTTGTGCTGCAATTTGCTAATAGGTTCACCCGTACGCCGGTAAACTTCCAACGCCCGGATAATCCTTCGCTTATCATTGGGGTGGATTCGCTCTGCGCTGACCGGGTCAACCTTCTCCAGTTCGGCAAACAAGCTGCTCGGATCCAATTCGGCCTGGGCTTCTAATTCGGCGCGGATGATGGGGTCTGCCGAGGTATCGGGAAACAAAAAACCCTTAAGGAGGGCGTCAATATAAAGGCCGGTTCCACCTGTAATAACCGGCGTAACTCCTCGCTGGGCCAGCTCAGCCAGGGCATTTTCGGCCAAGGCCACGTAATCGGCCACGTTGAAGGCTTGATCGGGCTCAACCACGTCTAGGAGATGATGGCGCACGCGCTGCCTTTCCACATGGGTGGCCTTGGCGGTGCCAATATCCATGCCGCGGTAAACCTGCATTGAATCCGCCGAAATAATCTCGCCACCTAAACGCTCGGCAAGCTGCAGACTTAATTCAGTTTTGCCGACAGCAGTTGGGCCAACTATAACCAGCACTCTCTGCTGCTCCACTCATACCACTCCTAAATGCGCCCGAAACGACGCAGTAACTCATTGTTTTCCAAGCGGATTATGATGGGACGCCCGTGGGGGCAGGTATAGGGTTGGCTGGTGGCAGCCAAATCTTTCACTAGAGCAGCCATCATGCGCTCGTCCAAGTACTCTCCCGCCTTAACGGCTCCTCTACAGGCCAGCGTAATTAGGGCCTCCTGCTGCCAAGCAGTTGTCTTCTGCGCGGTTTCCGCAATCTCTAGAATCTCCTGCTTCCACTTCCCTGTGCCCTCGGCCAGCTGGCTCGGGACTGCCCGGAGCAAGAAGGTATTCTCTCCAAAGGGCTCCAATTCTAAACCAAACTCAGCCAGCTGTTGAATGGATTCCTGGACCAAAGCCGCTTCAGCTGGGGTAAACTCCATCATTTGGGGCAGGATTTCCTGCACATGAAGGGAGGCAGTTTCCCAGTCCTTGGTCAGCTCCTCTAGTAAAATCCGTTCGTGTACAATATGCTGATCGAGGATCCATAGACCGCTTGGTACCTCAAGGAGAATATATGTCTGATGCAGTTGGCCGATGATCCTTGCCTCTAGGAGCTGCTTGCGTACCTCATCGGTGCTGTCAGCTTCCAGTTTCGGCAGTGGCGGCCTTTCTTCTTTGAGAATCAAGTCTGCTTTGGGTGGCGTTGGTTCTGGCATCGGGCGAGGCCGGTACTGCCTTAGTACCCGATCCATATGCTCCCAAGTCTTTGGCTCCCAGTTCAACACTGCTTGGGTTGCGGACGCGGGACGAGGAGTTCTCCCTATGCGTTCATCCTTCCCTTCTGCCGCGGCACTGAGTGCAGGGGCGAGATTGGACTGGGCTAATCCTTGCCTGTACGCGTACATCAGGTCAGAGAAAACCCGCTGCTCATCTGCAAAGCGCACTTCCGCCTTGGCCGGATGTACGTTGCAGTCCACAAGTTTAGGATCTACATCCACAACCACCACAGCCCACGGAAAGGAACGACTGGGCAAAAGGCCGCCATAAGCCTTCTCTAGCGCCTGCTGAATAGTCACACTGCTGATCACCCTACCGTTAAGGATAAAGAACTGGCCGCGGCGGTTGCCCTTGGCCAGGCTGGGTCTGCCTAGATAGCCCCTTACTTCACCCCAAACAAACTCAGAGCGGAACTTGATCAATTGGGACTGAATGTTGCGTCCCTCAATTACTAGAATCGTGTCCAGCAGACGCCCGTTGCCGGGTGTGGCTAATACCTGCTTCCCCTCTACCACCAAGCGAAACGAGATGTGGGGATGGGCCAAGGCTAGGCGGGTTACAATGTCCACAACCATTCTCCGCTCAGTTGCTTCAGATTTGAGAAACTTGCGGCGGGCCGGGAGGTTGTAAAAGAGTTCTGTAACCTCAACCGTCGTGCCCAACGGGGCACCAACAGGTTCTGGTTTAGGATTTGGCTCGGACGGTCGGATTTGATAGGCGTGCTCTTGCTCTTGCGTGCGGGACACCAACCGTACTTTGGCCGCACTGGCCATGCTGGGCAGTGCTTCACCCCTGAAACCGAGGGTGAAAAGGGCAAACAAATCTTCCGCACTCTCGATTTTACTGGTTGCATGGGGCTGAAAAGCCAACACGAGCTCGTCCTTGGCTATCCCTACACCGTTATCCTGGACCCGGATGGACTCGGTACCTCCGCCGCGAATTTCAACTACTATCTGAGTAGCCTGGGCATCCACCGAGTTTTCCACCAGTTCCTTCACAACCGATGCGGGCCGTTCTATAACCTCTCCGGCAGCAATCTGCTGGGCGATTTCGGCTGGCAGGACTTTAATTCTAGTCATCATCATTCGCCTCCACGCGCGCTTCGCTCTGCCAAGCGGCTAAAGTCTGCAGTGCCTCCAGGGGCGTCAGATTGTTGAGGTCTAACTCTAGTAGTTTCTTTTCCAGATTGTTTTCTGACGGTTTTTCAGCAACTGAGGCAATTTCCTGAACGGACGCATCGTAAACGGCCCGATGAAAGAGATCGAGCTGTATAGGTCCTTTGCCTGCAGCCTCCAACTCGTGGAGAAGCTCCAACGAACGCTGCAAGACCGGTCCTGGGACACCGGCCATACGGGCTACGTTTATGCCGTAGCTGCGGTCAGTACTCCCCCTTGAGACTCGGTGCAGAAAGGAAATGCGTCCATCCCTCTCCTCCACTTCCACCCGATAACTTACCAAATACTTGAGAGACATCTCCAATTTGGTCAGTTCGTGGAAGTGGGTGGAAAACAGTGTCCGTGCCCCAATTGTATCGTGGATGTATTCAACTACCGCTTGGGCAATGGCCATGCCGTCAAAGGTGCTTGTTCCCCTACCCAATTCATCTAATATGATAAGGGAGTTTTCTGTGGCGTTGAGCAAGAGCTGCGCCGTTTCCGCGCACTCCACCATAAAAGTACTCTGGCCTGAGCTGAGGTCATCGGCGGCCCCTATGCGTGTAAAAATTCGGTCCACAATTCCGATGCGTGCTTCTTGGGCGGGAACAAAGCTGCCCATCTGGGCGAGAATCACAATCAGGGCCACCTGACGCAGATACGTACTCTTACCAGCCATATTCGGTCCGGTAAGGAGGATGATACGCTGGGATTCGTCAAACGTCACATCGTTCGGTACAAACTGACCCTCAATCGCCTCAACAACGGGATGGCGGCTCTCGACAAGGTGCAGACCCAAACCTTGTTCCAGCTGGGGCCGGACAAAATTGCGTTCAACTGCCACTGTTGCCAAACCCTGCAGTACATCAAGGATTGCTAAAGCGTGGGAGTTGTTTTGAATGGCTTCTACGTGGTCCTTAACTTTGTCCCTGACTTCCACAAAGAGCTCATATTCAAGCTCATTTATGCGTTCGTCTGCCCCTAGAATCAAGGCTTCCTGTTCCTTTAACGCCGGGGTTATGTAGCGTTCCGCATTGGCTAGGGTTTGTTTTCGTTCATAGTCTTCAGGAACCAGATGGATATTGGCCTTAGTCACCTCGATGTAATAGCCAAACACCCGGTTATAGCCAACCTTAAGCGACTTGATTCCGGTTCTATCCCGCTCTACCCGTTCCAAGCGCCTTATCCAATCCTTACCCCCCCGACTTGCCTGACGCAGCTTGTCCAGTTCTTCGTTATAGCCATCCCGAATCAGATTCCCTTCCCTTAAGGTTAAGGAGGGTTCATCTAAGATAGCGGCACGGATCAGGTGAACCAAGTCTTGCAGTGGATCTAGCCGTTGTTCGACGGACGCCAAGAGTTCTGGGAGATCACCTTGCAGCAGTT
This sequence comes from Firmicutes bacterium UBA3910, assembly GCA_002391465.1. Taxonomy (GTDB): domain Bacteria; phylum Bacillota; class Limnochordia; order Darwinibacteriales; family Darwinibacteriaceae; genus UBA3910. Next base: position 2,588 of record DGFC01000085.1, on the reverse strand, counting down.
CTTTTACCGGTTGTATCTTCTCCAACGACGCAGCAAGGGAGTTTAAATCCCTGGCATTACCGCTCCCCATAACCAGCCTGCTCAGTAGTCTCTCCAGGTCGCGGATTTCATCTAACTGCTCCCGTAGTTCAAGGCGCAGGGCGGTCTGATCCACCAGCGCTTCAACGGCATCGAGTCTTGCTTCTATCGCGGCTAGGTCTACCAGGGGTTTTTCCAAGTAGGAGCGGAGAAGTCTTGCTCCCATACTGGTCACAGTCTGGTCCATAACTCCCAAGAGAGAACCTGCCTTTTTCCGGTCTCTGATGGTGGACGTCAACTCTAGATTCTGACGACTGTGGCCGTCAATCTGGAGAAACTCCTCCAGTGTGTAACCTTTGACTGTGCGAATATGGGTCAGCATACTCCGCTGCGTATCAACAACGTACTTTAACGCCAAGCCCGCAGCGGCGATCTGTTCCACACTGGTAAGACCGTAGGGTTTCAGTGTTGCGGTCTGAAAATGATCCATCAGACGCTGTGACGCTGCAGCAGTACTGAGCTGGGGGTGTTGCAGACGGGTGACGGTTGCTCCGAGGGATTCGGCCAGGGTCTCCAATCTCTGATCCTGATCCAGTTCGAGGGTGACCACTATCTCTGCCGGCTGGATCCACGTCAGTTCATCAGCGAGTCGATCCCAATTGGCCAATGACGTGGCCATAAACTCACCTGTTGACATGTCCAAATAAGCCAAGCCCCAGCTTTCGCCGTGCCAGGCTAGACTGACCAGGTACTGGTTTTCCGCCTTTTCCAACTGGCCTTCAATAAAGGTGCCGGGTGTGATCACCCTGATCACGTCCCGTTTTACCACACCCTTAGCCTGTTTGGGGTCTTCAAGCTGTTCACACAGGGCCACCCTGTAGCCACTGCGGATCAGCTTGTCCACATAGGGTTCGGCTGCGTGGTGAGGAACACCGCACATGGGAATCCGCCCCATTGCTCCCGCTTCCCGCGAGGTTAAGGCTATTTCCAAAACCTTCGAGGCTGTTTTCGCATCGTCCCCGAACATCTCGTAAAAATCTCCCAAGCGAAAGAACAAGATTGCATCGGGGTACTGCTCTTTAATACTGTAATACTGCTGCATCATGGGCGTCAATTTCAAGTGCTAGTTCACCCCCGTTAAGTCTTTGCGTTGCCGTCAAAACCGTTAATGTGTCCCATCCGCCAGAACCGCCCTAATACTTTTTTCCAGGCAAGGGGTAACGGTGTGGTGATACGTGGGCAGGCTGAGTAGACACTCGGCAGTGTATACACTAAGGAGCTCTCCTTCAATATTTCGCACCGCATCGCTGGGCAGCAGGTAGTGCTTGTCTGCATCTGCCAAAAAAACAACGAAGTAACGAACCAGGTACTGGCCTGGCTCCACGATTTGGGCCACCACGTTGCCGCAGTCAAACCCGTCAGCGCTTCGTACTACCAACTGCCACGTGTCAACATTGCGATCAGCCCATAGTGTCCGGTCTTCATTTACCCACAAACCAGACCCCCCTTAGACAATTCTGCCCTTGAGACTCCAGGTGCATGCCTCCGTTATTTCCACGTCCAGTATAGAACCAAAGAGGTTACTAGGCCCATCAAAATGGACCAGTTTGTTACTCCGCGTTCTGCCAACCAATCCTTCCTTGGAAGCTCCTTCAATGAGCACTTCAACTCTGCTCCCCACCAGCTGCTGCATCTTTTTGGCGCTGATTGAATTCTGCAGCTCAATCAATTCGTAGATACGCTCTTTCTTTACCTCTTCAGGTATCTGATCCGTCATACGAGCAGCCGGGGTGCCTTCCCGCGGTGAATAGATAAAGGTAAAGGCCGAATCGAACTCAACCTCCTCGATGAGGGAGAGGGTTTCTTTGAAATCCTCGTCCGTTTCACCGGGAAAGCCAACGATAATATCGGTTGTGAGACTGATTTCGGGCACCGATTTTCTTATTCTACCCACTAAATCCAAATAGTATTCCCTAGTATACCCCCTGCCCATACGCCGCAGCAATCTGCTGCTACCTGCCTGGACTGGTAAGTGGAGATGTTCGCATACTTTATCGAGACTGCCCAATGCTTCAATTAGGTCATTACCCATATCCTTGGGATGGCTGGTGGTAAAGCGAATCCTCGCCAATCCATCTATGTTATTCAGTTCAGCCAGCAGTGTGCTGAAAGAGGTGTCGATGGATAGATCCTTGCCGTAGGCATTTACGTTCTGGCCCAGAAGGGTTACTTCTCTATAACCGGCCTGGACAAGCTCGGTCACTTCGTTCACAACCGCTTCAGGCGTACGGCTGTGCTCCCTGCCCCTGACGTAAGGTACGATACAGTACGTGCAGAAGTTGGTGCACCCGTAGATCACGTTAACAAAGGCTTTCAGGCCGTGGGTGCGCTGAACGGGTAGACTGTCACGAAAGTCCTGACCTTCCTGATACTCCGCCTCATCCCAGACTTCAACAACACGTTCCCCATTTTCTGCTCGGGCTAGAAGCTCTGGCAGGCGGTGGATGTTATGGGTGCCAAACACTAGATCCAAATGGGGCAGTTCCTTTAACCTGTCTCTTATACAATCT
>DGFC01000128.1:35012-37000 GCA_002391465.1 Firmicutes bacterium UBA3910 | reverse complement strand
TCCTCCGGATAGTTAAAGAACATGGGCCGCATGATAGGTGCACCGGTTGTGCTGGCCAGGTCCATATATTTGTGGATGTACGGACGCAGCCGCTCCCGCAGCATGATCAGATCCCTGAGGATAGGGTATACCTCTTCCCCAAAACTCCAGATCTCGTTGGGACCGCCCGAGGGTTCCTTCAGGTTGGGATCGGGTTTCCCCTGTTCGGGCAAGCGATTCCTTGCTCCGTGCAGCCTCATCACCGGTGAGAACACGCCAAACTGGAACCAGCGTACAATCAGTTCGCGGAAATAGTCACTCTTAGTATCGGCGCCCCAAAAGCCCCCAATGTCACTATTCCACCAGGGGATACCGCACATGGCCATGTTCAAGCCTGTCTTGACGCTCATTTCCAAAGCTTCGAACGTGGAGGGAATATCCCCCGACCAGACCAAGGATCCTACCCGCTGGCTGCCGATCCAAGCGGCCCGGGTCAGCGAGATAATCTCTTCCTGTCCCTCTTTTTTCAACCCATCGTAGAAAAACTTGGCGTAATAGTAGGGATAGAGGAGACCCACCTCTTCCCCGTTGCCGCGGTAAAAGCGGACGTTATCAAAATGGACTGGTCTAATTTCAGGCTCAGCCTGGTCAAGCCAGTAGTTCTTAATGCCCAGATCAAAATAGTTTTCCTTGATTCTGGACCAGACATACTCCCTCGCTTCCGGATTGGTTGGATCCATGTAGGTCTGCATTCCCTGGAAGGGAAAGAGCCCATAGGTCCCCCGCTCCGTCCTCAGGAGCATGTTCCGCTCATCCATATAAGCGTAGTTCTCACTCTTGGGGTTGATGGTAGGCCAAACGGAGACAATGGGCTTGATGCCCATTTCCTCCAGTTCCCGGCACATAGCCCGGGGATCGGGCCAATAGTCCCCATCGAATTTCCAATCACCCTGTTCGGGCCAGTGGAAGAAATCGATGACTATTGCCGCAACGGGTATGCCCCGCTTTTTGTACTCCCTAGCCACTTCCAGCAGGATATCCTGATTCTCGTAGCGGAGCCTGCTCTGCCAGAAACCCGAAGCCCAATCGGGGAACTTGGGGGCATATCCAGTAAGCTCAGCATAACTGCGCATCACTGCGGCAGGCGTGTCGCCTGCCGTAATGAGGTAATCCACTTGTTTGCAGGAGTTGGCTTCCCAGAGGGTGTGGTTAGTGGTCAGCTCACACCGCCCGAGGGAGGGGTTGTTCCATAAAAAGCCGTAGCCCCTGGATGAGTAGACAAATGGAATGGACGATTTCGTGTTTTTGTGCAGAAGCTGGCTGGTTGAGCCCTTCAAATCAAAAACATTGTTCTGCTCCTGCCCCAGCCCATAGAAGTGTTCTCCTTCATAGGCCTCAAAGATGACGGTGGCCTTGTGATTATCCGCCTCCACATGGCGATACTCCCGGTAGCCGCTGAAAAACGCCATTTCAGATCGTTCAGCCAGAAGCTCACTGCCGTTTTTGTAATAGACCACCTTACCGTTGGCGAATATCCTGGCGGACAGGTCACCGTTTACAATCAGGGCGGCATTATCCTCCAGCTTAACCTCGGAGTTCGTCTGTTTGGGCGGCAGGAGATTCCAGTCTTCCTCCATCAGTCGCGCATTGGGCGAAGCCCGAAAACGCAGCGTGTTAGGCCCGTAAGCCTCTATAACCACCAGTTCATCTCGGCGTTGGTAAGCTATGCGTCCCTCATCTAGGGTAAATACGGCCATGGCTAACCCCTCCTCGCAGTTCAGCCTGTTTCTTGAAATACTGTTCCACTAAAAACGCCATTAACTCGCTCGGGCCTTCAGTGTAAAACTCGGACTTGTCACCGAACAGCATGCCAAAGGGTTCCTCCGCCGTGAAGCGGTTCCACTGGGGCATTGCCTCGCCTGTAGCATCGACCCCATTGGGGTCACCGTTCTTGATGAAATACGCCCAGTAGTTGCACATCTGCCTGGCCAGATCGTAGTGTTTACCCA
>DGFC01000128.1:699-34913 GCA_002391465.1 Firmicutes bacterium UBA3910 | reverse complement strand
GCCAGATCGTAGTGTTTACCCACAAACGGGCGCCAGCATTTGGCCAGAGTCTCAAAGAAGAACCACAGATCCACAGAGTGGAATGTGCCCGGATTGTCTTCGCCCGGAATTTCCGCATCGAAGTTGTAGTAGTAAAGGGGCGTGTTTGCGCCTGTGTCGCTGTTAGCCTTACCGGCCACACGGATGGCGTATTCTATTGTGCTCACTGCCGCCTTTTCCACTGCCTCTTCTAGACTGGCATTTTCGAAATCGATCAGGCTCAGGAACTGTGACGCATCAGCACCAAACATCTCTTCAGCTAGCCCCTTCAGCTCAGCTTTGGATTCCACAACGGGCTGGCTGAAGAATTCGGAAGAGGTGTGACCCATCATAACCGGAACGTCAAGGCGCTTGTTCTCCACGAAGAGTTTAAAGGGATCCCCTACGCAGAACTGGTTGTCAATCACAGTGCCCCAGAAGCGGCCGAACTCTAGTGCCTTCTGGCGGATGTATTCCCCATCCAGCTGTCTAGCTTCTGCCAGGGAGGACACACCGAGGAATTCGAAAAACTCCACTCCCGCCTGCTCCATATCTGCCAGCTTGAAGCCCCGTGGAGGTCTGCGGTTGCTGGGGTAGACCGGAGCGAACATGCCGCTTTGAATAATCGCCCTTTGGAAAAGACCTTCATTCTGTGGCGATGTGAGCTGGGCCAGAACACTGCCACCACCAGCGGACTGTCCGCCGATTGTGATGTTATCAGGATCGCCGCCAAAGGCCGCGATGTTTTCCTTTACCCAACGCGTGGCAAACTGCTGGTCCAGATGGCCGAAGTTGGCAGGGGCTTCCGGTGCTTCCTTGGTGATCTCGGGATGGCACAAAAAGCCAAACACATTCAGCCTGTAGTTTATCGTAACCACAACTACTCCCCGGCGGGCAATGCGTTCGCCGTCAAACTCCATCTCAGATGGATAGCCTACCTGCAGTCCGCCGCCGAAAAACCAAACATAAACTGGCAGTTTGTCATCGGGGCTCGTGGCAGGCGTCCAGATGTTGAGCTGGAGGCAGTCCTCATCCATGGGTACGTTGGGGTCAACGTGCCACTCAAAATCATAAATGTTATCCTTGTTGATGCCCGGGGTGGCCTGCATGGCTATGGGCCCAAACTGAAAGGCTTCCAAAACACCTTCCCAATCCGGCGCAGGCTGGGGAGCCCGCCACCTGTTTTCCCCTACCGGCGGTGCAGCAAAGGGGATTCCCTTAAAGCTGGTAATGCGCGGGTCAGCAGCGGGCAGACCCCGCACTAACCCGTTTTTGATTCTTACTTCTCGCAGCATCTCTTTCCCATCCCTTCTATCTGGAGTATTCCAAAGTTATGGCAATGTCTGCCGGGTCAGCCGGAGTCCTACCGAAGCTGAGCCGAAGGAAGTTGTAAGCTCCGTTGTTCCAGACACTGAAGTCATGTCCACGGCGTTCCATCGTCACCTGATAAAAGGCGCCGATCTTATCCCCCGCCGTCTCCCGCAGCCCGTCGATGGCAGAGTTGTAGGCGTGTAACGAGGTGCCGTCTGCATCGCCACAGGTTAAGTAGAGCAGATCGATTTTGTAAGGCGAGGCGGCAATGCTCTCACCCAATGTCCGCCCATCGCTTGAGGTGGGTGCGGGCGAGAAGGAAGCCACATGGGCAAAAAGATCGAGCATGCCCGGTGCTTTAACAGTGCCGGCTAGCCCATTACCGGGATTCCCCGGTGCCCCTGCGAAGGAACCGAAGTCACTTCTGTACCCGCCGATAATCAGGTTCAAGGTCTGCATACCGCCCATGGAAAGCCCGCCAATTGCCCGGTGCTTACGGTTCTTGGCAATGCCTTCCGGTGACCTGTCGCTGATATCCGCTTTTGTATTGAAATTAGCCTCAACGTAGGGAATCAGATCGTATCTCAGCTCGTAGTCCAAGTAGTAAAAGCCAAGGATATTGGTCTTATCCGCTGAGAAAGATGTGTCTTTCCAATCGTGTGAGCTTCTGCCCTCGGGGAACACCACGATTACCGGTTCGATTTCGCCATTCAGGATCAGGTGATCCAGAAGGTTGCAGATCACGTAGGTACCCAGATAGGTGGCGCCGTTAGGCCATTCGTAGCTTGTACCGCCTACCCCATGGAGCAGATAGAGTACGTCGTATTTAGTCTCCTTATCCTCATCACGGTAGCCTGGAGGTAGATAGATCTGGAACCGTTTCTCGATTGGGTCACCTGTAACCACTTCGCGCCCCGCTTCTTCCGGGCTGATGTTCTGGTTGGAGACAAGCTGACGGTCCTCGTTAATGTAATTGTAGACATCGTAGTAAACCTGCACTAAGCGGCCAATCTGGCCCACCTCTTTCAGAGGTTTACGGTAGTCTTCCGGTATGTGCCCTAACTCGATTGTCACCTGTTCTCCCCCACTTTCCACTGCATTCGCCAGAGCGATAGACGAAACTCCCAGTACCAACACGACAAGCATCAGCAGACAGCTGATCTTTTTCATCTTATCCCTCCTTGTTGATCCGCCTGGGATCTATGTTTACCACAATGGTACCTTTACCTATTTCAGCGAAGGGCCCCGCAATCCTTGTTTCTGCCGTTACGGGATTGGCGAAATAGTCCGTTTTCACCTTCCCGTCAGCGGCAACCTCAGGCAGCTGTTCTGCCGCCGTGATAGTCATGGTCAAGTCATCACTGTTGACCTCGATGGATAGATCCGCCGTCACTCCAGTTAGGTCAAAGCCAAAGAACTCCTGCCAAGTATCAAGATCGAGGCACATCTCCGGTTCAGGGTATTTCACCCGGAGAAAACCACCGGGCATCTTGCTGTACACATTGCCCTCCGCTTCGTTGTGCTCATTGAGCATCACGATGGCAGCATCACCGCAGTCATAAAAGATATTGTTGTAAAACTTGTTGTCCCTAAACGTGCCGCCCCGTTTTCTGTCAATACGAAACGCCACCACTTTGCCGTAAAAACCTGCCTTATGGCACTTACCAATCAGGTTGTTTGAAATCCGGAGACGATCTGTTCCTTCCACGTAGATACCGTAACCGTTCTTGATCTCCAGATCCAGAGTCTTATACCAACCGGAAGAACCGGGTTCGGCGGGAATGGCGCTGCGATCATAGCGGCCCTCCACATTCCAGATAATGTTGTTGTCGATCAAGTTCTCCTTGTCCCGGGTGCACTCCATGAAGATATGCTCCCTGGAGTCAATACCGTCCAACAACAGGTTAGACGTAATCCGGTTGTTCTCATTGCCCACATCGAGCCAGATGGCGTCGCAGCCGTAGCATTCCTTAATCACGTTGCGTCTGATTAGGGAGTTGACTGAGTTGTGGAATTTGACGCCCCCTGCTTCCCAGGAAAGCTCCATCCGCTGCCAGCCGGTACCAACAATCAAATTGTCTTCCACGAGCATATTGCTCACAAACATGCCAGCGATACCGCATACACCAACGTTTTTGATCGTGTTCCGTCGGATAATGGTATGACCGATAATCTGTCCCTCAATGGGCGTATGGTGCCAGCATTCGTTACCGCAGTCAATTCCCACCCCGTTAGCCCAATCGATGGTGCAATCTTCAATGATCCAGTGGTGGCCGCGGTAGCAGGAAAGGGCTCCCCGCTGGGGAACCGGTGCACCGGTGGCCGCATGGGCCAGGGTTAAACCCTTAACCTTAATGTAGGACAAAAAGGGTTCTTTGGGGGCAAAACACTGCTCCCGGTTGGTCAGTTCAATCACATGGTCCGTCGGGTCTGCATCGCCAGCGAGGCGAATGTGCACCTTCTGGCCGTTTGCCTCCACCCAGTAAGTGTTGTCCTGTTCGCCCAACATGTAATAGAGGGGTACTTGCTGCATGGGCCTTCCATCCACAAAGACCATACCCCGCCTGTTGAGATAGGGCGTCATGTCCGTCTTGTCGTACTCAATAAAGAGCCTGTCATGGAGAATGTTCACCGCGCAGAAGGGGTTGTAGCCTTTGAAATCCTCCGGATTGAGTTCGATCTCCCAGATCTTGATCCCTTCCGGAGGCTTTTGCCCCCACCTACGTGTCAAACGCCAGCCTTCACTGGGCTTAAACTCGTTCACTTCCACTGAAGCTTTAACGACCACTTCCTGCCCTTGGTACGCTTCGTAGCTGATCATTTTATCGGGGCCCAGCCCGCCTTGGGCGGGCTGAACCGTTTCGCGATAAACTCCTGCATGAATGAGTACTCTGGTGCCGGGAGTGGCGATCTGGGCGGCCGCGTTAATAGTTTTCAAGGGACGTTCAATGCTGCCGTCATTGTCATCTGAAGCTGCGGGATGTCCGTTGTTGACATGAATCTCCCGCTCGAAAACCTGCTCCACTTCCCAAAAGTCAAAGGTACTGCCGTCCGGTAGGATTGCTGTTAAATCCCGTTCATTTGTCATAAGCTCTACCTTCCTCTCCCGCTCCATCCCCGGCCGTTTAGTCTGCTAGGGGAGTGCCGTAAATTTCAAGTTCGTGCACACCTAGGCGCTGATTGTGGTCCAGTGAGGTTGGTTTGGTCACGTACAACCGCACATAGCGCGCCTCCACCAAATTCAGATCCTTATCATAAACACTCTTGATGTTGCCTTCCACGACGTCCACATCCTGCCAGTTCTCACCATCCAGGCTCACCTGCAGCGCAAAGTCGGCAGCGTTCAGGGGGCTTTCCTCCACCTGACCCGCCAAAACGCTCGTGCCCTGCAGTCTCACTGCCCAGCGACTCAAAAGATAGGTGCCTTCCAGATCAATCGAGATCCAATAGGGAGGCTCAGCGTTGGGGGCCCAGCTGCTCACCGGTTCACCGTCCACAGCCCGACCTGCCCTGTCAGCCAAGAAATTAGCATCGGCCGGCTTGTTCAGGGCAATGTTATCCGCCTGGACCGCCCGCACCACAAGGGATTTGGTCTGGGCCGCAACCGCTGCGCCATCGAAGTCTTTGGTGCTGACAAAGTGCACTGCATCGCCTTGGGCGTTTTCTTCAGCGTAGAAGCTGATTAAGTGTCCCTTTTCCAGCTCAAGGGCGGTCACTTCTGCCAGATCGAAATCCAGATCGGCCAGGTTGAAGGTACCGGGCATTAATTCACCCACTGCCTGACCGGTGCTGTCTTTGAGCACCGCCGCCTTCGTGTACTCCGCCTTATTCACATACCAGGGTTTGTCAGTGTCTACGATCGCCCAAAAGGCGGGCTTAGGCTGGTGGTCTCTGCCAAAGAGCAGCGGATTCTCATCTCCGCGCCAGGAAGCATCGTCGGAAACTCCCCAGAGCGTTACGCTGGTAATAACATCGCTGTTCCGTTTGAACATCTCAAACAGCTGCCTATAGCGTTCAGCCTGTTCCTCTTCAGTAAACCCGGTCATACCCACATCCATTTCGGTAATGTGAATCTCAAGGCCCAGGTCTGCGTACATACGGATGGACCGTTCGATCTCTGCGATAGTGAGCCCGTCAACGCTCCAGTGGCCCTGGAGACCCATACCATGGATGGGAACCCCTTCATCCAGCAGCTCCTGCAGCATCTGCAGGGTGCGTCCCCGTTTGTAACCGTGATCGGAGTTGTAGTCGTTGTAAAACAGGATAATATTTGGGTTCACTTCGTGCGCCTTACGGAAGGCAATCTTCATGAATTCATCGCCCAGAATCATGTACCAGGGCGAATCTGGCCTATGGATAGTTCCACCGTCGGACACCGCTTCGTTAACTACGTCCCAGGCGTAGACAGCATCCCCAAAGTGACTCATAACACCCTCAATGTGGTCTTCCAGACGGCGCTGGACCAGTGCACGATCTTCAGCTGTGATCTCATCCTTTTCGTAAATCAACTGGTTACGGCCATCGCGCCAAAACCAATCCCGTGTCTGGGCATGCCAGACTAGGGTATGACCGCGCACCTTCATGCCGTTCTCCTGGGCAAATTCCACCATTCTGTCAGCAGATGAGAAATCGAAGTTCCGGGCAGTGCGCTGCAGCGCTTCCGGTTTCATTTCATTCTCCGCAGTGATGCTGTTAAAATGGTGCTTAATGATTTCAGCATGGGTAACCAGCGTTCTGTTGTTAACAGCCACACCAAGGTCAAAGTAGTCCTTATAGATTTCTTTTAGACTGGGCTGTTTGGAAACGTCAGCCAGTACGCTGGAAGACCCGAGCATGAACATCAGGGTCAAGATCAGCGTGAACCGCGCAAATCCTTTTGTCTTTTTCATCAACGACCATACCTCCTTGAGATCTAAAATTATCGCTCCCTATTTAAACTGCCAGTAATCGAAGTTGAACAGATCGGCCTGGGCTTCGCCCTTAAATAGGAAGAAGATATTGTGTACGCCCGTGACCTGTTTCACATCGCACTCCATCAGTTTCCACTCTTGTTCGCCGCCGGTTGGGGTCACTTCCAGCGTGCCGATGAGCTCGCCGTCTGGGCTGTCCAGGCGAATCTCAATGGTACCACCATTAACGGCTGCCACGTTGGCCATAAAGGTGGTAGGTCCAACCTGGCCAAAATCCGCGTTGGATACGGCAATCCAATCGCCGTCATCAATGTTGGTTACATGCATGTTGAGACTCGCAACGTATGCTCCCGGCGCACTGCAAATCTCTGTGGCAATACCCTTCTGCCAGGCGATCGTTTCCGCTTCGGTGCGCTCGTACGGATCAAGGTTCTTGATCTGGGCAACACCTTCCCGGGTACCGATAATGTCCCGCATCAAACCGTTATCATCAAACTCCACCCTGTTCAGGTGAGGTGAACGATAGCCCCTGCCGGCGCCGAAGGCTGCCTGGGCAACCGTTTGGGCATGGTAGACGATGTACCACTCGCCATTGAACTCAAAGATGGCATGGTGGTTGTTCCCACCCACACCGAAATAGTGGTGGGGATTCTTCAAAACTGTCGTCACATACTCAAAGGGCCCCATGGGGTTATCGCTGAGCATGTAGGCAATTTCGCCTGTAGGCGGTACATCTTCACCTGCCGGCCTGGTGCCGAAGTTGGTGCAGTAAGAGTAATAGTACTTGCCGTTGTATTTATGGATGCCCGAGCTTTCGAACATGTACGGGGCATCAATCATTACCGCTTCGCCCACTGTGCTGATCATGTCTTCGCCCAGCTGAATGACGCGAGCCGTTTTCGGGCTGGCAATCTGCTCTTGGCTGTTACCGGGTAATCCGCCGCCAAAGTAGAGGTAGGCGGTGCCATCGTCATCCACCAAGACTGCCGGGTCAAAGAGCCAGACCACACCGGCAACTCCCGGTGTGCTATGGGTAATCAGAGCCCGGCCCAAAGGATCTTCCCAAGGACCAATGGGAGTGTCTGCCGTCAGTACGCCGATGGAACCGGCACTGTTGGAGAAGTAAAGGAAGAATTTATCCTTACCATCGATCTTTTTGTGTGCCGCTGCCGGAGCCCAGGAACCGCCGGCCCATTTGGCGATACCTTTACCCTGGTTGGCACCGTGGATGCCTGCCACCGGAATTGCGCCGTGGTCCGTCCAGTTCATCAGATCGTCAGACGACATAACAAAGACCCGATTGAGCTGTCTAAAATCGTTCTCAATCAATGCTCCGTCGCTGTCAAACATAAACTCATCGCTGGACAGGTAGACGTAAACCCTGCCATCGTAAACAATGGCGTAGGGGTCTGCTCCCAGCTTGTAATCGCGCAGCGGATTGCCGTAGCCGGGAATCTTCACCGCCGCTCCCATGTCTTGGGCTTTCAGCTCCACCTGGGCCTTGGCCCTGTTCGTATCGTACACAACATCTCCTCCATCAACCTTGATATAATCCGTCGTTACAACAACCGTTTGATCAACCGGGATAAAGCCGGCTGCCTTGAGTTTCAACTCTGCAAACAGACCTGTGTCAGCCTGAAAGCCCACTTCAGGTCCGGTCACCTGCAGAACGAGCTGGCCATCCTGCCAAGTGTAACTGCAGTCGCCTGTTATTGCCGCCTCGTTGAACTCCACGCCTGTCACCGTTAAGCGGTCGGGGATGGTAAAGGAGGCGGTAATGCCTGTGTATTCTGCGGCAGGCAGCGACTCCAGATAAACTGGAATGTTCACTACCGCAGCAGGGGTTCCGGGCACCGTGACCTCTTCCAGCAGACTCGCTGTGAGAATATGGGCGGGGCTGTAAGCTCCTGTCAGCCTATCGCTCACCCTGAAGTAATCGAAATCAACGTAGCCACCCGTATCCAGCGTTGCAAAATTGAAGAGGGCAAAGCGGTAACCCATGAAGTGGGGTATGGTGTAGCTCATGCGAAACGCACCGCCCACTGCCTGCCAGTTGAATCCATCTAAGCTGTAGTAGAAACGGGCCTGATCGCGCTGCTGGGCAAAATCGCACTCCACCTTGAAGAAAACCTCATCCTGCCCCAACGGAACTGCAGCCAGCTCCGCGGCAGACTCAGAATTCCCCTGCACCAACACGATCGATTTTTCTTTCCCCACCATGGTTACGCCCACAAAGGCGTAGTTCTCCTGCAGAAGACCTAAACCGGCGTAGTCACCAGGCTTTAGATTGCTTACATCCAGTTTCACTCCTGCAGCGGACTGGGGACCAAACGTCCGCTGGGTTAACGTGTTGCGGGCATCGAGCAGGCTGGTGCTCAAGCTACCTGTAGTCAGCCTTAAGTAGCCCGGACGGGCAAGTAGGGACCAGTACCTGTTATCAGGGTTATGGTTCCACTGCCACTCCAACCCCAAGTTTGAGCCGTTGTAGTCGTTTTCCCCGGATACGGTCTGTTCAATCTTAGTCACGTCGAGACAGGAAAACTCGTCAATGTAAAACTCAAACAGACCATCCCCACCTGTCTGGGCAGCGGCAACAACGAGCCGGGGTTTAACCAATTCCATCTCGGCTGGGATGGAGATGATGCCTTCCAGTGCTCCCCACTGTCCCTTAGCCAGGGTGCCAGAACCGATGGAGTCTTTCAACTCCCCATCCTGGAAATAGATGTTAAAGCTCTGCACCGCAGGGGCAGAAGGTTGGTCGTATCTGATCTGAGCCGACACCCGATACTCCCTGCCCGGCTCAATTCTGCCCGCCATATCCTGCACCGCACCTAAACCAGTCACCTGCAGGCTGCTTAACCCACTGGCAGCAATCTGGTCAGTTACTGTAAGCTGTGCGTTGTTGTACGCACTCCAGCCCGTTAAGCCGTTCTCGAAACTACCGTTAACGGCCAGTTCCGGGATGGTTGTATCAATGATCGAAACGTCGTCAATGTAAAAGTCCATCAGGTCCCGCTCAGGCACCAATCCCCTGCTCCAAGAGGGAGCAATAGAAATCTTGGCGCCGCTCACGATCTCGCTGGTGGAAAGGGTAATGTAGCCTTCCAACAGGACCCAGTCACCTTTGGCCACCCTCCGGTTGGTAATGGCCCGGGGATCCTTCCATCCATCTGCGTGGAGAAAGATGGAGAAGTTGCGGTTGGCAGGCGCCGCCGGGTCATCGTACCTAACCCTGGCGGAGAATTTGTAGCGCCTATTGGGTTTCAACTCTTCCCCCAAATACTGTTCAGCACCAGCCTGAGCGGATTCTCTGTCTGTTATCTTCAGGGCACTTCCACCGCTGAAGAAAACCTCGTTGGAGATGGAAATGGAGGCAGACTCGCTTCCCCGCCACGCAGTCAAACCGTTTTCAAAGCCGCCGTTTGAAAGCAGTTCCTTACCGGCCCCTGCCGGCGGATCGGCCTGGACATACGTCACCCTGTTTCCGATCACAGTGTGGTAAGCTCCGGGCCGCTCCCCTTTCTGGTTGAACTCATCCGACTTGACGATCTGGATGCCAAGGTTGGGAGCTAGCTCCCCAGGCTCCCCGCCGAAAACTGGCCACCCATCTTCCCAAGTGACCGGAATTAGATAGGGAATCCGTCCCACCGCACCCCGATCGCCAAAGAGGAGGGCAAACCAATCACCATTGGGCGTATCCACCAACCCGCCCTGGGCAATGCCGGCGTTGGCAAAAACCACCCTGCCTTCATAGGGTCCGGTTATCTCGTCCGCCCTGAAGCAGAGCTGGGTACGCATGCCCCCCGCCGGCCAGGCTATCAAGAAAATGTAGTACCTGCCATCGATTTTATGGATGTGTGCCCCCTCGGCCGACACGATCATGTTTTCGCCTAAAAGGCTGCTGGCGTTGGGGATAATGACCTGGTTAATGCCCCCAGGCTTAACTGCCCGGGCATCTTCAGTAAGTTCGATCAGCCTAATGTCATTGGAACCATGGACCAGAAAGACCCGTCCCTCATCAAAGAGGAGGGACATATCATGGGTGAAATAAAAGCTCGACCTGCGCCAGGGGCCTCGCTCCACATCGGTGGTCTGGAAGACGTAGGTCTTGCCTAGTGTTTGGGAGCTGAAAGCAACGTAAAAGGTGCCATCATGATAACGCAGGCTGCTGGCCCAGGAGCCCCTTCCGTAATCGTTCTCACCGCCGGTTAGGGCAAGGCGATCATCGGCGTCCAGCACGTCGTAGACGTAGTTCACAATTTCCCAGTTCACCAAATCCTGCGATTTCATTATGGGCACACCGGGGTTCATGTGCATCGTGGTGCTGGTCATGTAGTACGTATCGCCCACCCTAATAACGCTGGGATCCGGAACATCGGCCCACATTACAGGGCTGTGGGCCTCACCTGCAGTCGCATTTCCCCAGACCCCCAGGGACAGAAACACCAAAGACAGAAGCAGTAAGAACCTCACACTTTTTCGCAGCATTCCGGATCCTCCTTGTAATACTCTTCCTTTCACAGTTAGCCAGTGACAAATCTCAGACCAACAAGCTCACAGATGGGCTCTTCTCCCTCGGACTTGAAACGGAAATATAGGGCGCGTTCCCCTTCGAGCTCAGGCAGGGCAACTTTTGCGGCGGTCAGCTCATCAGCAGACTCGGCGCCGATTTTAACGCTGCCCACTTTCACTCCACCTTGCTTTTCCCAGGGGCTGTCCAGCAATACTTCCACTTCACCCGCAGCTCCGCAGGGAATCAGTTCGATCTCCAGTTCCACCTTGCCGCTCGTTTCAGTGAAGTTGAAGTATTTATAACCCACCACCGAGTTGTTCCGGATATTCACTACCGGATTGTGGTCAGATTCCTCATCGTACAACGCTTTCACATAGGGACTGCCGATCAAGCAGCAGGCGATGCCAGCGGAATAATATCCCTCCGGTTTCAGGCCATCTATTGCAAAGCCCTGGGAGGTAACCTCGGCCCCGGTATATTCATTACCTACGCGATCCTTAATGATCCTTGTACCGGTTATGACCACCCTGCCCTCTGGTGTAACCTCTACGTTAATGGGTTCTACCATCGCCTGGCGGGCAAAACCGTGGTTATCGGTACTCCGGTGGTAGAAAATATACCACTGGCCGTTCGCTTCTAGAATGCTGCCGTGGGTGTTGTGGGACGGGCTGGTGGCAATCATCTCCCCGTCCTCCCCAATCTCAGGCGCCCGGGCGTCTACAATCGTACCACCATAGGTCCAGGGTCCCAAGGGGTTGTCTGAATAGGCGTAAGCCAGCGTAGCGTTGGATGGACCAAGGCCGTATTCTCCCGGTTCAGTCACCCGGCTGTAAACAAGCACGTATTTATCCTCCACCTTACGCAAGGAGGGAGCCTCAAAATATCTGAAGACGTTGCCATCTTCTGCCTCACAGCTGCCGAGCAAATCCACAATTGGAGCGGTTCCAGGCTTAGCACTATACATCGTTTCCGGATCGAGCTCCACGCCGAAGGAGCGTTTAAAGCCCCAATAGCCGTAAACGCGCCCATCTTCATCCACAAAGACTGCAGGGTCAAAGCCCATTACACCTTCCGTATCCCCCGGCTTTCCGTCTTTCCAGTTGATCACTTCAAAGGGGCCGTCTGGGCGATCAGCCTTGGCAACTTGGGAGTTTCTGCCCCAACTTTGGTTGTTGGGATAGAGGTAATAGGTCTTTTTGCCGTTAGAATCTACCACTTCCACAACGTCCGGCGCGAAGAGAATATCCGCTTTACCGTCCACAACGGATTGGAAGGCGATGCCATCATAGCGCCAATCGGTTAAATCCTCTACTGGAGCAGACCAAACGGGGATATCATAGCCGCAGTACTCATCCCGGCGAGTATCATGGGACCCGTACAGATAGACGCGGAACTTACCCGGCTGATCCGGATCCTCAAAAAGACGCGGTTCACCGTCGGGAATATGCTCCCATAAAGGCAGGTAAGGGTTTACTGCCAGTGCTTTTTCACTCCTTGCCGCTGTCCAAGCTAGAAAACAAACGGCTGTAAACAAAAGAATCTTTGCAATCATCAGTTGTCATCCTCCACACTTACTGTTCTTATTGACGGAAGCCGTAGACTTCCCATTCGTAAATCACTGCATCTTGGTTAAAGGCTAGAGAGGTAGCCTTATCGATCATGAGCCGCACGTAGCGGGCCTCAACGGGTGCAAAGGCGCGGTCAGTAACGCTCGCTTTGTTGTCCAGAACCTGATCCACATCTTCCCACGTTTCTCCGTCTTCGCTGATCTGCAGCCTGAAATCGGCTGTGTTGAGGGGATCTTCTCCACCGGTGGGTGAAAATCCGCCGCCACCACGGTGGTAGACCACCCAGCGGTTAACCAGGCAGATCTCGCCCAAATCAACGCTGAGCCAATAGGGCGGTTCTGCCTTCGGATTCCAGCTGGACATTAACTCACCGTCAATTGCCCGGCCTGCCCGCTCAGGCAGGTGGCTCGCGTCAATCTGCCTGTTTACCAAGAGGTTTTCCGAATCGTCTTCCCTGACAATGATTCTCTGGGCGTTGGCGAAATAGGCAGGATCGAACTCCCACTCCAGATCGCCCATGAAAATCTCGCCCCAACCTTCAACCGCCTCAGGGATTACCTCCATCAGATAGCCCCGTCCCAGGCGGAAGGACCGAACCAGAGCTGGCTCGATACCAAGTTCAGCCACCCCTGCGTATTCGCCTGGGAAAATGTTGGCCACCCGATTTCCCTCAAAATCAAAGAACTGCAGCGCACCCTGATAGAGCGTTTTGGTCACATACCAAGGCCTATCAAGTTGGGCAAGGGCGTAGAAGGCCGGTTTCGGTTGAAGCCGTCCGTCAAAGAGACGGGTTGTGTTCGTGTCATCGGCGTAGAACATGTAACTATCCATTATGCCAAAGACAGTGACATTGGTAACGTTAGCCTGGACGGGAGAATCCTTGAGTTCAGTCAGGATCCTGAATAGGGTCTGGTATCTCTCTGCCTGCTTCTCAAAGAGTTCTTCACTGGAGCCTTCCGTATTGATGGAGAGTTCGGTAATGTGAATCTCTAAGCCCAGTTCGGCAAACTTCTCCACTGCCGCCTTAAAGCTTTGGCTGCCGCTGTCCAAGCCCGGATAGGTCAGGCTCATGTAACCCTGCATACCTATTCCATCGATGAGCCCCAAGGACTTGAGATGGGAAGCCAGCCTAAAGATCGCCTGGGTTTTGTCGGGTTGGAAGGTGTTGTAGTCGTTGTAGAAGAGCTTCACTTCAGGATCAGCGTACTTCCTAGCAAAGCGGAAGCTCTGCTCCACATAGTCCACCCCAACCACTTTGTACCAGGGGTTATCTTTCACATCAGGCGCATCGCCGTGCTTCGTTCTAATCTGAAAGCCCGACTCCCGCTCAAAGCGTCCGGAACCGTTCTCAACCGCCTCGTTCACCACATCCCAAGCGTAGATCACACCGGGATATTCGGTCTGGACAAACTCCAAGACCTGGCGGATGTAGCTCTCAAGACGCAGGAGCATTGTCTCCCTATCTACGTAGGCCGCTCCATTCTCATACCCTTCCCTAAAAAACCAGTCGGGTGTCTGGGCGTGCCAGACCAGAACATGGCCCCGCATTTTGATACCAGTTTCTTTGCAGAACTCCATCCCCTGGATGATGGTGTCAAATCTAACGGCTGGTTCAGGGTTTCCAGCTTTGTAGTTCCTAATGCTGCCGGCTTGGTCCAAAAGATAGTCCGGCTTCATAAGGTTGGTATATGTGACACTGTTGAAATGGTATTTTATAATCTCGGACATGGCCCGCGAATTCAAAGTGTCCGTAGCGGTGTTGTAGCCGTTTAAGCCTACGCCAATTGTGAAGTAGTCTTTATAGACGTCCTTTAAGGCCGTACCGGAAACGGAAGCGGTAATGTCATAACCGTCCACAACCACAGCTGCGGCTGCTGTGCCTGCAGCTAAGGTCAATAGGAAAACACTAAAAAGAATCAGTGCTGTTTTCTTTCTCATCCTGCCACCTCCATGCAGAAAGCTAAAAGCAAATCACACAACGAACATTATCGCCTGAGGTACTCGTCCCTGTTCTGCTGCCACGGTTTTTCCGTGTCAACAATGGCCCAAAAAGCCGGTTTGGGCTGTTTCTTCGCATCAAAGAGCAACGGGTTTTCGTCCCTCCGCCAGGACACATCGTCGGTAGTTCCCCAGAATGTGACGCTTGTGATCACATCACTATTTCGCTTAAACATGCGGAAGAGCTGTCTATACGCCTCCGCCTGTTGGGCTTCTGTAGCCCCTTTCCTTCCCACATCCAATTCTGTGATGTGGATTTCCAGCCCCAATTCGGCATACATCCGAATGGACTCCTCAATTTCCCTCACATTCAGGCCATTTGCGGACCAATGACCCTGAATGCCAATCCCATGGATGGGCACACCTTCGTCCAAGAGGGATTTGAGCATATCAATAGTGCGTCCCCGTTTGTAATACATCTCGGGGTTGTAGTCGTTGTAAAAGAGTTTGGCCTCCGGATCCACCTCGTGTGCCTTGGTAAAGGCAATGCGCATGAAATCCTCACCGAGAATGATGTACCAGGGGGAATCGGGGCGGTGCGTTGTCGTGTAATGGTCCGATACCGCTTCGTTCACCACATCCCAGGCGTAGACCTTACCGGCGTAGTGGGTCATCACCTGTTCAATGTGTTCCTCGAGACGCCGTTTCACCAACTCCCGGTCTGCTTCCGTGATCGCTTCTTTAGGTTTCTCATGGATCAGATCCCCTGCTTCATCCCTGAAAAACCA
Source organism: Firmicutes bacterium UBA3910 (assembly GCA_002391465.1). Classification (GTDB taxonomy): domain Bacteria; phylum Bacillota; class Limnochordia; order Darwinibacteriales; family Darwinibacteriaceae; genus UBA3910. Next base: position 19,867 of record DGFC01000128.1, on the reverse strand, counting down.
GGCTGGGGTCTGGTTGTGCCAAACCAGAGTGTGCCCCCTCACCTTGAGGTTGTTATCAACGGCGTAGTCAACCATTTTGTCTGCAGTGGAGAAGCTGAATGCCCCCTCCCTAGGCTGCAGGGCATCTGGTTTCATTTCGTTTTCAGCGGTTAGACTGTTGAAGTGCCATTCGATTAGGTCCTGGTGGTTAGCAAAGGTCTGAGGGGACCACCCTGCCAAAGAAACGGCTACTCCGACGTCAAAATAATCGGCGTAGATGTCCCGCAGGGACGGGACATCTAACGCCACGATTGGTTTATTACGGTCATAGAGCGACGTACAGCCGGTGGCAAGCACCACCAACATGATTAACGCCACTGCGCGCCTGAATTGGGGAAAGTTTCTATTCACAGCTCTCCTCCGCTCATCTGAGTTTATTTGTTCTTTACTCTACTCCAGCTCAAGTAAGCGGAAAAAGGCCGGTTTGGGCTGGAACTGCTTATCAAACAAAAGACCTGCATCGCCCCTGCCCCTGATGGGGAAGTTCTCGAGCCAGCTGTCCGCATCGCCTAGTCCCCACATTACAACTGTGCTCAAATTGCCCTTTTCTGCCTGCCGCTTGAACATGGCAAAGATCTCGGCGTAGCGCTGAGCCTGCAGCTCGAGCAGCTCGTCTGTAATTTCCTTCTTCCCTTCCATCCAGCGGTAGACGGACATATCCATCTCCGTTACCAACACGGTGAAGTCGGGATTGTATTCCTTGAGGGAGGCGAAAAGCTCGATTGCTTCTTCAATCTCATACACGCTGGGGGTGAAGACGTTGATATGCATCTGGAGGCCTACTCCGTCCACCGGGATGCCCTTTTCGAGCATGCGCTTGACCAGGTTGTACATACCGGTCCGCTTCATACCCCGCGACTCTAAGCCGTAGTCGTTGATAATAAGCTGTGCATCGGGATCCGCTTCCCTGGCGAATTTAAAGGCCAGTTCAATGTAATCGCTGTCATAGCCATCCCCATCGGCATCGCCGATAATCGCTTTCCACTTGGAATCATCATTGATACCCCTGATCTCGCCCCTGTCGTTGAGCACCTCGTTCACAACGTCCCAGGAGTAGATCTGACCCTTGTATTTCCCAACAACCGTTTTAACGTGGGTTTCCAGTCGTTCGATCAAGAGCTCACGGCTGGCCATCTGACTTCTGTCGTTAGGATCCTGGAAGAACCAATCGGGAACCTGGTTATGCCAGAGAAGGGTGTGACCGCGGACCAACATATTGTTCTTCTGGGCAAAGTCCACAAAGCGATCCGCCTCCCGCCAATTGAAGCGGCCTTCAATGGGCTGAAGCGCATCTGGCTTCATCTCGTTCCCCGCCACCAGCACACCGTAATGGTGGGCAACAAAGGGACCGTAAAGGCTGTTGTCATCCAAGAAGCGGGGGCTGGTGGCCGCGCCGAACAGGAAGTAGTCGGCAAACGCCTCGCGCAGGGAGGGCAAGCCGCCTATCAAGCTCTGTTGAGCTGCCGCCTTTTTGTCACCAACCAACCTGAAATCGTCGATATAAAAAGACGCGGTGGGATGGGTCACTTCCACATACAGCCAGGCGTTACTCATGTTTTCCCCGTCGTAAATGTACCAATCGCTTTCAATCAAGGTCCACTCTTCGCTGCTGAGCGGTACATTTTCACAGAGCCATTGGTACTCTGTTCGTCCGTCTTTGTAGTTTTCACCCATGATGAAGTGGCCGGAAACTTCCTCGTCCACATCGCCCACAAGGCGGACGTAAATGCTGAACTTGTAGGCGCCGCCATCGGCCAATATGGCGTCTACATCAAAGGCAGGCGAATGCCAACCGTCTCTGCGCCCAGTCACTTTTAAGCTGCGGGCGCCAGTCCTAACCTGTTCTGTCGTGGCTTCAAGCAGGCCAGAACCGAACATCCTCCAGCCCGAATTGGGCTCGGCCGGATCGATCCTAAGGTCCACTGCAAATTCATCGGCCGCAGCCGCCCCGCCCAGAAAAACCAGGCAGAGCAGCAGCGGGATAATAAATCTAATTCGCAACTTTGCACCTCCGAGTCTTTTCATTGAGAACCTAGACTAAAACTTGATGATACGGTCAAAGGCCGGCTTGGGATTGTGTTTCATATCAAAGAGCAGCGGCCAGTTAGTCCGTCCCCGAACCGGGAAGTTATGCAGCCAGGTCATATCATCGGCGGCACCCCAGAGAGTAACATTGGTAACAACGTCTTTGTACTCCCTGAACAGGCTGAAGATTTCCTCGTAGCGCTGTGCCTGTCTCTCCAGCATTTCCTCGGTGGGCTCGGTCAGATCGGTGCGGCGATCATGAAATTCGAACATGGACAGATCCATCTCGGTTACATGGAGTACCACACCCAGCTCAGCGTATTTCTCAATAGCTTCCCGGATTACATCAATGGAAGGCCCATAGATGTTCCAGTGGGCTTGGAGGCCAACACCGTGAATGGGAACGTCCTTCTCCTTCAGGCCCTTTACCAGCTGGTAGATCTTATCGCGCTTGGCGGGCTCGCTTTCGTTGTAGTCGTTGTAGAACAGGAGGGCATCGGGATTTGCCTCATGGGCAATGATAAAGGCCTGTTCAATAAAGTCCTCACCGATGATCTCGAGCCAAGGCGATCTCTGCCGCAGAACCTCTGGGCCCGTATCCTCCACCGCTTCATTCACCACGTCCCAGCAGTAAACGGTGTCTTTGTAGCGCTGCATAACAGTCTCGGCATGCTCTTTCAGCCGGGCCAAGAGGGTGTCCCGATTTACACGGTTACCATCGTCGTCTTGGAACAGCCACGCTGGGTTTTGGTTATGCCAGACCAGAGTATGGCCGCGCACCAGTTTGTTATGTTCTTTGGCGAAGGCTGTCAATTCATCTGCTACCGTGAAGTTGAAGACGCCCTTTTCAGGCTGCAGTGCCTCAAACTTCATGTGGTTCTCCGATGTTAAGCTGTTGAACTGATTGATGAGCAGATCCCTGTGTATTTTGAGTGACTGTGGGTTGACTGCGGCTCCAATGGGGAAATAATCCTCATACTTTTTGTAAAGTGAAACCAATCCGTTTGACATCTGTTTACCTCCTTGGTTTTTTATGTCTTCTAACGCTAGCGGGGCAATCTTCCCCCCTCCGCTTAATCGATCCTGATTTTAAACACTACCGGGTACTCGCTTTTCACATTTTGGGTCCGGATCTTCAAACCTTCCTCGTCCCTCTCCCAGGCTACCTCTTCCTCAAAGCCGAGAGCGGTTACGTCCTTGATAATCCCGTGGAAATGGGGTTTGCTAGCCGCATTTCTCTCCGCCAAGGATTTGACGGTCACGCAGCCGTCTTCCGGATATTTCAAAACGGTGGCATAGAGGTGGGACCCCTTGACCGTGAAGCGGATATCTTCCGGGGTAAACGCCTTGTCGTCACCGTCTGTAAACTGCCCTTCCGGCACTTCGGTGGGCCCTTCCTGGGATACCCTCCACACGTTAGTATCGTAAATGGCTTCCCCATTCACCTTGAGCCACTTACCGATCTCCAGTAAGATGTCCCTGTCCTCCTCGGGAATGGTACCATCGGCCCTGGGTCCTACGTTGAGGAGCATCGTCCCGTTCTTACTGACAATGTCCACTAAGTCGCAGATGATCTGGTTTGGGGTTTTGTAAACGTTGCCTTCCGTGTAGCACCAAGAGTTTTTGGCTACCGCGGTGTCCGTCTGCCAGAAATAGGGCTTCGCTTCCGCAAACTGACCCCTTTCCACATCCACCACTGCCGTGCCGAACATAAAGGCATCGTGTTTGTAGGTTATAACCCCCACATCACCCCATTCTGCCATCCTGTTGTAATAATAGGCTGCAAATTTCTTCAGATACGGCTTAAAGGCACTGTGGTGAATCCACCAGTCGAAGTAAAACACCCTAGGCCGGTATCTGTCCACAATCTCGCAGCAGCGGAGCAGCCAATCCTCAAGGTATGCTTGGCTTGGCTCCGGTTTACTGAACAGGTCCTGAAAATCCGGTTCAGGCTGGGATGCGGGCCAATAGAAATCGCCGCGCTTTAGGGGCTCTTTCACATCGCTGTCAAAGAGCTTACCCTGTCCAAAGAACCACCAGTGGGCCGCCCGGTGGGAAGATGCCCCGGGAATAAGCCCCCTCTTTTGAAAGGCCTGGGACAGTTCTCCCAGCACGTCCCGCTGCGGACCCATTTCGTAGGCGTTGTAGCGGGACAGCTCACTGCGGTACATCTGAAAACCGTCATGGTGTTCGGCCACGGGCACCACGTATTTCGCCCCCGCCTGCTCGAATAGCTCCGCCCACTCCTCCGGATCAAAGTTCTCCGCCTTAAAAAGCGGAATGAAATCCTTGTAGCCGAACTGGGCGTGTTCGCCCCACGTCGTCCGGTGGTGCTCAAATTCCCGCGAACCCTGCACATACATGTTGCGGGAATACCACTCGTTACCGAAGGCCGGTACAGAGTACACACCCCAATGGATGAAAATGCCGAACTTGCCCCGCTTAAACCACTCGGGAATCTGGTACGCTCCCAGCGATTCCCAGGTATCGGCGTAAGGGCCTCTGGCAATTACTTCGTCAATTGTCTTTAAATAGGATTTTGCGTAGTCCACTACCTTACCTCCCTCCGCCTGAGATGCGGAAATAATCGAAATCAACCCAACCTCCGGGATTCTCGCTGGCGAAATTGAACAAGGCAAATCGGTAGCCCATGAAATGGGGCAGCGTGTACCGCATCTTCAGACTACGCCCGATGGGCGTCCACTCCTTGCCATCTAAACTGTAATAGAAATTGGCTAGGTCTTTTTGCTGGCGGAAATCACACCCTATCCTCAGATAGACGCGGGAAACACCGGGTGCAAGCTCAACGCTTTCCACTTCCACCTGCTCCCCTTCGCTGCCATCCACCATCACAATTGCTTTGCCCCGCCCGGTCATTTTCACACCAACGAAACCGTAGTGTTTCTGAAACGCAGCCAGGCCGGCGTAATCTCCCTCGCGCATTTGGTCTATCTCAAGGGCCACTTCCCCTGAGCATTCAGGACCAAATGTCCGCTGGGTCAGACTGTTACGCGCCTCGGTGATATCCCGACTGATCTTTCCAGTCCTCAAACGCAGATAACCAGGACGTTCGGTCAAGGACCAGTTGTCATCGTCCGGGTTGTGATTCCACTGCCAAACAAGGCCCAGTTCCGGCCGATCAAACTCATCGGAGGCCACGATCCTAATTCCCCTATCGGGCCCAAGTCCAGTATCTTCGGGCACTCTGCCATCGACGCCCAAGACTGGCCAGCCATCCTGCCAGGTAACTGGAATCAAATACGGAATGCGGCCGACTGCTCCCCTATCACCAAACAAGAGGGCGTACCATTTCCCATCCGGTGTATCAACCAGGCCACCTTGGGCTATCCCCGCTTCCTGCAGGACTACTTTCCCTTCCCACGGGCCAGTAATGGTCTGGGCGCGGTAACAGAGCTGAGTACGTATGCCCCCCCTCGGCCAGGTTATCAGGAATATGTAGTACATGCCATTTATTTTGTGGATATGGGCTCCTTCAGCCTTAAGGGCGATGTCCGGGCCCGCAATGGCGCTGCTGTCCGGTATAATTACCTGGTCAAGGCCGTTTGGTTTGACCGCTGTCCCAGCGGCCGTTAGCTCCAGGATGCGGATATCACCGGCGCCGTAAACCAGGTACGTACGGCCGTCATCATCAAACAGCAGAGACATATCATGGACAAAGGGCAGTACGTGCTTTTCCCATGGGCCCCCCTCAATATCCTTCGTACGGAAGACAAAGGTTTTGTTTTCCGTCTGCGAACTGAACACAACGTAGTATATCCCGTTGTGATAGCGCAGGCTGCTGGCCCAGGAGCCTCTACCGTACTCGTCTTTACCCTTTTCCAGTCTCTGCTCCTCTTTGTCGCCTAAAACGTCGTAGACGTAGTTCACTATTTCCCAGTTCACCAAATCATCCGATTTCATAATGGGCACACCGGGATTTACGTGCATGGTAGTGCTGCTCATGTAAAAGGTGTCATTAACCCTAATCACACTTGGGTCAGGCACGTCTGCCCAAATGATGGGATTCTTCACAGTAACGATGGGTCGGCACCCCTTCCTAGCTTTTCTTTTATCATCTCAACCCCTTATTCATTTCTAAACACAAGCGCTTTTTCCTTTAAAAAAAAGGGGAATTCTATCGACATAAAAAAAGGCCTCGCCGCAGAGCGGAAAGGCCTCGAAAAACGGAGTCTTTACAGGCCTTGGCTTAGCCGAAATAGATCCTGTATTTGCCACTCAATGCCAAAAGGGCAAAGAGATAGAGGCAGTTGTCGTAGTAGCGCCGATCACCAAGCCTCAGGGGAGTATCCCAGAACTTGCGCACACACTCTTCCCAATGCGGGCCTTTAGCAGCCAGGGAAGCTTGGGCATTGGTAGCGGTGATGGCCACCGGATGGAGGGCCGGACCGGGGTTGATTCTGCCGTCCACCTCATAGATCCCAGCGGGCCAATGCCTGGCGGTGACGCAGAAGAAATACTGCAGTTTATCGGCGATGTCGCAGTGCCAATCATCTGGGTTTTCCATATCCTGGCTGAACCAGGCGTAGTCCATGGCTATGTTAGCGATGGTGCGGTAGGCGTCGGAGTAGTACGTATCCCGGCGGTACATACCAGGAATATGCCTCCGCAGCGGAGTTCCGTCGTACTCGGAAAGCTCAGGACTCAAACCGGTAACCGAGTTGCACGCCCGCCTGAGGTATTTCCTACTGGCCTCGGCAGCCTCTTTCCAAAACTGGCGGTCCCGTTCATCTGCCCAGAGAGCAAAGAGCTCGTAAAAGTGGGGCAGATGGTAAGACGGATCGGTAAAGTCGCAGTTAGGTACGAACTTGATCAACTTTGTCTCCGGATCCCACATTGGCTGGCCGGTACCGGGCTCTTCCCCTTTATGCACGCAGTTCCACAAAAGTTCCCGCGCTTCCTTGGAGTAGTTGAAGATACCCTCCCCGTCGCCCCATCTGTTGGACGCGAAGAAAAGGGCCATGGCAAAAAACTCTTCTCCGTCGGGTGCGGGCCCCTCCGAATTCCTGGTGCCATCTAACTGGCAGGACCAGGCGAAATAGCCGCGGTTCTCCGAATCGTCGTCTTTGTACATATAAGTCTTCGTCCATTTCCACAGACGGTCAAATTCCTCTTTTTTGTCCAGCTGCACACAAAACATCATGCCGTAGGACATACCCTCGGTGCGCACGTCGATGTTACCCGTATCCACGATGTATGCCATGTCGTCGCCCACTTCGTGGTAAATGCGCTCCTCTTCACTGCCATAAAACATGGTCTGGAAAGCCTCTTCTACCCGGGCGTCAATCTCCTCTTGGGAATAGCCCAGTTCTAGAAAGACGTTACGGTATTGGCCTGTGTAAAAAGCACCCTTTTTCATTCCATCAGTTCCTCTCTTAAGATTATCGCTGTTTTTAATCAGCCTTCCCTCAGCCAGACAAGCATTTCACCCGATTTGCGGTTATCCCAGGCGAAATAGGGGATGGCTGTAATGGTAACCGTTTCTGCCTTCGGTTCTGCCGTTGTGTAGAGTTCGTCGGTGTTGGAAACGTAACGTTTCGCCTCACCGCGCAGGATAGGTACGTTTAGTTCTTCTTCAAACTCAACGATAAATTCACTCTCAGCCGGCAGGATTAGGGCAGCAAGGTTGGCCCCATTATCCTGTTCTTCGAGGCAGTACACCAGGGGTCCTCTCTGCAGGGCTACTTTTCCGATCGTTTCCCTAACCAGCGTATTACTGCGCACGCGCATAACGGGCATTGCCAGGGACAGCTCAATTGTATCGCCGTTTGTCCACACCCGTGCAAGCTTGAGGTAGCCCTCCTCCAAAGTAGGTGAAGTCACTATCTCGCCGTTTACCTTCACATTCCACTCCTGACACCAGCCCGGTATCCGCAAGTAGAGTACTCCATCCACGGCCTCAGGTGCTTCAATGGAAACCTTGACTTCTCCCTCATAGGGGTAATCCGTTTCCTGCCTGAGTGTTACATTTTTGCCTGCCCAGACCGCTTCAGCGGTGTTATCACCGTAAAGGTGTACGTAGAGGGCGTTTCCTTCCACACCGTACATATACTTACCAACAGAGGCAACCAAACGGGCAATGTTCGGTGGGCAGCAGGCGCAGCCGAACCAGCTCTGCCTGGTGGGACGGACATGGAAGTGGTCACGTCTACGGGAAATGACCTCAGGTACGACTTCCAGCGGGTTGACGTAGAAAAACCTCTGCCCATCGAGGGAGATTCCACTCAATACGCCGTTAAAGAGAGCCCGTTCTAACACATCGGCATACTCTGCCTTAGGTTCAACCTGAAGCAGTCTCTGGGCCCAAAAGACCAAACCAATGGCCGCGCACGTCTCAGTATAAGCGGTATCGCTGGGAAGATCATAGTCAGTACTGAATCCTTCCCCGTACTCCTGGGAGCCTACCCCTCCCGTAATATACATCTGTTTGCTGACAACGTTGCGCCACAATCCCTTTGCCACGTCCATCAATTCCACGTCATTGGTTTCCCTCGCCACATCCACCATGGCCGAGTACATATACATGGCACGGACTGAATGTCCCACTGCTTTAGTCTGCTCTCGTACAGGAAGGTGGGACTGCTGATACTCCAACGGCCAAGCATACCAGGACTTACCCGTTTCGCCCCTCTTTTCCCATTCTTGGACGAAGTAGTGGGGCTGTTGTCCCCGCTGATCGATAAAGAATTTGGCCAGTTTGAGGTGTTTCTCATCACCGGTAACGTGATAGAGGCGGATTAAGGCCAGTTCAATTTCCTGATGGCCGGGATAACCCTTGAGTTTACCCGGTTCGGGTCCAAAAACAGAATCGATCAGATCAACAAAGCGGCAGACAATATCGAGTAAGTTACGCTTACCCGTTCCTTCATAATAGGCAACGGCAGCCTCAATCAGATGGCCCGCACAGTACAGTTCGTGATCGTCCCTAAGGTTTGTCCAGCGCCCTTCCGGCCGCATAATGGTGAAAAAGCTGTTTAAGTAGCCGTCCTCTTCTTGGGCCCGGCCCAACAGCTCTATTACCTCATCGGCGGTTTTTTCCAGTTCTGGATCGGGGTGGGTAGCCAACCGATAACCCACCGCTTCCAGCCATTTTGCCACGTCACTGTCTTGGAAAATGAAGCCGTGGTGGACGCCTTCCTTTTCTCCTGCCGCGATCTGCAGGTTTTCTATGGCGTGGCTCGGTTCAGCGCCGGGAACCTGATCATTGAGGGCCTTCCACTGATAAGGAATAACCTCTTCCCGAATTACCCGCATCCGTTCGGACAAGAGGCCTTTGTTAAGAGCTACATCTTTGACTGCTAGTGGTTGTAAATTACGCAATTCCATCCTCCTAAATTGACAAAAAATGAGTGATTGAGCACAAACGGCCCACCAAAGAACTTCGGTGGACCGCCTTAGACACCGCAAGGCGATGCAGCCCATAGGGCTGCATCGCATCTCATTTGTGCCTACTTATTCCCTGTGGGCTCCAGGAAGGGCAGCATATATTTCAGCGTACCCCAGTGTCCGTAGGGCCCCATGTAGGGATTCTCAGAACCAGGCCAATTGGTCCAGTAATAGGTATCCCAGGTCAGGAAGCCTGCGTAGCCGTAGGTTGGAATGCTGGGCATTTCCTCAACGAGGATCTTCAGCGCTTCGGTACTTACAGCAACGGTTGCTTCAACGTCCGTAGGATCGGTTGCCCTCATACGCCTGATGATTTCATCAAACTCAGGGGTGGACCACCTGGAAGCGTGACCGCGGTTGTTTTCACCGATTGGTGCCATGTACTCAGAGTAGAAGTTGTTCAAGGAGCGGTAAAGGTCTACACCTGCACCCCAAGGCTCGGGAGCGGGCCAGACGCTGCCTACCTGGAAGTCACCCACCTGCTGCAGAGTGGTGTAGGCATCGGTACCAACGTATTCTGCGTCAATACCGAACTTCTTCCACTGCTGGACAGCAGCATTACCATTCTTGAACTGGTGATGGGTTGTGTCATGGATGTCAGTTACAGTAATCTTCCAGGGTGTGCCGTCAGGCAGTAGCCATTTGCCTTGAGCATCCTTGGAGAAGCCGTTCTTGATTAACAGCTTTTCTGCTACGTCGGGAGCGTACTTGTACCAGCCGATACCAAAGGTCCGTTGGATTTCTTCGGGATCATCGGGTACTACGTGGCCACGCTGACGTGCGTACTCAGCGATCCTGAAGCCTGCTTCCGGATCGTATGGGTAGAACAGCTCGCCATCGCCAAGGTCAAGGGCGAAGTTCTTCAGCCAATCCTGCATGGGCTCGATGTAATATTCGGGATAGGCACCGAGCGAAGGAATGTGGACTGGGCTGAGTGTAGCTTGGCCGTCTACTGCCATGGCCAGGTACTCTACAATGTCCATAGCCAGGAGCAGTGCCCAGCGTACTTCTTTGTTGTCGAAGGGCTCGACCATGGTGTTGAAGACAATACCGGTAATACAGGGGTCATTGTTGACAACCCAGGGGAAGGTGGGCTGATAAGCACGGATTGTTCCACCCAGATCCATGGCTGCCACAAATCCCTCTGCCGAGAGGTCTGCCACGTCGAGTTGATGGGTTGCCTGAGCTACAATCTTGGCACCCTCGTCAGCGAAGTTCTGGAACAGTACATACTGAGGTTTGGGTTCGCCAAAGAGAATACCGGTCGGCGACTTATCCCAGTCTTCCCGTTTTTCCCACAGTGTCCAGTTTCCACCGGGATCAAAGCTGTGGAGTTTGTAAGGTCCGGTACCTACAAACGGGTTAAAGGCGAAGGAAACTACATCGTCCACTTGTTCGAAGATGTGCTTGGGCATAATCCAGGTGCAGCCCCAGCGATCTAAGAAGTGGGTGTGGAACCGAGAGTCGGGTTCTTTCAACTCGAACACAACTGTGTAGTCACCATCTTTGTAGACCTTTTCTACTGCTGTTGCAAAGGTCGGGTGGCCGCTCAGGCCCGGTTCGGCAATCAGTGTTTCTACTGTGAAGACAACGTCATCTGCAGTAAAGGGTACACCGTCAGCCCAGGCAACGCCTTCCCGGAGGGGAATGGTCAACTTGGTGAAGTTCTCGTTGTAAACGGGATCACCAGCAGCCAAACCATTGATGATGTTACCTGTGGCGAAGTCAACGGACCAAAGCGGTTCGTTAGCAAGGTTCTGCAGGCCTTGGTCGCTGGAACGCCAGCCAACCCAAGCATTGTAGTTACCCGGGTTTCCAATACGCCCAGTCAACAGGTTAACGATGAGCGTCTTATCCCTAGGCAACCCGGTTGCAGCAAAAGCAGTAAAGCTGACAACAAGGATACTCAGACACAAAAGCAACAAGACTTTACTGGTCCTTCTCACTACATTATACCTCCTTATGGTGTTCTTGTCTCATTTTCCTGCAAGACTCGCTTCACAAATAAAGACCTGACTAAACCGGTTTTGCCCTCACCCCCTCTACTTCACTCGCAGTACCTTTATAAAGATGGCACTTAACATGAATACCATCCACAAGAACCGTGTCAGGCACTTGGTTCTTACAGATCTCCATAACCTTAGGGCAGCGGCCCGCAAATTTGCAGCCCTGCCGCAGGTATTCTTCCTGCTCCGTTTCGGCAATGGAAATCCTGCCCTGCCATTTCCGATCCGGATCAGCCTCCGGAATGGACTCCCGCAAAAGTTGGGTATAAGGATGGCGGGGATTCATCAGAACCTCCTGGACCGGTCCCATCTCCATGATGTTACCCCGGAACATAATGGCAATCTGCCCGCTCAAATAGTAGGCTGTGGCTAGGTCATGGGTAATATACAAGATTCCCATATTAAGCTCATCCCTGAGCCGCCTAAACAGGTTAACAATTGACATACGGATGGAAGCGTCTACCATTGACACCGGCTCGTCGGCAATCAGCAGGGACGGATCGATCAAAAGGGCGCGGGCAATTGAGATCCGCTGGAGCTGACCTCCGGAAAACTCACTGGGATAACGTCCCTCCACCTCTTGGTAGCTGAGTCCAACGGCAGCTAGCTTTTGGTCAATCAGTTCCACAGCGTCCGCCCTGTTCTGGGCCAACTGGTAATTCCTTACCGTCTCAAAGAGATAACCCTCAACTTTGCGCAGTGGGTTAAAGGTCTCAAAGGGGTTTTGGAAAACTGCTTGGATGCGCTGGCTGAACCAGACCTTTTCCTTGTCCTTTCTTTCCTGTTCATTCTCATATACAATCTCACCAGAGGTAGGCTCTTCGAAACCCAGTATCATCCTGGCCACGGTCGTCTTGCCGCAGCCGCTTTCGCCGGCCAGGGTGAAAATCTCGCCCCGGTTCATGGTGAAAGAAACATTATCCACAGCCACAATCCTATCCCTTGCCAAAAGGCTGCCGCGGAAAAAGACTTTGGTCAGATCCTTCGCTTCAAGAATCGGTTTCATGTTAGGCAACTCCCCCTTCATCCCATAACCAGCAGGCCACACGGTGTTCACCCTTAACTGTCATGTCAGGTGCCTCCACTTTGCAGATTGGCATTGCTTTAGGACAGCGGGGGTGGAACGCGCATCCAGTTGGCAGGTCCGCCAAGGATGGAGGCTGACCAGGAGCGCTTGCCCTTTCACCCGTATCGCCGAACTGGGGCAGCGAATCGATTAAGAACTGGGTGTAGGGATGGAGCGGATTCTTAAAGATCTCGACTGTAGCTGCCTCTTCAATGATTTTTCCTGCGTACATAATCCCCAATCGGTCTGCGACGTTAGCATGGATTCCCATATCATGGGTTACCAAGATTATGGTGTTATGCAGGCTCATCTGAATGTCCTTCAGGAGCTGAACAACACCCCTTTGAACCACCACGTCGAGGGCAGTGGTAGGTTCGTCGGCAAAGATAACGCTTGGCCGTAAAAGGGCTGCCAAGGCGATGGCCACCCTCTGCCTCATGCCCCCCGAAAGCTGGTGGGGATAGGCATCTAAAATACTGACGGGCAGACCAAGTTGATCAATGTGCTCTTTGGCAATGGCAAACATCTCATCTTCCGTTTTACCGCGAAGATGACTGCCTAAGAAGTCACTGTAAGTGTCCTTTAGTTTTATAACAGGGTTGAAGATACTCATTGCCCCCTGGGGAACATACGCCATATACGTCCAGCGCAGCCTGCGCAGTTCCGGTTTCCGCAGGGAAAACACATCAAATGCGCCGCCGTCTTTGCTGTAATAAACGGATCCATTAATCAGCCGGAGGGGTCTGTTCACCAAACCATAAAGGGTCTTCATCAGGGTGCTTTTGCCGCAGCCGCTCTCGCCTGCAATTCCATAAATCTCGTTCCGGCGGATTTCCAGGTCAACACCGTCTACCGCCTTAACGATCTTCTTGCCCCCTGGTACATCCAATACATAATGTGCCTTGAGATCCTTAGTCCTCAGAACCACTTCTTTGTGTGCCATTATTATTCCCCTCCCACTCTCTGCATCCGTGTACGTGGATCGAGATATTCACTGATGCTCACTGACATCCAATAGAGCGCGATGAAAAGAAGTATGGAGAGTGTTACTGGGGTTAGGAGCCAGTTCCAGCGCTTGAGCAGAAGGGCATGGTAATTGAGCGCCCATTTCAAGGTAGTACCCAGAGTGGGAATATCCATGTTGGTCAAGCCAACAATGGAAAGGGTCATTTCCATACCGATGGCCCAGGACATGTTGTTGATCAAGGTGGAAAAGACCAACGGCGTAATATAAGGCAGATACTCCTTAAAAACAAGCTCCATTGTTCCCGTTCCCGACAAGATTGCCGTTTTGGTAAACTCCCGCTCCCGCAGGCTCAAAATCTGGGCCCGAATGAGGCGGGCATCCCAGGCCCAGCCGAAAACGGCGAGCAGCAAGCCGGTTGTAAAGATGTTCATTCGTTCCCGAATCAACATGGCCAGCATTACCAAAATCAAGAAAAGGGGGATGACCAGAAAACCATCGCTGATAAACATCAAAACCCTATCTGTCGTCCCGCCCCGATAACCTGCTACCAAGCCAACAATAACCGCAATAATCCGCGAGAACACTCCCGCAATGAGCGAAATGATCAGGGAGTTGCGGATGGCAAACGTAGCCTGCCAGAAAATATCCTGTCCCCGAGAATCGGTGCCCAGAATGTACTGCTGAGATGGGCGTTGATCCCTCGGCACTGCGTACCAGATGGTGGGATCATACGGAGAAAAGAACGACAGGACGGCTAAACCCAAAAGACATATTAAAACAATAAATGCACTGGTAAAGCGGTAGTCTCTTAAAAGTTCCTTTAATGTGCTCCCTATTGCCATGGCCATTTCCTTTCTAAAATTACTTGAATCTAATCCTGGGGTCAAACAGCGGATAGATGAGGTCTACAAGCAGTACCAAAGTCGTAATGGCAACTATGGAAAGGGTGATAATACCCATAATCAAGTTGTAGTCTCCCGTTGTGATGGCGGAGAACAAGAGATGACCAACTCCAGGATAGGAAAAGACAATTTCCGTGATCAAGGCCCCGCTGAGAATCTGTCCAAGGGACAGGGCCAGGTTTGTAATCTGCGGCAGCATGGCGTTGCGGATCACATACCTGAACATGATCTTGCGCTCGGTGATTCCGCCCAGCTCAGCGTACTGCACGAAGTCTTCTGATTTAACGTTTTGGACAAGAAGGCGGGAAGTTTGGAACCAAGAAGCTGCCCCCAACACAACCATTGATAGGGCGGGCAAAAAGGCATGCCTTAGAATGTCTCTTATGTACGCGAGCGAAAAAGAAGGGGTCGATCCTATGCTGCGTCCACCTGCAATGGGGAATTTCCGGTAGACGTAACCGAAGATAATCAATAGAGAGAGGGCAAACACGTAATAAGGTATGGGCCTAATGAACATGGCGAGGGCATCCAACAGCTTGGACCAACGCCTATTGTGGGCATAACCGGCCATACCTCCAATCACGTTACCAATCAACCAGGATAGCACGGTCGTAGTAAAGAGCAGGCCAACCGTCCAGGGCAGAGCGGTTTTGATCAGATCAATAACAGGAGTGGGGAACTGGAAGAAGGATGGGCCGAAATCCCCCTGGAGCAGCCTAGCCCAGAAATCCTTGTACTGCTGCCACCAGGATCCTGACAGTCCGTACATTTCAGTCAGGGAATCCACCATAGCCTGAATATGGGCCGGATCAAGGTAGGTACCCCTTGATCTGACTTCTGCAATTGTTCTCTCAACAGGGTTGGTGGGTGCCAGCCGGGGGATGAAAAACACGAGGGTTATACCGAGAAAGATAACCAAAAAATACTGCAGTAAGCGAGGGATGAGATACTGTCTAATGAACATTTGCTTCCTCCTTAACTCTGCCAACAAAGTGTTGCGCCTTTGTTTACATGGAATGTGAATGCGGTAACAGACGCGGCCACCCTGCATAAGATTACTACGTTTCTTGGCATATTCCTTCTTTTCTTTACATTCCTTACTTGTTTTACTGATCTTTTTACGTTTTCAGCGCAGCAAATCCCCTGTTTTCCGTTTTCTTCCAGTAGTTTTTCGTAAAAAGGAGGCTATCCACCGACGAATTGGTGGACAGCCTCCCCTAAGCAATCCAGAATTTTCAAGTTCTAGAGTCTGGGCATGGTGCTGTAGTATATTTCATTCAGCCTCAGTTCTTTCTTGAACTCGCTGATGGTAGTGTTTTCGTCAATGAGCAGGTACTCAACACCAGCTATTTCACAGAAGTCCTCAACAAAGGACTCGGTTAGTGCCTGACTGTAAACGGAGTGATGGGCTCCTCCGGCCAGGATCCAGGCGGTGGCAGATGTTTTAAGATCGGGCTGGGGCTCCCAGAGCACGCGGGCCACAGGCAGCTTAGGCAGGTCTGCCGGAGGCTCTACAGCCTCGATCTTATTGACAATCATGCGGAAGCGGTTGCCCAAATCAACCAAGGTGGCCACAATACCGGGGCCAGGCTTTCCAGTAAAGATCAAGCGGGCCGGATCCTCCCTATCACCGATGGCGAGGGGCTGAATGTCCAGGACAGGCTGTTCACCGGCGATCGTTTCGCATACTTCCAGCATATGGGCACCTAAAACAGTGCTTCTAGCCGGATCAAGGTTGTACACATAGTCTTCCATGAACGTAGTGCCGCCGGGCAGACCGCTGTTCATTACCTTCATAGCCCGAAGTAGGGCCGCTGTCTTCCAGTCGCCTTCCGCACCGAAACCGTAACCATCTTTCATCAACCGCTGCACAGCCAGACCGGGCAGCTGCCTGAGACCTGTTAGGTTCTCAAAGTTGGTGGTAAAGCCTTTGAAGCCGCCTTCCTTCAGGAAACTGCGCATACCAAGTTCAATCTTGGCAGCCTCTTCCAAAGCAGCACGTTTGGCCCCACCGGCCTTAACCGCGTCCGTTAACGTGTAAGCAGCCTCGTATTCCTCAATTAAGCTTGCAATTTGGCTTGCAGTAACGGCATCGATGTACTCGACTAAATCGCCTAGTCCGTAGCCATTTACCTCATAGCCAAACGTAATCTGGGCAGCAACCTTGTCACCTTCGGTGACCGCTACCTGCCTCATGTTGTCGCCAAAGCGGGCGATTTTTGCACCTTGGCTGTCATGCCAAGCGGCAGCCACGCGGAGCCAAGCTCCCACTTCCTCTAAGACTTCTTTGTCCTGCCAGTAACCCACGATTACCTTTCTGTTTTTGCGCATGCGGGTGTTGATAAAACCGAACTCCCGCCCACCGTGGGCCGATTGGTTCAGGTTCATGAAGTCCATGTCAATGTCTGCCCAGGGAATCTCCCTGACAAACTGGGTGTGGAAATGGAGGTGGGGTTTGCGCAGTACGTTCAAACCGCCGATCCACATCCTGGCCGGTGAAAAGGTGTGCATCCAGGAGATAATCCCAATGCAGTTTTCATCGGTGTTGGCCTCCGTCATCAGTTGGCGGATGGAGTCGGGTGAAGTGAGGGTAGGTTTGTGCACCACTTCAACCGGAATCTCTTCCGCCTCATTGAGGGCGGCCACGATTTTTTTCGAGTTTTCTTCAACTTGGCGCAGCGCATCATCACCGTAGAGATGTTGGCTGCCCGTTACAAACCAAACCTGCATCTTTTTCAGATCAATCACGATTAAAGACCCCCTATCTATTGTCCGTAATATGCACCGGGCCCGTGTTTTCGCAGATAGTGTTTTTCGAGCACGTGTGCAGAAATGGGTGCATCGGAACCTGACAGTTCCCTGGTAAGGTAGGCCATCTGGGCCACCTGTTCCAGGACTACGCTGTTGTGCACCGCTTCAGCGGCATCCTTACCCCAAACAAAGGGTGCGTGCTCCGCTACCAACACAGCGGGAACCTCCCGGTAATCCAGCTCAGCAAAGCGTTCCACAATCACCCTGCCTGTGTTCAGTTCATAATCACTAGCCACTTCTTCTTGCGTGAGCGGCCGTGTGCAGGGTATTTCCCCGTAAAAATAGTCGGCATGGGTCGTCCCCCGGCAGGGAATGCCCCTACAGGCCTGGGCCCAGACTGTCGCCCAGAGGGAGTGGGTGTGCACCACTCCGCCTATCTCCGGAAACTGCGTGTACAGTTCCAGGTGGGTGGCAGTATCAGACGAGGGACGCAGCTTACCTTCCACTATATTCCCCTCCAAATCCAAAACCACCATATCATCCACCGTGAGATCATCATAGGCTACCCCGCTGGGTTTAATGACCACCAAGCCCATTTCCCGGTCTATACCACTCACATTGCCCCAGGTGTAAATGACTAGATTTCTGGCCTGGAGCTCTTGGTTGGCCAAAAGCACTTCCTTTTTCAAGCTGTTCAGCATTTGTCCTCTATTCCCCCTTCGCTCACGACTTGAGAAAGTCGACGGCCGCCCTTTCAATGGGGAAGCCCGCCACATGGCGTTCCATGAAGAGGTTGAAACTCTCCACATCTTCCTGCCGCGGCTCAAGGGTAATCACGGCACTGTCTGCAAACACCCGGTCTGTTAAGTAATCTGCCAAAGACTGGCCCTCTTCCTTCCGCAGCATGTAATTGGCCAAGAGGGCAATACCCCAGGCTCCACCTTCGCTCGCCGTATCCTCCATAACCGACACGGGCGTGTTCAAAGCGGCAGCCATCATCCTCTGGCCCACCTCTTCCGTCTTAAACAGGCCGCCGTGGCCTAAGAGTTTATCGATTTTCACCTTTTCTTCTTGGATCAAAATGTCCATACCAATGCGGAGCGCACCAAAACTGGTGAACAGGTTAACCCGCATGAAGTTGGCCAAGTTGAAATTTGAGTCGGGCAGCCTGGTAAACAGGGGCCGTCCCTCTTCAAAGTTGGTTATATGTTCCCCGGACAGGTAGCAGTAGGCCAAAAGTCCGCCGCAGTCCTTGTCGCCCAGGAGAGCCTGTTTGTAAAGGGTCGAATACAGATCACCCATGGAAAGCTCCGCTCCGATCAGTTCGCTGAACTCCCGGAACAGGCCAACCCAAGCATTCAGATCCGAGGTAAAGTTGTTGCAGTGAACCATGGCCACCGGATCACCTGACGGTGTGGTGACAATATCCACAGCCTCGTAAAACGAGCGCAGGCTGTCCTCCAAAACAACCATGGCGAAAATGCTTGTACCGGCAGAGACATTCCCGGTTCGCTTAGCCACGCTGTTGGTGGCAACCATGCCCGTACCCGCGTCTCCTTCAGGCGGACAGAAAGGCACGCCAGGCTCCAACTCCCCAGACGGATCCAAGAGTTTTGCACCCGCTTCAGTCAAGGTACCAGCAGGATCCCCCGCTTCCAAGATGGCAGGCAGCAGATCCACAAGCTGCCAGGGGAAAGACTTGTCGGCAACCAGGTCCTCAAACTTCGCCAGCATATCCGGATCGTACTGATGATCCTCATTCCGGATGGGAAACATACCGGAAGCATCGCCAATACCTAAGACCCTTTCACCCGTGAGCTGCCAGTGGACATAGCCGGCTAGGGTTACTAAGTAATCGATGTCCGCCACATGCTCTTCCCCGTTTAAAATGGCTTGGTAAAGGTGGGCTATGCTCCAGCGCTGGGGAATGTTGAACTGGAACAGTTCGCTCAGCACCCCGGATGCCTCCTGCGTAATGGTGTTTCGCCAGGTGCGGAAGGGAACGAGC
>DGFC01000128.1:0-515 GCA_002391465.1 Firmicutes bacterium UBA3910 | reverse complement strand
TCTTTATCGAAGGGCATATAACCGTGCATCATGGCACTGACGCCCATGGCGCCGATCTTGGTGAGGGTAACACCGTACTTTTCCTGTACCTGCTCCTTTAGGGCGGCGTAACTGCCCTGTACACCAGTCCAAATGTCTTCCAGGGAATAAGTCCAGATGTTATCAACCAGCTTATTCTCCCACTCGTAATCGCCCACCGCAATGGGCTGGCCGTCTACGCCGATAAGCACTGCCTTAATGCGAGTGGAACCAAGCTCAATCCCTAAGGCAGTATCACCGGCCAGAATCGCTTCCTTTCTCTCAGTAAGCCTCGAATTCTCCATCCATCCCCATCCTTTCCAAATGATTCCTCAACACCTGCAAGTCTATAATACCAGATCGCCGCTCCGCTGCCCACGACTTAAATGTCCCGCAGAAGCTCCAGGGCAGTACGCCGGTCAGCCAGCTTCGCATCGGCATCTGCCAAGATCCGTCTCACGCTGGTCAGTCTCTCCTTGCTAGATTTCTGGCCTGAC
>DGFC01000174.1 GCA_002391465.1 Firmicutes bacterium UBA3910 | reverse complement strand
GAAAACGGAGGAGCTTGCAGTGGAATTACTTAATCAGCCGGTCAAACACGAGGTGTTTGGTGAGGGCAGCGTCGTTGAGCTTACCGATTCATATATAGAAGTGGATTTCCCCGATGGGAAGAAGAAGTTCGTCTTTCCCGATGCCCTCGGAGAGCATCTGTTTCTTCAGGATGAGAAGGTCGCTGCTGAGATGGAAACGCTAAAGAAAAAGATTATGAAAGAGCGCCACAAAGAAGAAGAGGAACTGGAGCGCCAGAGGCTCGAGGAGTTTGAAAAGCAGCAGCGCCTCTTGGAGCGCGAGCGCTTAATGAAGCACCACAGGCTTACTCCCACTTCCCAGGTTGTGTTCTGGATCGACGATGAAGAAGCAGAAAAGGTCTTTGACGAATGGCGGATCTTTACCAGCCTGCGTCAGAGTGGCGAAGATGAGGGTAGGCCGAACCGTCTGGTGCGCCTACACCAAAACAGTGGGGTACTCTTGACTGCCCGGGAACCTGATCAACCTGAGGAAGAAAGAAGGATCGTGGGAGTGTTTATGGTGGAGGAAAACTTCATCGGTAAACTGTGTGAAGATGGATTCATCCCCGCCCATTCTAGGTTCAGGTTGAGGTTAAGCCCGGAAGAATCGGAAAAGCTCCGCTTCTGGAAATACTATCAGAACAAGCGCTATCCGACTAACATCACCTGGAACAGCGGTAGACACCGCTACTTCGACAACATCTGGATGGCCCAGATTTTGATGGACATTGCAGCTCTTAAGGCAGATCAAGAAGAAAAACAGCTGATGGAGGACTTCATCGAGCATTTTCTCTATCTGAACCAGCTTGAGCGCAGTGATGTCCCAGAACCTGACGGGGCACTGGTCAGGCTGGCCTTAGCCCAGCAAGCCAATTAGTCTTGTCTGACCCCTGTCCGCTGGAGCGGGTAGGGGTTTTTTGATCCAGCTCTGAAGGAGCTTTTGTGTTTGGAGAGAAATACTTAGTTTAAGACTTAGTATAGTTGAAAGAGGCGAGGTATACATGAAGCAGGAGTTCCGGGCGGAACTGCACGAACTGAGTAGGGTCAAAAGAGTGATTGGAGTTATCAGCGGCAAGGGAGGTGTAGGTAAATCCCTTGTCACTTCCCTCTTGGCCGTCGCCGCCAATCGGCAGGGTTACAAGGTGGGGGTTCTAGACGGGGATATTACCGGCCCATCCATTCCAAAAAGCTTTGGTATTACCGGCATGGCGCAGGCTCAGGCCGAAGGAGTCTACCCGGCTTTGAGCAAGAGTGGAATCTCCATCATGTCCATCAATCTGCTGCTGGAGGACACGACCGATCCGGTGGTGTGGCGGGGGCCACTAATCGGTGGGGCGGTGAAACAGTTCTGGACAGACGTGATTTGGGAAGACATTGATTACATGTTCATTGATATGCCGCCGGGGACGGGCGATGTACCCTTAACCGTCTTCCAATCCATTCCGGTGGACGGCATCGTGGTTGTAACTTCACCCCAGGAATTGGTGTCCATGATTGTGGCCAAAGCTGTAAAGATGGCAGAGATGATGAAAATCCCCCTGCTCGGTCTGGTGGAGAATATGTCTTACTTCATCTGCCCGGACTGCGGAGGCACCCATCGCATCTTCGGGGAGAGCCATATCGACCAAATCGCTTTGGAACACGGCCTGCCTGTTTTAGCCAAGCTGCCAATAGAGCCCAACATCGCCAAGTATGTGGACGAGGGTAGGGTAGAAGAACTGGATAGCTACGGTTTGGAGCTGGCATTAGAATACTTGAAATAAGGAAAACCGGGGAATTTTCCCCGGTTTTTGTGTTGGGTCTTTGTTTAGCTGTTTAGAACCAGAATACCATTGTTACTCTAGCAGTCACTTCAATCTCGCCTGGAGTGATGCTGGTCTCGGCTTGGTTAGCATAGGATGCGGCTCGCATTACCATAGCATCTTGCAGCGGGACATAGGTGCCGTAGTCTTCGTTGATGGAGACAATGCCCTGGAGTTCGACACCTGCGCTGGCGGCCATTGCCTCCGCCTTCATTTTCGCCTGTTTGATGGCGCTCTGCAGGGCCTGCAGCTGAAGTTCTTGTTTGTCGGCTAGATCAAAGCGGATGCCTTGTACTTGGTTGGCTCCGGCTTTCACTGCCGCATCGATGATTCTACCCACTTGGTCTAGGTTTTTGGTTGTAATGTTGATCCGATTCTGCACCTGATAGGTAGTGATCGTCTCTTCCGACGGGGTGTTTCTGTTGACCACTTGGCTGTAGCTGTAGATGTTGTAGCCGCTAGTGCTGATCTCTTTTTCGGTCAGCCCCAAGGCCCGTAACGCTTCCATCACTGCTGCCATACGCTGGGCGTTTTCGGCAGCTGCAACGTCTGCAGAAGTGCTGGAGGTCTCTACTCCGAGGGTGATGTGGGCCGTATCCGGATCAGCGCTGATGACCGCATTACCGGAAACGGTCAGTTTGCCCACGTTTTCGGGAATTTGGGCGGCAAGGGCACCCGTTCCTCCAAGTGCTAGAGTTAGAATTAAGACAATCGGGAAAACCATGTTCCTGAGTTTTTTTAGCATGATAATCTTCCTTTCCTATTCTTCTATCGTTACTTCACTGCTGCCGTATAGGGCGTAAATCTGACCATCCCTCGTAATCTGCCCTTCAACCGTGAGGCGGTAGGTACCGGCTCGGTTAGGGGCACTTACAAACAGTACTCTCGTTGGGAACAGATCTTCTTCTGCCAGCAACCGCTCTTCCACCAGTTCTTCCTGCCCATCGTTCAGCTCCCAAATTGTTAGGCGCGGCTGCCGCACCATTTTGGACTGATCGGCGTGCAGGTAGATGTCAAGAGGTATCTCCAGCTGCCCTCCGGCTTTGAGCCTGACTTCTTCATCCAGCATGATTGCGGAGAAAGTCTGTAGGCGGGGCGCCGATTCCAGCATGGGCTGGGGTTGTTCAGGCGGAGGCAGGCTGGTGCGCAGCACTACGGCGATTACTGCCGCCGCTGCAGCTGTTCCGAGCCAGAGGGGAGTCCGCTGCCACCAGGGTTTGGGCGGCCGCTTCAATTTGGCTGCAATGTTATCCCACATCTGATCGGCTGAGCCGGTCCATTGGCTGTTTTCCTCTAAAGCCTGTTTGATTTCCCTGTCTAAGGCCATGTCAGTCCCTCCCTTCCAATTGGGCCATATGTTTCTTCAGCCGCTGCCTGGCCGTGTAAAGCCGGGATTTTACAGTTGTGACGGGTACACCTAGTACTTCCGCCGTTTCCGCCTCGCTCAGCCCACTAACGTACTTCAGCAGGAGGGGGAGGCGGTGATTGTCGTCCAGTTCATTAATGGCCGCAAAGAGTGCGTTGAGTTTCTCCTTTTCCGCCAGATGTTCCTCTGGGGCGAACAGGCGGTGGGGATTTTCCACCTCCACCTCATAGGGTACATCACCTGTCTGAAACCGGCTTTTGGTTCGTTTGGCCTGATTCACCACAATCCGGGTAAACCAGGGCTGAAAGGGCCTGTCGTCTTGAAAGGTATGGAGTGCGCCGAAAGCCCTGAGGAAAGCTTCCTGCACCGCATCTTCCGCAGTAGCCCAGTCGCGGGTGATGAGATAGGCTAGCCGCACAGCGCTTTCCACATGTCGACGGAAGATTGCTTCCATAGCATCTTGGGCTCCCTGCTTGGCCAATTGAATTAACTGTTGTTCTGTCAGGTCCATTTCCATCCCCTCCCTTATGCCCTTTCACTTTATATATCCTTCGGGATCGGGAAAAGTTTATGCTTTTGCCCATTTATTTCTGTAATCTTTTCCCAATACCCCCTCAATGGGTGCAAAAGAATGGCAGATTAGGCGAAAGGGGTGCACTTGAGCGGCAGGAAAGATCCCACTGGTAAAGAATAGAATTAAGTAACACATAAGACAGGGGGCAGTAGAATGAAAAAGATCGCGATTGTGAGCTTTAAAGGTGAAATGCCCTGTTTTGTCCACGCTCTGCTCAATGTGTGGAATTACCATGAGCGGGGCTATGAAACGGCTTTAATTGTGGAGGGGGCTTCCACGGCTAGGCTTGCCGATATTGGCGCCTCACCCAAGGCCGAGTTGTGGGAGAAGATCAAGGCCGCTGGGCTGGTTAAATCGGTCTGTAAGGCGTGTGCAGCTCAAATGGGTACGTTGGAAGAAGTGGAAAAACAGGGTCTGCCCATTGATGCAGCCTTGTCCGGACATTCCGATTTAGAGGTGTTCACGGCCCAAGGCTACGACTTAGTTCTTTTTTAGCAGGAGAGGAAGCTTGTGAACCGACAGAAAATTACGGAAGCGAAAAAGGTCGCCCAAAGGACGTTGGACCTGTTGGACCAGGCTGGACGCGAGCTGAAAAGCGCGCGCAACTGGGGTATTTACGATATGTTGGGGGGTAAGATGCTCAGCAGTCTGATAAAGCACAGCAAGGTGAGCAAGGCAGAGTCCCTCTTACGAGCGGTGCAGGATAACCTACATCAATTACAGAAGAAGTTGGGCGATGTGAATGTGGAACTTGATCCCGCTCTGCGAGTTTCAGAATTTGAAGCGTTTATCGATATTGCATTCGATAACATCATTTCTGACTGGTTTGTACAGAGCAAGATCAAGGGAAGCCTGCGCGATGTGGAACGGCTCCAGATGGAAGTGCGGAGGATAGTGACAAGGCTTGAACGTCTGGAGAGGGACACGGTGTAAGAGAGCAAGAATCCAAATACAGATGGAGAAGAAGGAATAAATGCCGACAAGAGATATAGTTATTCGCACTAAATTAGTAAAAGCATCCACAGCTCGGTTGTGGAACGGCGGGGTGGTACCATGAGTAGGTTTATCCATCGAATTTACGGGTTAGGTATAACTTTTGCCCTAATCATGGCGCTGACCACGTTTATCACCCATCGGCATCATGAAAATGTCTTTATCCGTGAAGTGGAGCGCACTATAGAGCTAAAGCTGGACAACATTGTAACCCAGATCCGCACCGAACTCCAAGATGTGGAAAAGGTGCTCGATGCTGGTGAAATCGCTGTCCGCTTAGATGTGGACGATCATGACCAGATTTTAACCTTTTTTAGGCAGTTGGTGGCTAAGAACGAAACCCTGATAGCCCTTTATTTGGGTACTCCCGACGGCGTTTCACTTTATGTAAACGGGAAGCAGCCGCCGCCCGGGGTGGATGTGCGTACCCGGCCCTGGTACAACGCCGCTGTGGCTGAAGGCGGAGTGATCTTTACCGCTCCCTACGTAGATTTGGTGGATGACCGGTTGGTCATGACCATGGCCCAGCCCATTTACGAGAACGGTGAGCTCTTGGGTGTGATTGGCTTAGACACATCGTTGGAGACCATCGTCTCCCTCTTAGATAGGGAGAAGGTTTCGGAAAGCGGTGCCTCGTTCTTCTTCACCCAATCAGGGGAGATTATAGTCCAGTCCGGCCAGGAGTTGAGTAGTGAACCTTACAATCTCTGCACAGTTGCGGACTGCGACTTCTTCTTAGAGCCGCAGGGACTGCGGAGTATTGCTTGGCAGGGTAAAGAAGGTTACCTGCGCTGGGAATCGCTCGAGAATCTACAGCTAATGATTGGCGCTTTTGTGCCTTACGAAGAAGTGATGAATCGGCAGGCCATGAATGTACAGATGGTGGCCACCGTTTTCCTATCCTCGGTATTCATCTTTTACTTACTTTTTGTTTTCCAAAGGCGATACATAGTTCAGCCCATCCGCGATTTGGATAGGGATATTATGTCCATACCAGTTGACGATTTCGCCTACCGTCTGCCTATCCTGTCCCATCATGCCTTTCCGGCGCTGCGGGCAACCATTAACCAGACGCTGGCGAAAACGCAGGAGCAGTTTGAAAATGTTATGCATCAGCAGGAAGAGCTGGAAGCGACGTATGCTCAGCTTGTGACCCACGAACGGCAGCTGCAGAAACAGTATGATGAGATCAAGCAGCATGAAGCCCATATCCAATACTTAGCCGATTACGATTCCTTGACCGGACTTCTCAACCGTAGGAAGTTCGAGGAAGACGTGGAGAAGACGCTGAATGCAGGCGGTGCAGGTGCAATCCTGCTCCTTGATATTGACAACTTCAAGGTGATCAACGATACGCAGGGGCATGTCTTCGGTGACCAAGTGCTCCAGTTTGTGGCCGGCGTGCTTAGGGTCAACCCTCGCCAGGAAGTGAAGGCCTACCACTTCGGTGCTGATAAGTTCCTGGTTCACCTGGCCGGCGTAAATGAAGAAGAAGAGGTGATCCGCACCATCCACGCCCTTAGGTCCAGTATGTATGGGATAAGGGTGATTAATGGCAAGCGGACCCATGTAACTGCCAGTATAGGGGTCGCTCTCTATCCCCAGGATGGGGAAAGCGTTGATGAGCTCCTGATCAAAGTAGATATAGCCCTGCACAACGCCAAAAACAAAGGTAAGAATCGTTTCCTATTCTTCCAGGAGGATATGGCCGACACCTTCAGTCAGCGCGTGCAGCTAGAGCAGATGCTGGTTGAGGCGCAGCAGGCGGGCAATTTCAAGCTGGTCTATCAACCCATTGTCAGTGTTGCCACGGGCGAAATCGCTTACCTGGAGGCGTTAATTCGTATTCGGGGTAATGAAGGGGTCTCCCCTGAAGTCTTTATCTCCATTGCAGAAGAATCCAATCTCATTCTGCCCATTGGGCGCTGGGTGATCGAAGAAGCTATCAGTCAGATTGTAAAATGGCGCAGGGCAGGCAAGCCGGTCAGACCCGTATCCATCAACCTCTCAACGAAACAGTTTTATGATGACGGTTTGGTTGATTTCCTTGAGAGACAGTTGACTCGCTACGATCTGGAGCCCACGTTGTTGGAAATGGAGATTACTGAGACGGTGCTCATCGGCAATCCTGAGGAAGCTTTGGAGATAATCAACCGCATCAGGAACCTAGGTGTGAGAATCGCCCTGGACGACTTCGGCACCGGTTATTCTTCCATCAACTACATAACCAGAATGCCCGTTGACCGCATCAAGCTAGAACGGCATATGACCCAGAAGCTGGGGGAAAACATTGCGGTTATGGAAGGTTTGATCGCCATTGCCCACGGCTTGGATATGGACGTTGTGGGTGAAGGTGTGGAGACGGAGGAAGAGGCACGCCTCTTAATTGAAGTAGGTTGTGATTTCCTCCAAGGTTATCTCTTCTCCCATCCGGTGGAGCCCTCTGAGGCGGAGAAGCTGATGGAGATGGATTACAGCGAACTGCTTGGGATTGACCCCTAGCATGGAAAGGGGAAGGTGGCGTCATGGCTCTTTTTGTGAGTAATCTGGCCAGTGCTGGGGTTCAGGTTATCGTCTTTGCCTTGCTTCCCTTGGCCTGGTGGCTTATCTTTCACAGGCAGAAGGTAGGCTTTTTCCAATGGCTTGGCCTAAAGGGGGTCCCGAGGGACAAGGTCAGGGACTGCGTGCGGTGGTCCGTGGCGGTAATGGTGCTGTCTGCGCCTCTACCTATCCTGATTTTTCGAGTACTGCGCGGTGTTCCCAGCGCCACATCCCAATTCGCAGGCCTGGGTCTAGGTGCGCTGCCGGGTGCCTTGGTGTTTGCCTTTCTGCAGACAGGCCTGTCTGAGGAGATTCTCTTTCGCGGTTTTCTCTTAAAGCGCCTGGCAGTCCGTTTCGGTTTTGGGGCGGGCAACATGGTCCAGAGCGTTATCTTTGGCGCCATCCACGGCTTAGGGTTCTTTACTTCAGTGGGCTGGTTCTGGGCGCTCCTGATCACCCTGTTCACAGGTATTAGCGCTTGGTTCATGGGGTATATCAACGAGAAGAAGGCGGACGGTTCTATTTTGCCCAGCTGGATTATGCATGGGGTGTCAAATGTCCTGTCCTCGCTGATGAGTATGGTCTTTTTTTAGAACGGCGCCCCTTCAATGGCGTAGATGTCGTTAATGGGAACTACAACACCGCTTTCCAGTGTTAAGCAGTTTTTGTAGGCATCGAACTTCTTTACTTTTCCCGTTTCAGTTACGTAGATTCCCCCTGGCTTGTGGTCATCGGGGAGGAAATAGGTGATGGACACAGTCCATCCCTCCTTAAGGTTTTCAGCGAGCAAGAGCAGCCTGGCGTTAAGCCGGGCTTTTTCATCTTCTGTGAGGATCGCCTTATCTTCCGTAACTCTGGCCGTCTCTTCCATCAGCTCGGAGTGGCCTGCTAGAGCAGCAAAGGGCGAAAACTGGGCAGCCCGATCAAGGCGGGACATGGGGGGCCTTGTCTTGGAACGGTGGCGGGGTAGGTGAATAATGTCCTCGTAATGTTTGTAATCGTTATTCATGCCTTATGCCCCCCAATCCGTTTGTTCTGATCCTTGGTAGTTGCCCCTTTCAACAGGTTCATGCCTTTGAGGATGGCGTTCTTTCCGTACTTCTTTTGGATTTTAAGCAACGCCTCCTGGGCCTGCCTTTCCTTCTCTAGAACGTCTTCCCTTGCTTCCGCAACCTGTCCTTCATCTGCAAACAAACTGAGCTGTTCCCAATTATTACTTTCACCCAAGTCACTCTCACTCTGCACATTGTTGGCAGTGACATTGATCTTGCGCACCAAAAGATTCTCGTTTGTAATGCGTTCATAGAGGCCAACCATGGCATCGGTGATTAGTTTGCTGGAGGATGTTGCCATGGGCAGCTTGGCGCTGCCGTGGGCGTGCTTGGGTATTGTCCTGCCGTAGGCATCGGTTGTGATGGGGCCATGGTAGTTTTTTCTCAGTTCTGGATCTAGCAGGCTCTCCCGATCGTAATTGACCGTAAGTACTACTTGATCCGTGACCAGGCCCTTATCAACCAAATCAAGGACTAAAAGATCGGTCATCTCCCGCACCACCAGTCTCGCCTCTTCGTAGCTGTAGGGGCGGGGTAACGTCTGGCCCGACCCGATGCTTTTACTCTGGGGTTTGTAGGCTTTAATATCTGCGATGGTCACAGGTTCCCAGCCCCAGGCGTGGTCAATGAGGAGTTCAGCGTTGACACCGAACAGGCGGTAGAGAAGATCTTCGTTGTGATATTCATCAGCCTTGCCTAGAGAGCAGCGGGCTATATCACCCATTGTGAAGAGACCTTCGGCCTCCAGTTTGGAGGCGTAGCCCCTGCCTACCCGCCAAAAGTCAGTGAGGGGGCGGTGGCTCCACAGCTGCTTTCTGTAACTCATTTCATCTAGTTCAGCAACGCGTACTCCGTCCTCATCTGGCTTACTTCTCTTGGCCACAATATCCATGGCCACTTTAGCCAAGTAGAGATTCGTACCAATACCGGCAGTGGCTGTGATCCCCGTTGTTTTCAGCACATCACGGATTATGGTCATGGCCAGATCATGGGCGGTCATGCGGTAAGTCTTCAGGTAAGAGGTGACATCCATGAACACTTCGTCGATGGAATAAACGTGCATATCTTCGGGCGCAATGTATTTTAAATAAACCTGGTAGATCCGGGCGCTGTAATCCAAATAGTGAGCCATCCTGGGGGGAACTATCAGGTAATCGATTGCATAGTCAGGATTGGCCTGCAGCACTGTATCGTCCCAAGAGCTTTTGGTCAGGACCGGAACCCGTGCTTTTCTGCGCCTTTCAGCGTTTGCTTCCTTAACTTTCTGCACCACTTGGAAAAGTCTGGGACGACCGGGTATTCCGTGCTGGCGCAGGGGAGGGGAGACCGCCAAGCAGATCGTTTTTTGACTGCGAGACTGATCCGCCACAACCAAATTGGTGGTAAGGGGATTAAGTCCCCGTTCTACGCATTCCACCGAGGCATAAAAGGACTTAAGATCAAGTGCGATATAAGTGCGGTTGGTTTGGTCCACGGCGTCCACCCCCTAAGGTTATTATAAACGAAAACGCAGGGAGATGAAAATGTAAGGGGGGTGGCTTAGCCACTCCCCTATTCATGCCATTCGCCTTTGGTGAAACTGGGATCGAGCATATCGCTTATGCCCGCTAAGAGCATAATGATGCCCTGAACCCGGTGGGGCTGAACGATATACGTTCCCCTTGTTTCACTGTTGGGGTCTTCCACAATCAGATCCGCCGCGATAAGGGGTTTTAGGTGGTGGTAGACCTGCCCGGTGGAGTTGTAGTCCCCTTCTTCCACCAATTGGGCAACTGTCATGGGTTTTCTCAGAATCTGCAGCAGCATGTTGAGGCGGTCGTTGTTGCCAATAGATGTGAGTACCTTTTCTGCCATACGGTTTTCAATCAGCTTGAGCAGATCGTCTGCGTTCACTTGATGCCTGATCCAAGTCGACTGGCGCCCGCCCGAGGCGTAAACCCCCAGGTAGGTGATGGCCCCATTCTGATTCTTTTCTTCGCATGTGTCCTCCAGCTGACTTAAGATCTGCTGGATATGGGGATCAGGATGCATGTCAGGTATCTTTTGAATGAGGGTCCTTGGATCTTCCTCTTTTGGCCGGAGCATTTCCTTGATTTCCCTCAGTTCCTCCCTCAGCTGATCAATCTCCTGTCCGTAGTCCCTCGTCATTCTCGCGTACCTCCTTCGGCCAATATTGAATTACGCAATTACATAATAGCATAGGGGATGCAATTACGTCAATACGGAATGACGTAAATTATATAGGGATTCACAGCCCAGATTTCGCATATTGCGCACACCGTAAAGGGTTTGGCAGCTTTGAGTCGAAGTAGGCGGCAAAATAGTTTTGGGCCCAGAAGGGAAGGGGAGAGCGCTATGGAGCGATCGGTGTACATCATCTCAGGCCCAGCTGGGGTGGGAAAATCCACTACCGCGGGCGAACTTGTGCAGCAGTTTGACAAAAGCGCCCTCATTTCCGGTGATGACATCAGTCATATCCCCGTCAATGGGCGCGGTAAACCCTGGCTCTGCCAGGAGACTCTTCAGTTAACTTGGAGCAACATTTTGAGCCTGACACGCAACCTCCTTGGCTTTGGTTACGACGTAGTAATTGATTACGTGACCCTTCCCGCCCAGGCCGCTTGGTTGGCTGAGAACTTAAGGGATCTCAATGTTAAGGTGTTTTACGTTGTCCTTATGGTAGGAGAAGCAGAGATTGTCAGACGCGATCAAGGCAGACACCCTGACGCAAGAATGGGAGCAAGGAGCGTGGAGCTGCTGCGAGAGTTTAAGGAAGTGCTTCAGGGCGACGAGCATATTTTCAACACGGAAAGCTATGGTGTGGGGCAGCTGCCTGAGGTGATCGGCGAGATCCTGAGCAGTCCCAGATTCCTCTTTTCCAGGTCAGGATGGATGGAAGGTGAAAACCAACAACACTAGTTTCCTACGGGAG
>DGFC01000031.1 GCA_002391465.1 Firmicutes bacterium UBA3910 | reverse complement strand
TAAGAGACAGGAACTAGCCCTAATCAGACTCACATCCTCTTGAATTGCCCCATTGACCTTGATGTTAGCCGCCGTCAGATGGGGATAGACATCATCATCTGGAATCACGAAGAAATCTAGTTCGGCAACGGGATTACCATCCTTGTCCACATTCCCGTAAAGGTCAAAACCTGAGTTGTGAATGGCATTAAACACCTTGGCAAAGGACCTGGTCCAATCATCAAGATCGTTGAGAGACTTTTGGATTTCCTGGTCCCGTAATTGGAGCATGCCTCCCACTTGTCCCGATCTAATCTCAACCTTACTGCCGGTGGCTGCCCACAGAATTTGGTTCTTGGTGTAGTTACCCTCCACATCTGCCTCATAACCCGTCATTAGGCTATACGAGGTTCCCCGATGGACCAAACTGGCTCCACCGATAGTTACCCCCACCATATGAGAGTGGTCCTGCACCACTTCAATATCTACCAGGTGGGACAATTCCTCCAGCAGAGCATCCCTGCTATCCAGCAGATCGTTAGGCATACTGCCGGTGGCAGATATTTTCCCGATCTGAACATTTAGATCGGCCAGTCTGGCAGCCAAAGAGTTGATCTCGTTCACTTTAAGGGGGATACTCTCGTTGATGTTATCCCGAAGACTCTGCAGCTGGGTTCTGGTGTTCTTTATGGATTCCACCAACACATTAGCCCGCTGAACAACAACTTCCCGTACCGCTGCAATTTCAGGCTCCCTACTCAAATCCTGGAGCGAATCCCAAAAAAGGTCGAGAGCATGATGAATGCCATTCTCGCTTGGTTCGTTGAAAAACAGCTCAACCTGGGAAAGGCCGTCGCTAAGTGTGTCCCAATAACGTGAACTATGCAGCTGTTGACGAAGTCTCAGATCCACAAAACTGTCCCGCATCCGGTTAATCTGACTAATCTGCACGCCTGTACCGAGCTGACCGTTAGAGGGGGTGTAACCCAGCATGGGAGTGGGATAGGGTTTTCCAGCTGAATGAATAGCGGTCTGCCTTGAATAATTTGGATTGTTGGCGTTGGCCACGTTGTGACCGGTAACGTCCAGAGAGACCTGCTGGGCCTGGAGGGCCCGCAGAGCAACGGCAATCCCGCTGAAAGTAGTCCTCATGGCTTACTACACCTTCCGATCAAAGATAGATGTCCTGGCCGCCCCAGTTCCCTCCCTGGCATAGGTGCTGGGGCCTTCCTCGCCTGTCAGTAAGTTAAGGGAAAACTGAACGTAGCTTAGGGACTGGATTAGCAGTTCTTGGTTGAGCTTGTTTTGGGACCGCAGGGCAGCAAGATTCTCTGCTAGTTCCACGATGATGGGACCGATCTCCGCCTGCTGCTCCTGGCTGAGGGAAGCGAGCCATTCCTCCAATTCCCTACCTGCAGCGATCACATCGTAAAGGACCGCCCTTTCCTGTTCCACTACTGCAAGGCGGTCAACAAGCTCCTGTTCGTCACTGGCGATACGGATAACCTCATCCGCATCGTTGATCTTCTCCTGTTTTTCCTCGCCCAAGGCGAGCAGCGAGCTGAGAATCTCATTTTCCGCCCGCAAAATGGCCAACAAATCTGCCCAGACTGTCATTTTAATCCCTACTCCAGTCTACCAGCATCTTTCTGGCTATCTGCTGGGGAGAAACCTTGTAAGTGCCCTGTTCAAGGGCCTCTTTGATCTCCTCCGCCTCACGTCTTATATCGGGAGCGGTGTCAAGCTTCTGCAGCATGGCCTGGAGTTCCTTACCTTCAGTGGATAAGGTTACCTGATCACGAAAAGACGGTTTAGCTGCCTGTTTCTGCACCTTTTCCGTTTTTCTCTGTTCCTGATAAACTTGGGCAATGCGCTGCACAGCCGCCTTGTTGGAAATAATCATTGCTAACCCAAACCCCTTTCTTTCCCTACTACTTACTTCGACCGTTCTGCCCGAAAACTTTAACGTCTCTTCCGCCTGATGGCATCAAGGTAGCGCATGCGGGTATCCTTATCCCCCTGCTGGCTTGGGGGGATGCGGGGATCGTCGCTGAGTTCGGCCCGGCATACCGCACACACCCTGCCGCTGGCAATCTTTGTCCCACAGATCTGGCACCTCAGTTCCGCGTCTTTGGGTACCACAGTAAGGCGACCTTCCTTAATATACTCATAGATCACTTCCACGTCGGTGTCCGTTTCTTCTGCCACCTCGGCCACAGTCGCCCCACGGTTCTCTTCCAGATACTCCCTGACCCGTTCAAACTGGGCCTGGGCTTCTTTGTAACAATCTTCACAAAGATGCCTGGTTGGATGGGCAAATACCTTATTACACTGTTTGCAGTTTTTCAACACTGTCCTTCCCACCTCCATCCATTTCAGTACGGGCAACGAATACACCCAGCGGCCTACCGCCTTGAGCGGCTGCTAAATCGGCAACAGTGCTGAAAGTGTATCCCGAAGTAATAACATCATCGACAATCACAATCTGCCTACCCTGCCAATTCTCCCCCGGCACAAGGGCAAAGGCCCCCCTCAGGTTGCGCCTCCGCTGGCTTGCCGTTAAACCGCTCTGGGGCTTGGTCGGTCGAACCCGCACCACCCGTGAACTCACAGGCAGCCTCCATACCTTACTTATACCATCGGCAAGAAGGGCCGCATGATTGAATCCCCTTTTCTCCAAACGGCTGGCATGGAGCGGCACGGGAACCAGAAGCCCGGACCGGGACACAGATAATTCCTCCCGCAGGGCCAGACCTAACAGCCTACTAAAGCCTTGGGCAATGCGGTAGCCTCCATGGTATTTCATTTTGTGTATCAAGTCTCGGGCAAAACCTCGGTAGGGTACGAGGGAAAAGCAGGGGTAACCTTGTACCTCCATCCGCTGCCAAGCGATGGCAAGGGAATCGAGGCAAGTGCGGCACGGCCCGAGATCGGTCCCGGGCCGCTCACCGCAGAAAACGCACTCAAGGGGACGGGGGAAGAAGAGTTCGTCCAAGGCTAAAAGCCAGTTACGCACCTCTTTCATTTTTCAAAAGCCCCTTGTCCCGTGCTTCTTTATTGAGAGTTCTAATCAGCCTTAACGCCTCTTTCATCTCAGTGGTTACTGTGCTGCCCACAAACACCACCCTGCCGGTCGGGGATTCCTGCCTACGGCCGACTCGACCTGCAACCTGCACCAGTGTACTCACATTGTAGAGGGCATGGTCGGCGTATAACACCACTACCTGTACATCGGGGAAGGTTACTCCCCGTTCCAGCACTGTGGTTGTAACCAGTACGTCGAGTCTTCCCTGTCTGAAATCCTCAATTACCTGGCTGCGTTCCTCGAGTTGGGAATGGCAGATACCTACCCGCTTTTCTAATGCGCTGCTCAACACCCCTTGTATACGCTCACATGCTTTTATGGTTGGACCAAAGACGAGCCAGGGTGAATCCACAGTGCGGAGATATTCCAGCACGTGGGGTGGTAAACTCTCCACAGTAAGACCGTCCAATTCCGGCAGTCGCCATTCCACCAACGTCGGTTCGGGCAGAGGGTAGCCGTGGTAACGAGCAGGAATGGTGATTACCCTCTGGTACCTATGAACATTATTCGGGGTAGCGGTCATTTCTACCAACTTTCCCAGCTTCCCGTCAAGGGTCAGGGATCTACGCAGGCCATAGCGCAGCATCTCACTTCCCTGATACGGAAAGGCATCAACCTCGTCCAAAATTGCTAGCTGGAAGCGATTTGAAAAGCCCAGCACCTGATGGGTAGTTGCCACCACAAGATCACCTGGAGCATGCCAGGGCTGGCCGCCATAATGGACTGCCACCGTAACGTCAGGAAAGGCTGCCCGCAGGCGCTGGGCAATTTCCCGAACAATGTCCCGCCGTGGTATGGCAAAGAGAACTTGGGCTCCCTCGCTTAGGGCCTGCCTGATCAGGGCAAAAGTCACTTCCGTTTTCCCCGCTCCGCAGGCGGCCCAGACGAGCGCCCACCGATCGGAGCTGTGCCAAAATTCGAGTAATTCAGCGGATGCCCCCTCCTGCGCCGCAGTCAGTTCAATATCAAGCTGCAGCTTCACAGGCATTGGCTCAGACGTGGGATAGTGTGACGCAAGCTCTATGAAGTTGTCACATCCCCTAACTGCACCCATGGTTGCACACTCTGGACAGATCAGACATTCTTCACTGCCGCAGGCCGCACACGGTTCGTGTACCGCCGGTCTCACTGAACCACAGCGTGTGCACTCGCTTTCGTCCCACCCAGAATAGAACAGACCCGGGGAATGGCGCAGTTCCCAGCGTTTGATTCCAATATCGATGGCCCGCATCACATCAGCAGGCCAATAACCTAACCTTCGCAGGCCTTCCACAAGCCTTCTCTCCAAAACGATCCGACCCGCAGTCAGCTCCTTTACAGCAGTTAGTACTTCTTCAACGTTTTCGCTCCCAGCAGTTTCCATAACCCGGGGCGTTGGGTGCCAGGTGATCACACGCCGCCAAAAACGACCGAACTTCCCATCAAGACGTCTACTCCACCGGATCACTTCATCCCATGCCCGAGCACTGGGCAGGGGACTTGACAACAGCGAAGTGTTTTCCAACCCCGCTTCGTCCAATAGATCCGGCAAATGCTTGGGATCACGAATTAAACCCAGGCGAAGACCATCGTCCGCCTGCACGGCGTACACATGCAGTTTAAACATGCAAAAGCCTCCTTCGTCCCTGGGCACCGATCTATTTCTCTCTGTCTTGTCCAAATCCTCCTCGGCAAAAACGGCATTTATCGTGGGATAAATACCGTTTGCATCCAATCTATTCTGCCGTCTCGTCTTTAAGAGCCAAGAGGGCCACCCGCGTCCGATCGCTGACACCGAGTTTACGATAAATGTTGCTTACATGGTTCTTCACTGTGTGCTTACTGATAAACAACTCGGAGGCAATCTCGCTGTTGGTTAGCCCACGGGCAATTAAGCGCAATACCTCACTTTCACGTGGGGTAAGGACAGAAAGATCCCTGTCTTGCATCTGACCGCCCCCTGTAGGTTAATATAGTGGTCTGAGATCAGTCCATTATATTCGCATCGCAAGGGTGATGTCCCAAGAATAGGACTATCTTGTACGAAAATCCTCAATATTTTCTTCCCCCATTGCCTTTCTCCCATTTCCTGATATACTGAATAACAAACTTGGAGGTGACAAAAATGATCACTCTCAAAGAGATCAAGGCAAACCCTGCCTTCACTACCCTCATTGAAAAGTCAAATGCCTACCTCAAGGCCAGGGGCTACACTGAACACGGTCTAAGGCATGTGTCCTACGTCTCGGACAAAACAGCCTACATATTAAGGCAGCTGGGCTATGATAAACGTACAGTTGAACTAGGTGCCATCGCAGGTTACCTCCATGATGTTGGCAACCTCTTTAACCGCAAACACCACAGCATTTCCGGAGCCAGCCTCGTTTACTTCGAACTGAGACAGTTGGGTATGGCACACGAAGACATCTGCACAATTGTCACCGCCATTGCCAACCACGAAGAAGAAATCGGTCATGCAGTCAGCCCCGTATCTGCCGCTTTAATTCTGGCCGACAAGAGTGATGCTCACCGCACTAGGGCCAACAGACTTCAGGACGATCGACGGCCGGGCATCCACGATCGGGTCAACCTCGCCATAACAGACACTAAACTGTACGTGGAGGACGAAGGAACAATCACACTGGAGATCGCCTTCGACCAGACTGTGTGCCAGATCATGGACTTCTTTGAAATCTACTTAACCAGGATGGAGATGTGCAAAGAGGCTGCTACCCTCCTTGGCTGCCGCTTTCGCCTCCTAATTAACGGCTTAGAGTTTCTGGGTAAACTTCCAGGTTGACAACGGGCCTACCCACCTTTATACTAGTAATAACGTAATTGAAACACGTGCACATTCAAACTGAATATTAGACCTTATCAAGAGTGGTGGAGGGACTGGCCCAATGAAACCCGGCAACCGGTGGTTGATTCCATAAGAGGCTTCCACGAGGTGCCAATTCCTGCTGGAGTATTCCAGAAAGATGAGGGTAATAGCTCTTAGTTCGTTATGGCTGTAACCTCTTCTTTTGGGAAGAGGTTTTTTGTTAGGGGGTTTGCCATGATTCGATTAAATAATGTAGTTAAGACTTTTCCCGGTAAGACAGCTGTCCACGCCCTGCAGGGCATTGATCTGCATATCCCCGCAGGCCAGATTTTCGGCATCATCGGCCAGAGTGGTGCGGGTAAATCCACGCTGGTTAGGTGTATCAACATGTTGGAGCGGCCCGATGAGGGTGAAGTGTGGGTCAATGGGCTCTTAATCAACAATCTCGGAGGCCGGAGGCTGCGGGACGAGAGGAAAAAAATCGGGATGATCTTTCAGCACTTCAACCTGCTCAAATCCCGCACCGTGTACAAAAACATAGCTTTTCCGTTGGAACTGGCCGGTTTCCCTAAAGGCGAAATCGCCGCCAGAGTCAAGAGCTTAGCAGAACTGGTGGGCTTGGAGGATAGACTGGATGCCTACCCCAGCCAGCTCAGCGGTGGACAGAAACAAAGGGTTGGTATTGCCCGGGCACTGGCCACTGAACCGGATCTCCTCCTCTGCGATGAGGCCACATCCGCCCTTGACCCTGAAACGACTAAGTCGGTACTACAGCTGCTCCGGCGCATCAACTCAGAACTGGGTCTCACCATAGTACTGATTACCCACGAGATGGCAGTGATTCAGGAGATTTGCGACAGGGTAGCGGTGTTGGAAGACGGCCGAGTACAGGAAGTGGGCACGGTGGTGGACGTATTCACCCGCCCCCGTTCGACCGCTGCCAAACGTATGCTGCAGGGTTTCCTCCAGCCAACTGTTCCGGACAAGCTCGCAGAAGCAGGTAAGAAACTCCTGCGCCTCACTTTTATCGATCAGAAGGCCCACCAACCCATCATGTCTAGGCTGGTGCGGGAACATAACGTAGATGTGAACATCCTCTTTGGCCGCATCGATCAAATGAAGGACACCCCCTTTGGGGTGCTGATGGTAGAAATGGATGGGGATAGTGAGCAGATTGACACAGCCGTTCAGTTTTTACAGGAACAACA
This sequence comes from Firmicutes bacterium UBA3910, assembly GCA_002391465.1. Lineage (GTDB taxonomy): Bacteria > Bacillota > Limnochordia > Darwinibacteriales > Darwinibacteriaceae > UBA3910. The sequence goes on along the minus strand of DGFC01000031.1, from coordinate 8,600 downwards.
GGTAGAAGTGGAGGTGCTTGGGTAGTGTTCAAAGCAGTAGTAGAGTTTTTCCAATCGTACAATCCCATGACACTTACCATTCTGCGGGATGCCACTATAGAGACATTGATTATGGTGGGTGCGTCCACTGCCCTAGCTTCATTTGCCGGCCTGCCGGTGGGCATACTGCTTGCCACCACTTCCAAGGATCACATTCTGGAACAATCATTTCTTAACCGCATCCTGGGCGGCATCGTTAACCTGGGCCGTTCCATCCCGTTCATCATCTTGATGGTGGCCATCATACCCTTTACCCGCAAGGTGGCGGGCACTTCCATCGGGACCACTGCAGCCATCGTTCCCCTCACAGTAGCAGCCGTACCCTTTGTGGCCCGTTTAGTGGAGGGGGCTTTCTTGGAAATTGACAGCGGTGTGATAGAAGCGGCAGAAAGCATGGGGGCTTCCCCACTCCAGATCATTTTCAAAGTAATGATCCCAGAGGCGCTCCCCGCCCTGATTCTCGCTGTCACCATGACATCTGTGAACTTGATCGGTTACTCCGCTATGGCTGGAGCGATCGGCGGTGGCGGCCTGGGAGACCTAGCTATTCGTTATGGCTATCAGCGGTTCCGCGGCGACATTATGCTGCAAACCGTGATCATCCTGGTCGTATTGGTCCAGGGAATACAAATGCTTGGGGATAAAATCGCCCAAAGACTATACCACAGGAAATAGGAGGACTAACATGAAAAAAAGCATACTTATCGTCGGAACACTTCTGCTCCTTTTCTGCCTAGGGGCTGTCGCATCGGCTGAAACCATCAAAATCGGTGCAACGCCGGTGCCCCACGCAGAGATCTTGAATTTCGTTGTACCACTGTTGGCTGATGAGGGCATCACCCTCGAAGTAATCGAGTTTACCGACTATGTCCAACCAAATCTCGCCCTGCAGGACGGCGAGTTGGATGCCAACTTCTTTCAACACATTCCCTATCTTGATGACTTCAATGCCAATCGGGGTACCAACCTTGTTTCCTTAGTCGGCGTCCATATTGAGCCACTAGGAGTCTACAGCGCCAAGATCGGTTCCCTGGACGAACTTCCCCAGCGGGCCCAAATCGCCATTCCAAACGATGTGACAAACGGCGGTCGTGCCCTCCTCTTGCTCCAGCAGGCAGGTCTGATCGAACTAGATCCGAAGGCTGGTATCGAGCCTACCGTCTTTGACATCATCGAGAACAAGCTTGGCATTCGCTTCTCCGAACTGGAAGCTGCCCAGCTGACCCGGGTTCTGCCTGACGTCCACGCAGCAGTGATCAACGGTAACTACGCGCTGCAGGCAGGCTTCAGCCAGCTGGAAGACGCCATTTTCCTGGAAGACGCCGAGTCTCCCTACGTAAATGTAATCGCTGTCAGGGAGGGCGAAACGGAAAACCCAGCCCTGCAGAAGCTGGTGGAAGTACTCCTCAGCGATGCTGTACGGGATTTCATCCTGGAAAAATACGAAGGACTGGTTATCCCGGTCTTCTAAGCAAAGACAAGGACGGGGTTCCCAAACGGGAACCCCATTCTTTTCTCAATGAGTAAAGAGCGGCAGTGCAATTCCTACCCGCACACTCCAGCCCAGCTCCCGTTCCCAGTCCAGGTTACCCATCAAACTTGGTGTGGGAGAGTAGATCAAACCGGCACCGTAATTGAACCGGTCTTCTGCACCTGCTCCCCGTATACTTGCCCTGAGGTAAGCCGCTGTTCGTTCAAATAACCAATAACCTTCGGTATGGGTAAGCTCAAAAAGCGGATATCCACGTCTAGCTTGAACCGCAAACGTGGTGAGCGCCTGCCGTTTATCCGACCACACGGGCAGACGCAGACGAAAGCCCAACGAATCGCTACGCTGCACATATACCTCAAGGTTTTCACCAGCCAAACGCAGTGTCCAATCCCGCTGGGGGTCAACCGTCAAAGACAGGACACCCGTTTCATCACCTGCTCTCAGCTTAAGTCCATCCCTACCCAGATCAAACCGCCAGAGCCCATCTTGGGCCTGCAGCCAAACGGTCTGTCCTTTGAAGTCTAGGCCCCAAGTTAGACACTCGCCGAAAAAACTCAAGGCAGCCTGATCCCGACTGAACCGAGCCCGCCAACTCCCACCGCTGTACTGCAGAGAATAAAAGGGCAAGGATCCTGTCCTTGGGATCTCCACACTACCGCGCCAGCTTCCGCTACGCCAGGCAGCACCGGTACCCCGGTACCCAGCCCACCAGCGAAAGCCTAAGTCATCCCAGTAATAATTGGTCCGCCTCAGTAAGGACAGTCGCCCATCACCTGCTTTAAACTTAAGACTGCCCACACTCCCCACAACCTGCCGCCGTTGTTCAGACCAATCAACCATCCAATCGTTATGCTTCCCCACTATTCGCCAGTCAAGCTCGCCATCCCAGACGAGAACAGGCAGGAAAAAGGAAGAACTCTTGGCACTCGACTCCCACCCCAACCACCTTTGCTCCAAGGGAAGCCCAGCCCACACAGGCGCAGATGGGTCACTCAATGGGATTAGTGGAGCTAAGCCTCCCCTTTCAAACACAAACGTGGTAGCGTCACCGACACGGTTGATCGTTCCATCGGGCAGAAGGATGGGCTGATCCTGGAGAGAGTCCACCGCTGACAAGCTGAGTAGATGGTGGTGGGAAAGGTCAAACCAATCCCGTTCAACTGGGATCGCCAATACGGCTTCTTGTTCCAATAGATGGGCTCGCAAATGGGCTGTCTTGGCCTTACTGGGGAGAAGCGCCTGGACAAAACCCCGCAGTTCATGCTCGCCAGGACCTAACGAAGGGAGATGAATGACGGCCTTCCCATTTGTATTCATCCGCCGTACTGTAATGGGCTCTCCGTTTAGGTACCAAGCATCACTGATGTCAATGTCCCCATCGACAATAAAGTGCAGTTCGCCAGCAGACATGGGGCCTGTAAACAGTAGAGCCACTTCTCGCCTCTCCCCCGCCTCCAGTTTGAAGGGGCGGGTCAACCAGCGCATGGTGCTCCCAGCGGAGTATTGAGCAATGGAACTTGCTCGGGCCAACAATCCCCCGGGTCTTGTGTCTCTCGCCCACATTATTCCCGTCGGACACTCATCCAGACGGGTCCACCCTTCGCCCGCCAGTTCCAACTCTTCGCCTCCAGCCGTGATCAGGGTGACCTGTGGATTGTTCAGGGGCAGAACCCAGTAATGATCTTTGACGGGAAGGCCAAGGACCCCTTGGGCTCCCTCCAACGTCACTGCCAATTCCATTCGATGCTGGCCTGCACCCAGCATCCCAGCATTCACCTCGAACTCCATTACCCTGCTCTCGTGACCGGATCCTGTTCCCCGCCAATGGGGCGCAGCCAGTGTTACACCCGCCGCAGGCAGCAGAAAAAGCTGCCAGTTGGCCGGGCTCTCCACCCATAAATCAAAGCGCTGGGTGAAAAGATACGGCCCGTTAAACGGGCCGCATGTGAAATCAAGTATAGGCTGCTCTGCACTGCAGGAGGCACAGCAGATTAGAACTATTGTGATTAACGTCAGCCGCTTCATAACTCACCCGCCTGCATCTGGGAAGAGAGCATGAAGAGAACAGCAAAGCGAATGGGAATTCCCGTTTGATCTGCCCTGGCAAAAAGGACGCCGGAGAAATCGGAGAAATCTTCCTCCGCAACCTCAACCTCGATCAGCTTCTGTTCGTTAGGATTGAGGAGAAAGGATTCTTCCGGTATCCTCAGAACCTCCCTTGCTCGACCAACAGAAGCGTGGTCTTCCAGGAAAAGAATGCTGCCATCCTGCTGTCGAGAGAACAGGGCCAAGGAGAGGCGTATGTTGGTAGGCTCCTCACCTGTTTGGGCAAGCATAATCTGAAAGCGGTCACCGGCCTTCACATCGTTGGCCTTTATCATTACGGGGGAAACAGCCAGGCGAGCAGAACAGGCCGCTGTGGTAAGTAAAAGGAGTACTATACAGATGACTACCCGCCTCATGCTGCAGGCACCACCGTCAGTTCAATCTCTACGGTATAGTCACCAGGATCGTCGCCGTAATCTACCCTGAAACGGAAGGGAATACTCATTTCAACTCCCTCCGCACCGGTTGGGCTGCTGCTCTCAAACACTATCGATGTGGTTGAACCTAGTCTGGTCCAAGAACCACCTAACGAACGATGCTCGAAGATGCCTGCCATATCCTCACCATCTAGAATGGTAGCCATGAGTATCCAGGGTGCATTGGCCCAAACGGTTACATTGAGGTTCTGTTCGCTGAACTGTCCCGGGGCGACAGGCGGGAATACAAGCCTGTTGGGGACATCAACCGCAAAACCGGGCAGTACCTCAACCTGCAGGACTACTACTCCGGCTGAGGCCGGAACGACAACAACCAAAATGAGCAGTGCTACGCACAAGAGAAGTTTCAAACGATGATGCATTTGTTACCTCCTTGCGATAGATCCCGCAGCTTAAATTATAATTACCTGACAATTGTTTGTCAATTCCCCCATTACCATTCTGTTTTCTAAATACAAAGACAGACGGCACTTTGCCGTCTGTCTCCTATTTTTTCAGTTCAGCCACCTTGTCAAGTCTCTCCCAAGGCAGGTCCAAATCGGGCCGCCCGAAGTGACCGTAGGCAGCCACCTGTCTGTAAATGGGCCGCAGCAGATCGAACTGCCGAATAATTGCCGCCGGACGTAGATCAAAGTGCTCCCTAACCAACTCTTCTATTTCCCGATCGGGGATTATGCCTGTCCCGAAGGAATTTACAAAAAGGGATACGGGGCGGGCAACGCCAATGGCGTACGCAACCTGCACTTCCAGTCTCCTGGCCAAGCCTGCAGCAACCAGATTCTTCGCTACGTAACGCGCCGCATAGGAAGCGGAGCGGTCTACCTTGGAAGGATCCTTACCGGAAAAGGCCCCTCCGCCATGGCGGCCGAAACCGCCGTAGGTGTCCACGATGATCTTTCTGCCTGTCAAGCCCGCATCGCCCAAAGGCCCACCCACAACAAACCGCCCGGTGGGGTTGACCAAGACGATGGTTTCCGGCGTCCAAAGATCCTCCGGTATGCTCGGCTTAATTACGTGTTCTAGGATATCCTGGTAAATCTGTTCCTGCGTCACATCGGGGTGATGCTGGGCAGAGACGATGATGTTTTCAACTGCAATAGGCCTATGTTCATCATCATATGCCACCGATACCTGCGTCTTGCCATCGGGACGGAGATAATCCAAAGTCCCGTCCTTACGCACGTCAGCGAGCCTCTTGGCCATACGATGGGCAAGGGTAATGGGCATGGGCATGTATTCAGGCGTTTCATCTGCAGCATAGCCAAACATAATGCCCTGATCGCCCGCACCTAAGCGGGAGTTTTCGTCATCTTCACCGCTGCGCTGCTCCAAAGCTGTATTCACACCCATGGCTATATCGGGCGATTGTTCCTCAATGGAAGTAAGGACTGCACATGTATCGGCATCAAAGCCGTATTTCGCCCGGTCGTAGCCAATGTCACGGACCACGTCCCGCACAATGCGGGGTATATCCACATAGCAGTCGGTGCTGATTTCACCCATAATCAGAACCAAGCCGGTTGTAATGGCTGTCTCACAGGCCACCCGAGCGTTGGGATCACACTCAAGGATAGCATCGAGAACCGCATCGGAAATCTGATCGCAGACCTTGTCGGGATGCCCTTCTGTAACCGATTCCGACGTAAATGTATATCTCTTTTCCCTCACCTTTACTACCACCTTTATTACAAAGTAAATCCTCTCCCAATCGAGAGAGGATCACTGCATGAGAGAATATGTCACCCCATCTCTCAAAACCCGGCTCCGGGTTTTGCAGGAATTAGCACCTGGCGTCTCCGCTGGTTGCTGGGCTTCATCGGGCCCGTCCCTCCGCCTCTCTCGATGAGTAGCTTTATCACTTATTTATCTTAGCATTCCCGCCTGGTGCCTGTCAACCGATAGCCATTTACTGAACCCTGCGCCAGACATAGGTGGGCAGCAGATCCTCAACAAACTGGGCTACGGCATCGTGCACCGCAGCACGACGTGCCTCAGGCACATCAATGCGTGACTTGGTTGGAACATCCCAGGCAGTCGGTTCTTTGCCTTGCGGGAACCAACGCAGACTTACCTTCGAGTTCACCACTTTTTCAGACTGGACCCTCTCCCGGTAGATCATGTTTCCAGACTTAGTAGAAATGGCTCGGCCGGTGAAGCTGAGCAGGACGGTGGTAGTTCTGGTCACCTCGTAGAGATTCTCGATCTTACCATCCTCCGTCTCGCGGGTCTTCACGATGTAAGGCGGGGTCTGATTAATGGGCTCGAAATAACCGGATACTTCTCCCATAATTACAGCATCTACACCTAACAGTTCTCCCAAACGCCTAGCCTGTTCTGCGCTGGGAGCTTCTGTGGGACGCAAGCCAACCCTTGCCAAGGCCCAATCCGCTTCCCGCGGGTCAGTGACCTGGTAAAAGACTCCCAGCTGCTCTACAAGCTGCTGTTCCACTTCATAAACAAGTGCATAATCATCCGTTAGATTGTCAAAGAACAGGACTGCAATTCGCCTGGAGCTGCCAAGATCCACTTTAGGCGGGACCATCTCCCGTTGGTAGGATGAACAGCCCACCAAGAATACGGCAACGAACAACAGCAAGACGAGCTTCCGTTTCATTCGTTTTCCCCCTCTAGAATATCAACTCTATGTTCTACCATACGCTATGGACAAAAAACTGAACCCTGTCTGTAGGATATACTTCGCTAGTGAGGGGATTTTCCCTACCGCCCTTTCCCTCCTGAGTAAAGTTTTACCTTCTCCCTCCTGCATAACGCGTCCTCCCCATGGGAAAGATGTCAGCGCTGCGGCAGTACTGCCACGGGAGATAAAAAGAGGAAAACAAGGATAAATACTAGAAATAAGGAAGGGTTGGTGAAGAGTATTGGCTGCAGGAGGTCAGAACATGGATAAGGAAATCTATTTGGACAACAGCGCCACCACTCCCGTCGCGGAAGAGGTGGTTCAGGCTATGGAACCCTACTGGTCCGTTCAATACGGTAATCCTTCCTCACCGCACATGCGGGGAGTTGCCGCGGAAAAGACGGTAAATTCCTGCCGCACCCAGTTAGCGGAGATTCTGGGTGTTAATCCCCGCGAACTTTATTTCACCGCGAGCGGTACCGAGGCCAATAACCTGGCCCTGTTAGGCACGGCCAACTCTCCTTATTTATTGCGCAATCCGGGCCACATTATAACAACTCCCATTGAGCACTCCTCGGTACTCAACGTGGTAGAGCATCTGGAGAGCCGCGGCTGGAGCGTAAGCTATTTGGAAGTTGATCAATTCGGCAGGATAAATGCCAGTAATGTTCTCGAATTGATCCGGCCTGATACTAAGATCATCAGCATTATGTATGTAAATAATGAGCTGGGAACAATCGCGCCCATCGCGGAAGTTGGACAGATTGTAAAGCAGGCTAACCAAGGCAGGCAGCATAGAATTGTCTTTCACGTAGACGCTGTCCAGGCCCTGGGTAATGTTCCCCTCGAGGTACCCCGCCTCAACGCTGATCTGATCACATTTAGCGGCCATAAGGTGTTCGGGCCCAAAGGGGTAGGCTTGCTCTACGCACGGCGTGGGGTCGGTCTGCGGCCCATCATGTTTGGAGGCGGCCAAGAAAACGGCCTCCGGCCGGGAACGGAAAACGTCCCAGCCATTGTGGGCTTAACCCGAGCAGTCAGGCTGGCTGTACAGAGCCAGGAGGAAAACAGGGAGCACGTCCTGAAACTCCGTTCTGCTCTGATTGAAGGTATCCAAGCTGTCGATGATGCAGTTATAAACAGCCCAGCCGATGGGGCACCGCACATTATCAATGCCAGTTTTCCCGGAGTTAGGGGCGAAGTATTGGTCCATTTCCTCGAGCAAAAACGCATCTTCGTATCCATGGGAGCAGCCTGTTCATCCCGACGGGGAGTCTCCCATGTCCTGAAAGCGATTGAGCTCCCCCATGAACTTGCGCTCAGTGCCATCCGCTTCAGCCTGTCACCCCAGATTACGCTTGACCAAATAGACTACGTCAGCTATAGTTTAGAAGAAACGGTGCAGGAGATCCGGAATATCTATATGTAAGGAGAAATATATGTATCCTCTGCTTTTAATCCGCTACGGCGAGTTGAGTTTAAAGGGAAAAAACCGCCGAGTGTTTGAAAACATCCTTTTGGAGAATATACGCAAAAAGCTAGAATCGGTAGAACACGGCCCCCTTACCCAGACCTTTGGCCGCATTTATTTGGCCACTAACGGCAACTGGCGGGAACTGGCCGAAAGGCTACAGTCCGTGTTCGGTATCGTCTCTGTCTCCCCCGTCCTGAAACGGGATTTGGACCTGGATGACATTAAAGCAGGTGCTGTTGCGGTTGTGGCTGACACAGAGGGCAAAACCTTCAAAGTGGAGACAAGGCGCTCCAATAAGGCCTTTCCCCTCACTTCCCCTGAAATCAGTAGGGTTATTGGCGGCCACGTTTTAGCCAACTTCCCCCATTTGCAGGTGGATGTACACAACCCGGACTCTGTCTCTTATACACATCT
>DGFC01000100.1 GCA_002391465.1 Firmicutes bacterium UBA3910 | reverse complement strand
ATCCCCGTGACCTTCCCTTCGACAATGCTGCCAACATCGATTGACATACGTTAAAAAATTCCTCCTCTTGAATTTTGCCGTTTGCAGGGCACGCGGCTAACATATATTATATATTATTGGCATTTTTGTGTCAATCAATTGAAAAATCAACCTGAAGGGGCCAGAAGGCTCCCCACTAGGGGACTATCACAGACAGCAATGCCAAGCATCCCCTGGCCCCCGTGGACCGCTAGGGATGCACTCATTTCCGCGATAAAGATGTTGATGGGCTCGAAGCGCTGGGCGATCAGTTCCTTGAACTCCTCCGCCTCTTTCAAAGCGTTGGCATGAAGCACCGCGATGTTGGTCACACCCTCGGGGAAGCGCTCTTCCACCAGGCTGATCAACCGCTGCAGGGCCTTGGGGTACGAACGTACCTTGGCCACCACATCAACCAGTCCGTCCTTGACGCCCAAAATGGGCTTGATGGACAGGACGCCTGCGAGTAGGCTTTGAACTGAACTGATCCTACCGCTTTTGGCCAAATATTTCAACGTTGGAACTGCCACAAAAACGGCAGTGCGTTCCCTAACCTGCTCCACAGCCTCCAAAATTTCCTCCCGCGTCTTACCCAACTGGGCCGCTTTGGCTGCCGCGAGGGCAATGAACCCCTGGGCCATGCTGGCTGTTTTGGAGTCCACAACGCTGATGGGCACCGAAATCATCTCTTTCACCAAATTGGCTGTGTTCACTGTGCCGCTGCCCACACTGGTCACGTGGATTGAGATAATCTCCTTGGCCTTTTGGGCCAAGCGCTGATACACCTCGATGAAATCCCCGGGCGCAGGCTGGGAAGTTGAGACATTACCCGAGTCTAGCTTAGCGTAGAATTCCTCTTTCCTTAAGTCAACACCGTCCTTGAAGGGTTTGTGGTCAATCTGGACACCGATGGGAACTATGTGTAAATCGCTGGCCCGGACCAATTCTTCAGGGATACCGGCTGAACTGTCGGTAACAATGGCTATTCTGCCCATTTTTCCCCATCCTAACTATTTAAATCTTATTCATGCTATACCACGACAGAGAGGCGTTGTCCTCCTTCCGCGGACAGAAAAACATACTATTTTACTAAATTTCTTTAGCTGGAGGGTTCCTTGTCCCCATAACGAACTCTACCACCGAACGAGGTGAGTGATATGAGAAGGCAGTTAGTAATCGGTGTTTTGAAAGATACTGCCCGCATGCTGGAGCTGGCAGGTGAAAGTTTTTATCGGGTCCGCGCCTACAACAACGCGGTTATGGCCCTTCTAAAGCTAGATGCAGATTTTGAAGAGCTGGTACAGCAAGACAGGCTGCGGGAAATCCCGGGCGTTGGTGCAGGTATTGAGCAGTCAATCCGGGAGATCTTGGATACGGGCACAACAACAGTCTACGTCGAACTTGCCCAGGAAATACCTCCCACCCTCTTGGATCTGTATAACATCCCCGGATTAGGCACAAAAAGGATCCGCTACCTCTACGATACCCTCCAGATTACCAATCTAGGCGAGTTGGAATACGCCTGCCAAGAGAACCGTCTCTTAACCCTCAAGGGTTTTGGTCCCAAGAGCCAAGCGGACATTTTGGCGGGCATCAAAACACTTCGCCGCTACCAGCAGTCCTACCTGTACCCAGACGCCTTAGGTGCAGCTCTCCAATTGAAGACGTTGCTCGAAGAAATTACCGGAGGAAAGGTCCTTGTCAGTGGCGAGCTGCGCCGGGGCTTGGAAGTGGTAGGCAAGATCGAACTTCTCGTTGCCGGCATTTCCCAAGGGGACTTACCTGACGTCCCAGAGCAGAGCGCGGCCGGAATCCCGGTTGAACTCCACTTTACCAGCAAAGAGCGCTGGGGCACAGACGCTATCCTAACCACCGGCAGTGCAGCCCATATAGATTTCCTCGGTTCGTTGGCACCAGATGGTGAGCTGCCTATTGCCGCCAGTGAAGAAGAATGCTACGCCCAGCTTGGCTTAGAGTTTATTCCGCCTGAACTCAGGGAAGGCATTTTAGAAACCTCACGGACTGAGCTGCCCCAACTTTTAGCTGGGCTAGTAACAGACAAAGATCTTAAGGGCGTGTTTCACAACCACTCCAACTACAGCGACGGCACCAACACTCTGGCAGAGATCGCGGAGCACGGACGCAGTTTAGGCTGGTCCTTTATTGGCATTGGTGACCACAGCCAATCGGCCATTTACGCTGGGGGCTTAAACGCCGATGATCTGCGCCGGCAGATGGCGGAAATTGATGAGGTTAACGCCAAATACAGCGACTTCAAGCTGCTGAAAGGGCTGGAGGTGGACATCCTCAGCGATGGCAGCTTGGACTGCTCTGACGACCTACTTAGTGAGCTTGATTATGTAATAGCATCTGTCCATTCCGCTTTTAAAATGAGCGAGAGGGAAATGACCCAGCGGGTGCTGAAAGCCGTTTCCAATCCCCACGTCAATATGCTGGGCCATCCCACCGGGCGCCTGCTTTTGGCCAGGGAGCCCTACGCCATCGACTTAGATGCGGTAATTGACGCCTGCCGCGAGCACGATGTGGCAATTGAAATCAACGCCAATCCCCACCGGCTGGACCTTGACTGGCGCTGGGCCCACAGAGCCTACGAGCGGGGAGTATTGTTGGCAATAAATCCAGATGCCCACAGCTTAGCGGGCTATAACGATACCCGTTATGGGCTGAACATGGCCCGTAAGGCGGGCCTGCCCAGGGAAGTGGTTCTCAACACTTGGGATATTACTGCTCTTCTGGAAAAGTTTAGGCAGAAAGGGAAGTGATAGCCATCTACGCCGAACTGGTAAAGAAACAAAGGGAGTTTTTCCTAGCGGGTAATACGCGCAGCCTATCATTTCGCCAAAGGCAGCTCGATCTGTTGGAGCGGCTGATCAGTGAAAATGAAGGGCAGATTTTGGCTGCCTTAAAGGCAGATTTGGGTAAATCGGAGGTGGAGGGCTATCTCACGGAAGTGGGCTTTGTCCTGAATGAACTGCGCTACCTGCGCAAACGCCTCAAGCGTCTAATGAAGCCCAAACCGGTACCAACTCCCTTGGCTTACGTGGGCTCCCGCAGCCGCATAATACCCGAACCCTACGGGGTGGTGTTAATTATCAGCCCCTGGAACTACCCCTTCCAGCTCACCATAGCCCCGTTGGTTGGGGCGATAGCAGCAGGCAACTGCGCTGTAATAAAACCCTCGCGGAATTCAGCCCATACCACTGCCCTTTTGGCTGAGCTGATCAACAGTGCTTTCCCGTCGGAATACGTCACGGTGGTCACAGGGGAAGCGGGCGGCACCCGGGCAATACTGCAGGAGGAGTTCGACTACATCTTCTTCACGGGCAGTACCGGGGTGGGTAAGGTTGTGATGGAGGCTGCCGCTAAGCATCTAACACCGGTCACGCTAGAGCTGGGGGGTAAAAGCCCCTGCATCGTTGAGCCGGACGCAGATCTGAAACAGGCGGCCAAGCGCATCGCCTGGGGTAAATTCTTAAACGCTGGCCAAACCTGTGTTGCTCCGGATTATATGTTAGTACATGTGGACGCGAAAGATGAGCTGATGGGGGAAATGAAAAAAGCACTGGCTGGTTTTTACGGCAGCGAGCCCAAAACGAGCGCAGATTTTGGCCGAATTATCAACCAGAGCCATTTTCGGCGTCTAGCAGGTCTTCTCGCAGAAGGCACCGTTGTCTACGGCGGGGAGACAGACCCCGATAAGCTGTATATCTCCCCCACCATCATTACGGACGTCTTACCAGACGGTCAGCTAATGCAGGATGAGATCTTCGGGCCAATTCTGCCCGTGCTTACGTACCGGGAGCTGCCGGAGGCGGTCAAGCACATCAACCGCCTGCCTAAACCGCTGGCCCTTTATCTGTTCTCCCGCAGTAAAGACAAGATCGAATACGTACTTTCCAGCACTTCCTCAGGTGGTGTGTGCGTGAATGATACCATCAGCCATATCACAACCAAATGGCTGCCCTTTGGCGGGGTAGGTGCAAGCGGTATGGGGAAATACCACGGTAGGGCCACCTTCGATACCTTTACCCATTACAAGAGCGTGCTCTTGAGCAGCACTGTGTTCGATGTAAAACAGAAGTACCCGCCGTATAAAACACCCCTCTCAGTTGTGCGCAAGCTGATGCGGTTCTTGTGAGGTGCCTGCTGTCGTGTGCTTTGGCTTTATACTGGGCGCGTTCAAATGGTTGAACGCGCCTTTGTTGTTTTTGTAGAGCGACTTAAACACCTTAAAATACCCATCGTAAACTGCCTGAACTGCTGGTTTTGGTTCGTAGCTTGCCACCACTTCAATTAAGGAAGCTGCGTCCGAGATCCTACCCAGTACACCTAATCCCACTGCCGTCACAACAGCCGCTCCTACTGCGCCCACGTCTTGGGGATTATTCACCGTTTCGATCTGTCTGCCCAGCACATCGGCGAGAATCTGGCAGGTTAGGGGTGCCAACGCCCCACCCCACACAAAGCGGATAGTATCCGCTGCCCGCACTTTTTCTTCCTGGGCCTCCAGCTGCCAACGCAGGTGGTAGCAGACCCCTTCCAAAACGGCATGGATCATTTCAGTCTTACCCGTATCTAAGCCAATATTAAAAAACATCCCCCTGGCATTGGCATCCTCAAAGGGACACCGGTTGCCATGCAGCCAGGGCGTGAAAATCACACCGCCGCTGCCGGGAGGGACGTCTCCTATAACACTGATCATGTAATCGCAGAGGCTTTTGTACACTGCCTCTTTCGAATCAACAATGCTCTTTTTCTCCAGGTAAATGTTGATCTCATCTAGGGCGAGATGATCCTTTACCCATTCCAGGCATTTACCTGCTGTTTCCAGTTCGGCGAAATAGTTGAAGTGTTCGGGATCAGCTCCCACGATGGAAGCGATCATGTTTTTCACGTCTAAATACTGTTTGTCTACTACGGTAGAAACCCAGCCGGAGGTACCCATGTAAACGTGGGTGCTGCCTTTAGTCACTGCCCCGGCACCTACCCCGATCAAGGAAGCATCTCCGCCGCCGCCAAAGACTGGGGTGCCCGCTTTGAGCGAAAGCTCCTCCGCTGCCCTGGAACTCACTGTACCAACTAAGGCAGTGCAGGGCACAACATCAGGCAGATGCTCCATGTTCACGCCCAGCATGGCGCACATCTCTGGGCTGAAGCCCCTTTTGCCTGGCCTCGTATCATACAGGAGCGTGGCGTAGGCACTGTCCTCCGTCATGACAAACTCTCCTGTTGCCTTTAAAATCAAGTATTCCTTCACATCAAGCCATTTGTAAACACGGGCGAAGTTTTCAGGTTCATGCCTTTCCACCCATTTATAGCGCCAGACCGGATCCTTGGCACTGGCGGCCACCGCTTTGGTTATGTGAAGCGATTTTAGCAGTTTGAACACATTCACGCCCGCTACCTGCAGACCATGGCCCATAACTGCCCGCAGCTCCCCTTCGCCCCGGGAATCCATGTAGCTCATGGCCCGGCGTACGGGCCGGCCTTCCCTATCTACCAGCACCAGGCCCTGCATCTGGGCACAGAAGGAAATG